>JBPCRP010000011.1:0-9388 GCA_050996715.1 Propionibacteriaceae bacterium
GCCCTGGTCCGTCGAGCCCTGGTCCGTCGAGCCCTGGTCCGTCGAGCCCTGGTCCGTCGAGCCCTGGTCCGTCGAGCCCTGGTCCGTCGAGCCCTCGTCCAGGAGCTTGGCCAGTGCGGCGTCGAAGTCCTCGTCGCCGCTTCCTGAGGTTGCCCGGTCACCGCTGACGTACGCCGTCGGGTCGTCGAGATCGGACGAAGTCGGCGCCACGTCCGGGTGGGCCAGGGCGGCGTCGCGCCCCTCCACCCCGCGGACCTCCCGCAGCTGGCCCCAGAGGGCGGCGGCCTCCCGCATCCGGCGCGGTCGCAGCTCGAGGCCGACCAGGGTCGCGAACGTGGCTTCGGCCGGTCCGCCGGTAGCGCGCTGCCGCCGTACGGTCTCGGCCAGAGCCTGCGCCGAGGGCATCCACTTGCTGGCGGCGAGTCCGACGACCTCGTCGACCCAGCCCTCGACCAGGGCGAGCATCGTCTCCAACCGCGCGAGCGTGGCTTCCTGGGCGGGGGTCTTCTGCGGCTCGAACAGACCACCTTCGAGCTTGGAGCCAAGCTCCTCGAGGTTGTTGGGGTCGAGCTGGCCCACCGCCTCCTCCAGGGCCGAGGTGTCGATGGTGATGCCGCGGGCGTACTCCTCGACCAGGGTCAGGATCTGTTCGCGCACCCAACCCGAGGACGCGAAGAGCCGAGCTCGGGCGCACTCGCGCAGGGCGAGATAGAGGGCGACGTCCTGCTCGCTCTGCTCGAGCCCGGCACCGAAGGCGGCCACGTTGGTCGGCAGCAGCGCGACCTCGCCCTTGGCGCTCAGCGGCAACCCGATGTCGGTCGCCCCCATCACCTCGGTGGCGAGCTGTCCGAGTCCTTGGCCGAGCTGGAGGCCGAACATAGATGCACCGGAGTTGCGGAGCATCGGTCGCAACATGCCCTCCATCCCCGCCATGCCGCCCAGGCCGAGCTGCCCCAGTGCCTGGGACTCGGGACTGCCGTCCTCGGGCAGGCTGAGGGCACCTTCCATGGCGTCGGCGATGTGCTTGGCCACGGGTTCGACCAGCCGCCGCCAGGTCGGCATCGTGCGCTCGACCCAGTCGGCTCGGCTCCAGGCGCCGGCCACCCCACCGGTACGCGGAAACACGGTGGCCTCGTCCAGCCAGGTCTCGGCGAGCTGGACCGCCTCACGCACCCGGTGCTGGTCGGCCATCGAGGGCGACGGGTCCTTGCCGAGCGAGGCGACGGTCTTGCGCGCGATGTCCTTGGTGAGGTCCCAGTTGACCCCCGACTCGGAGTCCGAGGCGCTCGCGGCACCGAACAGGCCCGACGGGCCGCCGAGCATCGAGAACGCGCTCTGCAACTGCTGCATCATCGCGTTCATGTCGCCACCACCGGCGCCGGCGGCACCACCCATCTGGTTGAACAGGGCCTCGAACGGGTTCTGCGGGTTGAAGCCGGCTGCCCCGCCGCTGCTGCCCACACCACCGCCCGCACCACTGCCCGCACCACCGCCGGCACCACCGCCCGCACCACTCGAGCCCCCCAGCGGACCGAGGCGTCGCTGCGGCGGGTCGGCATCGGGACGCTCCGCACCTTCCCCGTTCTCGGGTGCGCTCTCGTCGGGGTCACGCGGGTCGTCGGCCATCACAGTTCTCCCAGGTCGTGGGTGGTTCGCGAGGCAGTTCGGTGACCGGTTCGGACCAGCGTGGGCCGCACGCCAGCACCGCGCCCTGCGTCGGTCCATTGAACCGCATCGTCCCAACGCGTCTCGGCCTGCGGGGCGGGGTTCTGCTCTCGGCGTAGGGTGCGGGGCATGTCGGGACCGGTCGCTTCGCCCGTGCCCCCGGCGAACCCCGCGGCATCTGTTTCGTCGGCCGTCAAGCTGGCGGTGCTGCTGGCGACGCCGCTCAGCGTGGACACCGTGCTGGACGCCGTCTGCGGGCCGGCCGTCGGTGGCGTCGGTCTCTTCGTCGGTCTGGTCCGCGAGCACGACGGCGGGCGGGGCGTCGACGCGCTGAGTTACACCGCGCACCCCAGCGCCCAGACCGAGCTTGCCAGGTGCGCCGAGCGGGTCGCCGAGCGGTTTGCCGTCCCAGCCGTGGCCGTGGCCCACCGGACGGGTGCGCTGTCCGTCGGCGACCTGGCGGTCGTGGTGGCCGCGGGTGCCGCTCACCGTGGGCCGGCCCTCGCCGCCTGCCAGGCGCTCATCGACGACCTCAAGACGACCGTACCGATCTGGAAGGAACAGCACTTCGCCGGCGGGGAGGTCGAATGGGTCGGGCTGCCGTGAGCGGCGGCCCGGTCGCCGTCAGGAGCTCCCGGCGTCAGAGCGTGACGACCCAGACCCTGACGGGACTGGTGGCTGCGGTCGCGTTCGTGGCCAGCGCCAGCCTGGTGATCGCGCTGCCGGTGCCGTTCGTCGCCTGGTCGCCGGGTCAGGCCACCGACACCCTCGGCAGCCGCGACGGCCGTCCGCTGGTGGACGTAGCCGGCATCAGCACCTACCCGACGACCGGTCAGCTCGACCTGACCACTGTCCTGCAGACCCGGTTCGACTCCCGGCTCACGCTGCCGCAGGCGATCTGGAGCTACGTCGCCCCGCATCGCGACGTGCTGCCACGCGCGTCGATCTACGCGTCCGACTCCACGGCGGCCCAGGCCGAGGCGCAGGAGACGCTGCTGATGCAGACCTCCCAGAGCGACGCGGTGGTGGCCGCGCTGCGGGCCGCTGACCAACCGGTCACCACCCTGCCGGTGGTGGCGAGCGTGACGGTGCAGGGACCCGCGTACCAGAAGCTCCAGCCGGGGGACCTGATCACCCAGGTGGACGGCACCTCGACCCCGGCGGTGGACGACGTCGGCGCGGCGATCCGGGCGAAGCCGATCGGTAGCGTCATCACCTTCCGGGTGCTGCGCGCCAAGAAACCGGTTCAGGTGACGGTCACGTCGCGGGCGTCGACCACCGCACCCCGCGAGGCCGTCGTGGGAATCCAGGTGTCGACGGGCTACCGCTACCGACCCGACATCTCCTTCGACCTCGGCGACCAGATCGGCGGGCCGAGCGCGGGACTGGTCTTCTCCCTGGCCATCTACGACAAGATCACCCCGGGCGCCCTGCTCGGAGATCGGCACGTTGCCGGGACCGGTACGATCACCCCCGACGGCACGGTCGGGCCCATCGGCGGCATCCAGGAGAAGATCGCCGGCGCGCAGGACGCCGGAGCGACCGTCTTCCTGGTCCCCGCCGCCAACTGCGCCGATCTGAACGGCGTCCAGACCGACCTCGACCTGGTCAAGGTCGCCACCCTCGACGGCGCGATCGCCGCGCTGACCGCGCTGGACGTGGACGACCCGGCCGCCCTCCCGCGATGCTGAGCCCGCCGCGGTCGCGGGGTTCGCGATGAGCCAGCCCGCCAACCCTGCAGACCCCCGTCGCTGCGACGACCGTCCCGCGGACGCCACGGACGCCACGGACGTTGCCCGAGCCGACGCGCTCGTCGCTGCCCTCATCGATCTCGAACGGCACGTCGGTGGCGGGGGGTGGGATCAGCCGCCCCGGCTGTTCGCGCTGGTCCGTACCGACGAGCTGGTAGCAGCCGAACCGGCGCTGGCCGTCGAGCTGGGGCTGCGTTCCGAGGATGACGGTGCGCCACCGGAGGGCCTGACCGGGATCGAGCAGGAGCAGTTCACCCCGACCGGCGACGTGGTCGCCGACCTCGCCGAGGTGGCCTGGCCCGAGGCCGTCACCGGCTGCGCGCTGAGCCTGGAGAGCAGCTTCCTGCCCGCGGGTCGCGAGGCCGACCTGCCGGCCGACCCCGAGACGGCCGCGGCCGTGGTGGCCGCGCACCCGGACCGGGTCGACGTCCGCTTGGTCGTCGGTGTCGACCGGTACGGTCACCAGCACGGGGTCGGTCGGTTGGTGAGCGCCCCAGAAGACCTGCTCGGCGCCCCGGATCTCGTTCCGGGGCTGCTCGCCGCACTGGCGCATACGCTGTCGTGACACCACCCGCACCCCACCACGTCCCGCACACCGTCCAGCCTTACGCCCACGACCCACCCGCACCACCGACCCGCACGACCGAGCCGGACGGCGACCCGCCCGGCCCCACGAGCAGGAGATTCGAGACATGAACGTCGAGCTGTCGAGCCCCGCCCGCCTGCGAGCGGCCGCGTGAGCACCACGGTCCGGGCCCCGCACCGGCGCAGCGCGGTCCTGCCCACCCTCGTCATCATCGCGCTGCTGATCGTCGCCTTCGCGGTCTTCACGAACCTGTGGACCGAACGGCTGTGGTTCGACTCGATGCACTTCGGTCAGGTCTTCTCGACCATGCTGCTGACCCGGATCGGGCTCTTCGTGGCTTTCGGTCTGGTGATGGCCACCACCGTCGCGGCGAACACCGCGATCGCCCACCGTCTCCGTCCCCGCAAACGGCTGGCCGCGCCGAGCAGCCAGCTGCTGGAGCGGTACCGCGAGGTGCTGGAGCAGCGGTTCGTGGTGGTGATGGTGGCCATCGCCGTGGTCGTCGGGCTCTTCGCCGGCGGGGCCGCCACCGGCCAGGTGGCGACCTATCTCGCCTGGCAGAACTCGACCCCTTTCGGCTCCACCGACGCCAAGTTCGGCCTTGATCTGTCGTTCTACATTTTCGATTACCCGTGGTGGCGCTTCGTCCTCAGCTTCGTTTTCGTCACGCTGGTCTTCAGCTCGATCGCGGCAGCGATCGTGCACTACGTGATGGGTGCGCTGAAGGTCAGCCGCCCCGGCCGTGGCGGGACTCCGGCCGCCCAGGCCCACCTGTCGATCCTGGTCGGGCTGGCGATCGTCGCCAAAGGCTTGGGTTACTGGCTCGACCGCTACGGCCTGGTCATCAGCGACAACCGACCGATCTTCACCGGCATCACCTACACCGGGGACAACGCCACGTTGCAGGCCAAATCGATCCTGGCGGTGATCGCGGGAATCTGCGCGCTGCTGTTCTTCGCGAACGCGATCCTGCGCCGATGGATGGTGCCGTTGATCGGGCTCAGCCTGATGATCCTCGCCGCCATCGTGCTGGGGGTGGTCTACCCGGGGGCGGTGCAGCAGTTCAGCGTCAAGCCTGACGAGCCCGACAAGGAGCGGCCCTACATCGCGCAGAGCATCGCGGCGACCCGGGCGGCCTACGGGGTCGACGGTGTCGAGATCCAGAACTACGACGCTAAGACCACCGTGTCCGCCGGCCAGTTGCAGTCCGACGCCGAGGCCCTGCCCGGGGTCCGGCTGCTGGACCCGGCCAAGGTCGCCCCCGCCTTCGAGCAGCTGCAGCAGGTGCGTGGCTTCTACCAGTTCCCGGCCACCCTCGACGTGGACCGGTACAAGATCAACGGCACCTCGACCGACGTCGTGGTCGCCGCGCGAGAGATGGACCTGAGCAACCTGCAGGAAAAGAACTGGAACAACCTGCACACCGTCTACACCCACGGCTTCGGCCTGGTCGCTGCGTACGGCAACCAGCGTCAGGCCGGCGGCGAGCCGCAGTGGGTGGCCAAGGACATCCCACCCACCGGTGAGATCGCCGAGCACGAGCCGCGGATCTACTACGGCGAGCTGCAGAGCGGCTTCTCGATCGTCGGCGCGCCCCCCGGGGCAGGACCCGTGGAGTTCGACACCCCCGGCGGCGGTGAGGGCAACAACCCCAAGCTCAATACCTACACCGGTAAGGGCGGCGTGGGGATCGGCTCGACCTGGCGGCGGCTGCTCTACGCCGCGAAGTTCACCGACGTCAACGTCTTGCTGTCCGACCGGGTGAACGCGGACTCCAAGATCATCTACGACCGGACCCCCCGGGAGCGGGTGCAGAAGGCTGCCCCGTGGCTGACCGTCGACACCGACGCCTACCCCGCCGTGGTTGAGGGCCGAATGGTCTGGATCGTGGACGGCTACACGACGTCGGACTCCTACCCGAACAGCAAGCGCTTCGACCTCAACGACGCGACCAGCGACGCGCAGACCGGCGTGGGTCCGGTCGGGGTCCAGGCGAGCCAGAAGATCAACTACATCCGGAACTCGGTCAAGGCCGTGGTCGACGCGTACGACGGCTCGGTCACGCTCTACGAATGGGATCGGAGCGACCCGGTCCTCAAGACGTGGGAGAAGGCGTTTCCCGGCACCGTCGCCCCGCGGGACCAGATCCCGGCGGATCTACTGAGCCACCTGCGGTACCCCGAGGACCTGTTCAAGGTGCAACGTGAGGTGCTCACCCGTTACCACGTCACCGACCCGTTGAGCTGGTACGCGAGCTCCGACCTCTGGCAGGTGCCACCGGACCCGACCGGTAGCGGTAAGAAGGAATCGCCCTACTTCCTGTCGGTCAAGTGGCCCGGGGACGACGCCGCGAACTTCTCTCTGACCGGGGTCTTCGTGCCCAACGGTCGGCAGAACCTCGCCGCCTACATGGCGGTCAACGCCGACGCGTCAAGCCCGGACTACGGCCAGATGCGGATCCTGCGGATGTCCGACACCACCCAGATCGACGGTCCGAACCAGACCGCCAACGCCATGGTGTCCAACCCGGTCGTCGCGGAGACGCTGCGACCGTTCCAGCAGGGCACCTCGCAGGCGACGTACGGCAACCTGCTCACCCTGCCCGTCGGGGGTGGTCTGCTCTACGTCCAGCCGGTGTACACCCAACGGCAGGGGAGCACCGGCACCTACCCGGCGCTGCGCTTCGTGATGGTGCGGTTCGGCCAGGAGGTCGGGATCGGCTCGACCCTGCAGGCCGCGCTGGACCAGGTGTTCAAGGGCGATTCGGGAGCCAGCACCGGTGAGAACGGCAGCACCGGAGGCGGAACGGGCACGGGTGGGGGCACCGGGACGAACCCGGACAACCCGGCGGCGGCCTCACAGCTCAACCAGGCCGCGAAGGCCCTCGCCGACGCCGACGCGGCGCTCAAGAAGGGTGACCTCGCGACCTACCAGAAGAAGGTCAACGAGGCGCAGGACCACGTTGCCGCCGCCTCGAAGGCGCTGGGGCGCTGACGTCGCGCGTCGCCGATGCTGTGAAGATCGCACCGGCGACGCGGTGACGGCGGGAGGCGCCTTGACGACCGGACGCAGGTGCCCGGGCGGTTGGCGCGAGCCGTGGCGGCCGACGCCGACCAAGGTCCGCTCGCCGTGCGGATGTGCCGGGCCTGGGTGTCGATCCTTGGCGCCGACGGCGGCCCGCACCACCGGTGGCCCTCTTCAGCGAGCGCGTCCGGCAAGTCCTGAGCCCGTGCACCGGCTACGCCGTGCCGATCCGGCCCGAAGGCCAGGTGATCGGGGTGAGCACGTTCTCCCACCGTGGGGACCGGACACTGGCGCGGTTGGCGCTCGACGAGGTGGCCCAGGTGCGCGTCAACGCGGTCGGTGTCGCCCTGATCGAGGACGTCGGAAGGACCGGGTCGAGCGTGAGCGCGAGCGGTAGCGCCGCGGCCTGTCGATGTCGGCTGCCTACGCCTGACCTGGTCCGGGGCGCGCGAGAGCGTGGGCTGCCGCTGAGCCGCCAGCCGGCCGACGCGGTGGCGGCCCTGAGCAGGGCGACCGGCGACCACTAGGGCGTCGGCATCCCGCCGTTCACGTTGAGCGTCTCACCAGTGACGTACCCCGACTCGGCCGACGCCAGGTAGACGTACGCCGGCGCCAGCTCGGCCGGCTGACCTGCGCGACCCAGGGGGGTCTCCTGACCGAACTTTGGCAGCGCCTCGGTGGGTTGGCCGCCAGCGGTCTGCAGAGGCGTCCAGAACGGTCCCGGCGCCACCACGTTGACTCGGATGCCCTGGGGCGCCAGCTGCTGGGCAAGCGCCTTGCTGAAGGTGTTGACGGCCATCTTGGTCGTGGCGTAGTCGACCAGGGTGGGGGAGGGCGAGTACGCCTGGATCGAGCTGGTGTTGATGATCGAGGAGCCGGCCGGCAGGTGGGGCAGTGCCTCCTGGATGATCCAGAACATCGCGTAGACGTTGGTCTTGAACGTCTCGTCGAACTGCTCGGAGGTGATGTCGGCGAGCGACTCCTGGGTCTGCTGCTTGCCGGCGACGTTGGCGATCAGGTCCAGGCCGCCAAGCTCGTCCACGGCGGTACGGACCAGTGCCCGGGCGTCGTGCTCGTCGGCGATGTCGACGGGAACGAGCACGGCCCGCCGGCCGGCGTCGGTGATCAGCCGGCCGACCTCGTCGGCGTCGCGCTGCTCGCTCGGCAGGTAGGCGATGACGACGTCGGCCCCCTCCCGCGCGAACGCGATGGCGGCGGCGCGGCCCACCCCGGAGTCGCCGCCGGTGACCAGGGCCTTGCGTCCGGTCAGCCGCCCGCTCCCGCGGTAGGTGTGCTCGCCGTGGTCGGCCGTAGGGGCCAGATCGGCTGCCAGACCGGGTCCCTGCTGGTACTGCTCGGGGAATCCGTCGGTGCGGTACTGGTCGACGGGGTTGGTGAACGTGTACTGGTCGGTCATCTTTGCCTTCCGTTCTCTGGGCACTCGTGGACCTCCGGGTCCGGTGGAGGTGGTCGGTCATACGGACACCGGCTTCGGGGCGGTGCGATTGGCGACCCGGTCTCCCGCGCTGACCATCACAACCCGGTGGTTCTCTCGATGCCGAGGTCAGGTGTCAGATACACCGTAAACACCCGCGCGTAGGGTGATGTTCCTGGGTGGGCCGGGTACCGAACACGTACGTCGGTGCGTCGGTCCGCTCCGCGTGGTCCAGGTCACCGACCTCGGACCGACCAGCCACTCGAAGGGAACCACATGTCCGACCGCCACACCTTTATCCGTTCGCTGCACGATCTCGGGATGGCCGCCTGGTTCGGCGGCTCCCTGATGGGCGCCGTCGGCCTCAATGGCGCCGCCGCGGAGGCGAAGGACCCGTCCGAGCGCCTACGGCTGTCCAGTCTCGGCTGGGCCAAGTGGACTCCGGTGCAGCTCGCGGCCGTGGCTGCCCACACCGTCGGCGGCCTCGGTCTGATGATCACCGCCCGCAAGCGGGTGGCGAACCAGCCGGGCGCGGGGAGCGTGACCGTCGTCAAGCTGATCCTGACCGTTGCCGCCGCCGGCACCACCGCGTACTCCGGGGTGCTCGGGGCGAAGATCAAGAAGCACGACCAGGAGGGCGCGTCCGGGACCACCGAGCCGTCCGCGACCGCCAGCCCCGAGCTGGAGGCGGCGCAGAAGCAGCTCAAGGCTCTGCAGTGGGCGACCCCGCTCCTGATGGGGTCTGCGGTCGTGCTCGGCGCCGTCGAGGGTGAGCAGCAGCGCTCCGGTGGTGGTCTGATCGAGCTGGGCGTCGGTGGGCTCGCCCGCGAGCTCGTCGGTGCGGTCGGCGCCAAGGGCGCGCGGGCCGTGAAGTCGGTCTAGTCCCAATACCGTTCAGTTAGTGGCTGAGGATGTGGGGGTTGGGGT
>JBPCRP010000025.1:0-73792 GCA_050996715.1 Propionibacteriaceae bacterium
CGGAGCCGGCGGAAAGATGGGTGGGTGTGCGAGGGGAGGCTGTGGTTTTGGATGTGGCCCACCGGGGGGGGGTGGGGGGGGCCCCACGGTCGCGCCTCGTGGAAATAGGAAAGGCCGCGACGATGAATTACCGTAGAGAAGCAACCCTCCTCCCCGGTACGTGCGTGGAAGCGGCGTACGGGTGCCCACGGCGCCCGGATTCGACCGGCACTGCACGCACCCGCAGACCAAGGACGCAGACATGAACACCACCAGGCTGACCCGCCCCGCCCTGGCCGTGACGGCCGCGCTCGCCGCAGTTGCCCTCGTCGGTGGCTGTGGGGTGAACCCGTCGTCCCAGGGTCCGGCTGACGGTGGGCTCACGAAGGCCCCCACCTCGAGCAGCACGTCGACGACCTCGACGTCCTCCCCCACCCCCGAGGCGGTCAGCCTGTCGGCGAACGTCGACGACGGGGCCAAGAACGTCAAGGTCGACAAGATCGTGTCGGTCGCGGCGGCCGACGGCAAGCTTTCCAAGGTCTCCTTGGCCTACGTCGGCACCAAGGACGACCCCAAGAAGAAGGTCAGCGTCAACGGCGCGCTGAACGACGCCAAAACGGGATGGACGGCCGACGAGGCCCTCGACCCGGGTGCGACCTACACCCTCAAGATGTCCGGCACGAGCACGGCCGGTGTGGACTCCAGCTCGAGCCAGACCTTCACCACCGAGGACCTCAGTCTCGACCAGCAGACCTACCCGACGATCTTTCCCGCCAAGGGCGCCACGGTCGGCGTCGGGATGCCGGTCATCCTCACCTTCGACGTCCCGGTCAAGGACAAGGCCGAGTTCGAGAAGCACCTCAGCGTGCAGACCACGCCGAAGCAGACCGGGACCTGGTCGTGGATCAGCTCGACCGAGGTGCACTACCGACCGAAGACCTACTGGAAGCCGGGCACCAAGGTCAGCGTCGACGCCAACCTCAACGGGGTCAACGCCGGCAACGGGATCTACGGTCAGGAGTCACGAAGCACCGACTTCACCATCGGCCGGTCGCTGATCACCAAGATCAATCTCAGTACCGATGTCGCCAAGGTCTACCAGAACGACAAGCTGGTTCGCACGATCTACGTCAGCGGTGGCAAGTCCGGCTGGCAGACCCGCAGCGGCATCAAGCTCATCATGAGCAAGGAAATGAACAAGAAGATGACGAACGAGATGATCGGCGCCAAGGAGAACTACGACCTCAACGTGAAGTACGCCATGAGGATCACCAACTCCGGTGAGTTCCTCCACTCGGCTCCCTGGAACGCGGGGTCCTTCGGCCGGACCAACGCCAGCCACGGCTGCGTGGGGATGAGCACGAGCGACGCCGGCTGGCTCTACGACCGGGTGCTGCCTGGTGACCCGGTGGAGACCACCGGGAGCAGCCGGGGCATGGAGCGGGTCAACGGCTGGTCGGACTGGAACGTCTCGTGGAGCACGTACAAGAAGGCGTCCGCGCTCTGAGCTGAGCCTTTGCACAATGCTGTCGACAGAGGGCCCGTGGCGATGACCACGGGCCCTTCGTCGTCACCGCGTCAGCGGGCGGCGCGCTTCTCGTGGTCCTGGGTGACCGCACCCGGGTCGAGATCCTCGCCACCCCGGACGGCCAGATCGGCGACGAAGGTCTTGGAGAAGGCCAGGATGGGGATCGACATCAAGGCGCCGACGATGCCGGCGACGATGACCCCGATGGCGATGCCGAGCAGCACCGCGAGCGGGTGCAGCTTCACGGCCCGGCCGAGCAGGAACGGCTGCAGGATGTGCCCCTCGAGCTGCATCACGGCAATGATGCACGCCAGCATGATGAGTGCCTTGACCCAGCCGAGGAAAACCAGCGCCACCAGGACCGCGACCATGCCCGAGACCAGGGCCCCCACGATCGGGACGAAGGCCCCGATGAAGACCAACGCCGCCAGGGCTGGCGCCAGCGGCACCCCGATGATCAACGCCGCGATCAACACCCCCACGGCGTCGGTCAGGGCCACCAGGATCGTCGCTCGGACGTAGGACGTGAGCGACACCCAGCCCTTCAGCGCCGCGTCGTCGACCCGGCCCCGGGCCCGCCGCGGGAAGAACTTCAGTAGGAAGCGGAAGATGCCGCGGCCGTCGCCGAGAAAGTAGAACAGGGCGAAGATCGTGATCGCGAAACCCGCCACGAAACGCCCGAGCTGGGTGCCGACGTCGGCGGCGTACTTGGCGATGGTGCTGGAGCTGTCGGTCAAGAACGCCTGGAGCTTGTCGATCCAGCCGTTGAGCTGGTCGGTGTTGACGTTCAGCGGACCGGTCGACAGCCAGTCCACGATCTGGTTGAAGCCGGCCACGACCTGATTGGAGATCGCCCCACTCTGACCGGCGATCTGCGTACCGATCAGGGTCAGCCCGCCCGCGACGACGGCAAGTCCGCCGATCACCGTGATCGGGATGGCGAGCCCCTTGGGCAGCCCCCAACCGCGCAGGCGGCGGGCCACTGGGCCGAGTAGGGCCGTCAGCAGGATCGCCACGGCCAGCGGAATCACCACCTCGGAGAGGTACCCGATCAGCCACCCGAGACCCCCGATCACGATCACGATCACGATCGCCCGCCAGCACCAGCTCGCGGCCGTCTGCATCCCACGTGGAACCAGCCGGTCCATCTCGGGGGTGAGGTGGGCCTCGACCTGGATCGGATCAGGGTCGGTCGTCACCGTCACGGTGGGTGGTGAGCCGTCCGGCACGACCCCGGCCGGCCCGGGCTCGGCCAGGGCGCGTTGCCAGCGTCGCCACCGCTGCCAGGTGGTGCCGGCTCTGTTGGACACGCTCAAACCAATCCCCTTGCTCCACACCTGATCCGACGACGACCACGGTAGCGGAGGGTTCGCCGCCCTCCGGCACACTGGGGCGGTGACCGGTCGACCCCTCAGTGAGCTCGTGGCTCCGGACTGGGCGGAGGCCCTGGCCCCGGTGCAGGACACGGTCGTCGAGCTGGGCGACTTCCTGCGGGCCGAGCTGGCCGCCGGTCGGTCCTACCTACCGGCGGGTGAGGCCGTGCTGCGGGCCTTCAGCCGGCCGCTCGCGGACGTCCGGGTGCTGGTCGTGGGCCAGGACCCCTACCCGACGCCCGGCCACCCGGTGGGGCTGTCGTTCTCCGTGGCCCCCGACGTCCGCCCGATTCCGCGCAGCCTGGCGAACATCTACACCGAGCTGGAGTCCGACCTGGGCATACCACGAGCCGTCAGCGGTGATCTGACCCCGTGGTTCGAGCAGGGCGTGCTGCTGCTCAACCGGGTGCTCACCGTGGCACCGGGCCGCTCCGGGTCGCACCGTGGCAAGGGCTGGGAACGGGTGACCGAGCAGGCCATCCGCGCCGTGGTGGCGCGGGGCGGCCCGTTGGTGGCCATCCTGTGGGGTGCCGACGCACGGAACCTCGTTCCGTTGCTCGGCGGCGTGCCGGTGATCCAGAGCGCCCACCCGTCGCCGCTGTCGGCGCACCACGGCTTCTTCGGGTCGCGACCGTTCAGCCGGGCCAACGAGTTCCTGATCGCGGCGGGCGCGGCGGGCATCGACTGGGACCTGTCGGCCCAGGCTGCTTGACTGGTGCGGTGAGTGATCCCGTGAGCCCGTCGCCCAGAATCGAGCACAGGACGACCCCGCCCCATCTCGCTCAGCCGCGGATCGAGCACGTCACCCCCGAGGAGCTGCCCGACTACCTCCGGGCGGTGATGCGCGGCTTCTACGGCGCCTACCACGACGAGACCCCGGAGCTGGATCGTCGGCTCTTCCTGCCCGATCGCACGTTCGGTCACCGCGTCGACGGCCAATGGGTCTCGACCTGTGGCGCGTTCGGTCGCCGCCTGTCGCTGCCGGGCGGCGCCGCGGTCGACACCGCCGCCGTCACCGTCGTTAGCGTGAACCCGTCCTACCGGCGTCGGGGGTTGCTGCGGGAGATGATGACCCACCAGCTGCAGCAGACCCACGAGCGGGGCGAACCGTTGGCGTTGCTGTGGGCCTCGGAGTCGGTGATCTACGGCCGTTTCGGTTACGGCTCGGCCCTGCCGCGGGTCCGGCAGTCGGGCCGTACCCGCGACCTGGATTTTCTGCCGGACGTCGTCCTCGGCGGCGGTTCGGTGGCCGAGGTCGACCAGGACGAGTTCGTCGCGACCGCCGCGCCCATCCACCTCTCCCTGCTGCCCGAACGGCCGGGCGCGTTGGACCGCACCGACCCGTGGTGGCAGGCGACGTTGCTCGACCCCGAGCGCGACCGCGACGGGTTCTCCGCCTACCGCTTCGTGCTGCACGTCGACGAGGCGGGGCAGGCCACCGGGTACGCGCTGTTCCGGGTCAAGGAGTCCGGCGGACCGGCGGGGGCGAGCAGCGAGCTGTCGGTGATCGAGGTCGACGCCGCCGACCCGGTCGGCTACGCCCGGCTCTGGCGCTACCTGCTGGACCTCGACCTGGTGCGGACGTTCACCCGCGGCACCGCACCCGTCGACGACCCGTTGCGCCATCTGCTCGCCGACCCGCGGGCCCTCGTCCAGCACCTGACCGACGGCACCCACCTCCGGCTCGTCGACGTGGCCCGGTCGTTGGAGGCTCGCGGTTACGCCACCGAGGTGGACCTGACGGTGGAGGTGCTCGACCCGCTGCTCGCCCACAACGACGGCCGGTTTAACCTGCAGGCCGGGCCGGAGGGGGCGTCGGTTCGTCGGGTGCGGCGCAAGCCCGACCTCACCCTCGGGGTGAAGGAGCTGGCGACGGTGTTCATGGGCGGCGTCTCGCTGGCGGCCCTCGCCGCCGCGGGCCGGGTGGTCGAGCACCGCACCGGCGCGGTGACCCGCGGGGCGACGGCCTTCGCCTGGTCGCGAGCCCCGTTCACCCGGGACGACTTCTGAGCTCGCGGCACACCTCAGCCCAGGGCGCGTTCCAGATCAGCCACCAGGTCGTCGGCGTCCTCGATCCCCACGCTCAGCCGAACCAGGTCGGCCGGGACCTCCAGCGCCGTACCGGCCACCGAGGCATGGGTCATCCGGCCCGGATGCTCCACCAGTGACTCGACGCCACCGAGCGACTCCCCCAACGTGAACACCGACGTCCGGGCGCACAGGTCGACGGCTGCCTGCTCACCGGCGGCGACCCGGAAGCTGACCATGCCCCCGAACCGGCGCATCTGCGCGGCCGCCACCTGCCGACCCGGGTGGCTGTCCAGGCCCGGGTAGATGGTCTGGCTGACGTCGGGGTGCGCGTCGAGGAAGGCCGCGACGATCTCCGCGTTGTCGCAGTGCCGTTCCATCCGGACGGCCAGGGTCTTGAGACCGCGGAGCACCAGCCAGGCGTCGAACGGTCCGGCCACCCCCCCGATCGCGTTCTGGTGGAAGGCGAGTTGTTCCCCCAGCTCGGGGTCGGCGGCGACGAGCGCACCGCCGACGACGTCGGAATGACCTCCGCAGTACTTCGTGGTGGAATGCACGACCACGTCAGCACCGAGGGCGAGCGGCTGCTGCAGATAGGGCGAGGCGAAGGTGTTGTCGACGATCACCAGCGCCCCGTGGGCGTGGGCCAGCTCGGCGATCGCTGCGATGTCGGCGATGGACAGCAACGGGTTGGTGGGCGTCTCGACCCAGATGGCCTTGGTCTCGGGCCGCAGGGCCGCCTCGATCGCGGACAGGTCGGTGAGGTCGACCGGGGTGGCCTCCAACCCCCACGGCTGGTGCACCCGGGCGAAGAGGCGGAAGGTCCCGCCGTACGCGTCGTGTGGGATCACCACGTGGGCTCCGGGCGAGCCGATGGTCCGGAGCAGGGCGTCTTCGGCGGCCAGCCCGCTGGCGAAGGCCAGCCCGCGCGCGCCCCCCTCCAGAGCAGCCAGGCATTCCTCCAGCGCGGTCCGGGTGGGGTTCGCCGAGCGGGAGTACTCGTAGCCGTTCCGGAGCCCCCCGACCCCGTCCTGGGCGTAGGTCGACGTCGCGTAAATCGGCGGCGACACCGCTCCCGTGGTCGGGTCGGGCTCCTGGCCGGCGTGGATCGCTCGGGTGGAGAAGCCGTGGTCGGCTCCGTAGGCAGTCATGGGGCGAGGCTATCCAGGTCCGAGTACGCCGCTGGAATGCCCGTCCCGGCCGGACCGTTGTCGTAGGCAGTAGCAGACGAGGAGAGTGGACAGATGTTGTTCGGCAAGCAGAAGGTCACCATGGTCGAGCCCGATCGGGCGCTCGCCGGGCGGGAGCGCACCGTACTCGCCGACCCGACCTTCCACGAGATCTTCGGCATCCCGGTGCAGAGCGTGCCCGCCGGGTCCGAGGTCGTCTACCTGGCGCTCGGCTGCTTCTGGGGAGCCGAGAAGCTCTACTGGAACGCCCCGGGGGTCACCAACACGGCGGCCGGCTACGCCGGTGGGTTCACCCAGAACCCGACGTATGAGGAGGTCTGCTCCGCGCGGACCGGGCACACCGAGATCGTCAAGGTGAGCTACGACCCCACGAAGACCAGCCTGGAGAAGCTGCTCAAGATCTTCTTCGAGAACCACGACCCGACCCAGGGGATGCGGCAGGGCAACGACGTCGGCACCCAGTACCGGTCGGCGATCTACACCACGAGTCCCGAGCAGGCCGAGGTCGTCGGCCGAGTGCTGGCGATGTACCAGACCGAGTTCGAGCGGTCCGGTTACCGCCGGATCACCACCGAGGTGAAGCCGATCAGGCCCGCCGGTGAGGACACCGACGACTTCTTCTACGCCGAGGACTATCACCAGCAGTACCTCGACAAGAACCCGTTCGGCTACTGCCCGGTGCACGCCACCGGTGTGACCTGCAACGTCGGCTGAGCTGACGAGCTGCGGTCAGCCGCCGAGCTGGGGCTGCTGACCTGGCAGCCGGATGGTGGATGGGTCCTGGGCCAGCACAGTCGACCGGAGCCGAGGGTCGTGGCCCTGAGAGCGTGCGTAGTCCAGCCATGCAGGATGCAGCCAGCTGCCGTCGCGCATCTGGGGATGGTCCGGGTGCTGGTCCAGAGCCCACAGCACGAACAGCAGCTCGGCCCACGGCGACCACAGCCGCCAGGTGAGCGCTCCCCGGTCGGACCGCAGCTGCACGAGAACGACGTTGGGGTCGATGACCTGGACCGCGTCGACGTCGACCCCGCGAAAACCCGAGATTCCTTGGTGGGACTGGAACACGAACCCGTCATTGGTGACAAAAAGATGGGCTTCGAACTCCGGGCGGAACGCCACCTGCGCGTCGGCCATAGCCCGGTTGCGGCGCCGGGCGTTACCGGCGGCGTTCGCGGCCAGTGATCCCGCAAGCAGGGCAAGCCCGAGCCCTCCGGTCCCGAACACGAACCCGCTGCTGCGCGAATAGCTGCCGTCACCGGCAGCCCGCAACTCATCGACGCGGCAGGGTCCGCAGACGAACGCGACCGTGCCGGGCGACAGCCGGAACATCGTCTGCACCCGCACGCTTGGCAGCCGACCACCCCGGATGTCATGGACGATCTGGCAGGTCAGCAGTCGCGCTCCGTCGAGGTCGGACCACCCCGCCGCCGCCCCACCGGGTCGATGCGTCACCGTTCGACCCTAGGGTCTCGATGCGGACCAGCACCATGGTTGGCAAAAATCCCCTTCGGACTGCTCCGGACGAAAGACTTTCTTCCTCGGTCAGAACCCGGAAGCCACCGCGATCGCCTGCCCGGCGCCGCACAGGTCGTGCACGCCCAACCCGACCGTACCGCTCTCCAGGTCGGGGTCGGCGATGGTGCCGTCGGGGGTGCCGAAGTGCCCGAGCACGTCACCGCAGGAGCCGGCGGACCCCAGGGAGAACAGCAGAGCGCCGGGTGTCTGCGTGCTCGACGAGCAACACCGCCGCGGTGACCCGCTCCCAGTAGCGTTGAGCGACCGGATCAGCAGCTCCCCCCTGTGGTCGAGCGGAGCGGGCCTCACGGCGTTCACCGTTCGGCCAACCGATCCACCGACTCGTGCATGATCGGCGCAAGGGCGGTCAGCAGCCCGACGTAGTCGTCGTAGGTCTGGCGATAGATCGTGTGCCGGTCGGCATCTGGGGTGAGCGTCCGGGTGGTCGGGGCG
This sequence comes from Propionibacteriaceae bacterium, assembly GCA_050996715.1. GTDB lineage: Bacteria > Actinomycetota > Actinomycetes > Propionibacteriales > Propionibacteriaceae > Microlunatus. Next base: position 8,067 of record JBPCRP010000025.1, read on the forward strand.
TACGCGGCCGCTCCCTCGTCCAGGTCGCGGACCAGTCCGGCTCCCGTCGCCGCGATCACCGCGCAGGCCCGCAGAGTCAGGTTGTCCCCGGCGACGATCTCGGCCTCGCGGCCGAGCACGTCCACGCTGATCTGCTGCCACAGCGCGTTTTTCTCGATACCACCGGAGAACACGAGCCGATTACACGCGACGCCGGCGCGATCGAAGGAGTCGATCACCCCGCGGGTGCCGCAGGCCACCGCCTCCACGGCCGCCCGGTAGAGCTCCTCGCGGGTGGTGCCGAGGGTCAGACCGACGATCGCCCCCCGCAACCGGGGGTCGCGGTAAGGCGTCCGGTTCCCCATGAAAGTGTCCAGGGCCCGCAGCCCGTGGGCGCCGGGATCGACGGCAGCGGCGCCGGCGACGAGAGCGGCAAGGTCGTCCCGGGCCACGCCCATGATGTTCTCCCCGGCCCACTTCAGCACCGATCCGCTGGTGACCTGACCGCCCTCGACCAACCACTTCGAGGTGCGCAGTGCGTGCGGGTAGGGCCCCCACACCTCGGCGGTGGCCACCGGCTCGTCGACCTCGGCGATGATCGCCGAGGACGTCCCCGACACGATCGAGACCACCCCCGTCGACGCACCGCAGGCCAGCAGCGACACGTGGGCGTCGATCCCGCCGACGCAGACCGGCGGACCCCCGTCGACCGCTGCGTCGATGCCCAGAGCGACGGCCGCCGCTGCGGTGAGGGGGCCGGCCACCGAGCCCACGGGGGCGATCTCGTCGGGCAGCTTCGCCTCCAGGTCAGCGATCCCGAAGTCCGCGTAGAGCTCGGTGGGGTAGCGCCGCCGGAGAGTGTCGTAGTTGTACTTGCAGACCGCGTTCATCTGCGAACCGACCCAACGGCCGGTGAGCCGGAACGTCAGGTAGTCGATCGCCTCGACGACGCGGGCGGCCCGGGCAAAGGTCTCAGGTTCGTGCTCCTGGAGCCACATCGCCTTCGGCAGCAGCCACTCCGACGCGTCCGAACCGCCCGCCCAGGCGAGGATCGGGTGCCGTGCGGCGAAGCCGACCGTGCGCGTGGCCTGCGGGGCGGCCCGGGAGTCCATCCAGAGGATCGCGGGCCGGAGCGGCTGACCCGCCGCGTCGACCACGGCGACGGTCGACGCCGTGGTCGCGGAGGCGACCGCCACCACCGGACCGGCCGCCCGGCACGCCGGGGTCGCGAACAGCGCCCGACTCGCGTCGGTGATCGCCGTCCACCAGTCCTGTGGGTCCTGCTCGGCCCAGCCGGCGCGCGGGAACGTCGTGCGGTAGGGCCGGTGGACCGAACCCAGCGACGTGCCGTCGGTGGTGAAGGCGCCGACCCGGGCCCCCTCCGTACCGAGGTCGAGGCTGAGCAGGATGCCCACGCTCAGCCCGCGAACGGGTCGAAGATCACTTTGGCGGAGAACTCCGAGCGGTCACCGAGCGTGGTCATCATGGCCGGGAGATCGGCCAGCGGCAGCTCGTGGGTGATCATGAACTCCCACTTCAGCTCGCCGGTCGCGAGCTTGTCGGCGGCGGTCCGCCACTCGGCGCCGGGGAAGGGTGCCGAGAACGAGTTCCACGAACCGTGCATGGTGATCTCCAGGCGCATGAACTGGTTCCAGGTCTCCTTCGACAGTTCCACCGGGGCGTGCGGGATGCCCACGAAGACCACGTGACCCTGCGGTCCGGCGAGGTTCGCGGCCAGGTCGGCGGTCACCGGCACCCCAGCCGACTCGAGCACGATGTCGAAGCCGCGTCCCGCCAGCGCCTTGGCGTCGGCGTGGGTCTGCACGGCTCCGGTCGCTCCCGCCTCCCGCGCCATCGCCGACTTCTCCTCGCTGAGGTCGATCGTGACGATCTCGCTCGCCCCGGCCAGCTTGGCCCACTGCACCGCGAAGAGGCCGATCGGACCCGCACCGACCACCAGCACCCGGTGCCCCGTGCGCAGGCCGGTCTTCCACAGGGCGTGCAACGCGATGGCCGCCGGGTCGAGCATGGCCGCCGCACGCGGGTCCATCCCGGCGGGCATCGCCAGCAGGTTGCCGACGGGCGAGACCACGTACTGGGCGTAGGCACCGTCGTTGCGGCTGCCGAAGTAGTCGTAGTTCTCGCACAGCCCGAAGTCGCCGCGCCGGCAGAAATCGCAGTGGTAGCAGGGAATCAGGGGTGGCACCGAGACCAGGTCGCCGACCTCGAAGCCGGTCACGCCCTCCCCCAGCTGCTCCACCCACCCCGAGAACTCGTGGCCGCAGATGATCGGCATCACGTAACCGCCGTTACGCAGCATCCGCGGGATGTCGGAGCCGCAGACCCCGCAGGCCGCGACCTTGAGCAGCACCTCGCCCGGACCCGGGGACGCCACCGGCACCTCGTGCACCCGGATGTCCCCCGGGGCGTACATCACGGCTGCGGTCATGGTGGTCGGCGTCGTCGCGGGTGTCATCGGGCTCGCTCTCGGGTACGGCGGGTGCTGCTGGCCAGCTCCTGGTGGCTGGTTCCGGCTCACCGTAGGCCGCCGCAGCGCGGCCCAGCAACATTCGTGCAGCCAGGTGCCGATCCGAGCAGGGACGGGTGGGGAGCAGACCCGGCCCCCCGTTCGAGATCATGGCCGCATGGCCCACCTCCCTCGGATCGCGATCTGCGGACTCAGTCTCGAAGCATCGACGTTCTCACCCGGCCGGACGCGGGTGGCGGACTTCCGCCCCCAACGTGGCCCGCAGGTCCTGTCGGCGCGGCCCTTCTGGTCGCCGGGGGGGTCGCTCACCGGGGCTGCCGACTGGGTGCCGATCCTCGTGGGAACAGCGATGCCCGGCGGTCCGGTGCCGGCGGCGGACTACGCCGCGCTGAAGGCCGAGATCCTCGGCGGGCTGCGGGCCGCCGGCTCCCTCGACGGGGTGGTGCTCGACCTGCACGGGGCGATGAGCGTGCTGGAGATGGACGACGCCGAGGGTGACCTCGCGGTCGCCGTCCGCGCGGTTGTCGGGCCGGACGTCATCATCAGCACCGGGATGGACCTGCACGGCAACGTCTCCTGGCGGCTCGCCGAGACCCTGGATCTGCTCACCTGCTACCGGATGGCCCCGCACGAGGACGCGCTGGAGACCAAGGAGCGAGCCGTGGTCAACCTGCTGGCCCGACTCGCGCTGCCGCCCGCGCGACGCCGGCCGCTGAAGGCCTGGGTACCCGTACCGCTGCTGCTCCCGGGAGAGAAGACCAGCACCCGGCTCGAGCCGGCGGCCTCGCTCTACGCGATGGTGCCGGAGGTGGAGGCCCTGGACGGGGTGCTCGACGCGGCGATCTGGATCGGGTACGCCTGGGGTGACGAACCGCGGAACCGCTGCGTGATCATGGTAACCGGCGACGACGAGGCCGTCATCACCCGCGAGGCCGAGCGCCTCGCCACCGCCGTCTGGGCGGCCCGCGACGACTTCGTGTTCGTGGCTCCCTCGGCCCCGTTGGCCGACTGCCTTGACGCCGCGCTGGCCAGCTCGGACCGGCCGTACCTGATCTCCGACTCGGGCGACAACCCCACCGCCGGCGGCACGGGCGACGTCAGCTGGACCCTGGGCGCGCTGCTCGCCGATCCACGGCTGGCGGCCGACGGTCCCCCGGTGATCTACGCCGCCGTCCACGACGCCGCGGCGGCCGACGCCTGTGCGGTCGCCGGGGTCGGTGCGATGATCACGATCGTGGTCGGTGGGCACATCGACGACCGACCGTGCGGACCGGTGGAGCTGACGGGCGAGATCCGGCACGTCGACCACAGCGACCCCGACGCGCAGACCGAGGTCGTCGTCCGCGCCGGTTCGGTGGACGTGATCATCACCCGCGGCCGCAAGCCGTACCACCTGCTCGCCGACTTCGAACGCAACGGGCTGGACCCCCGGGCGGCTGACGTCGTGATCGTCAAGATCGGCTACCTCGAGCCGGAGCTCTACGACCTCGCCGCGGACTGGATGCTCGCTCTGACCCCCGGCAGCGTCGACCAGGACCTCGTCCGGCTCGGGCACCACCGGATCACCCGTCCGATGTTCCCCTTCGACCCGGGAGCGATCGACCCGGACCTGGCGGCCCACCTCGTCCCGTCGGCCGGGACCTGACCCCGGGGGCTGGCCGGTCGGCGGCTCAGGCGCCGGACGGCCGCGGACGGGATCGCCGCAGCCAGAGCAGGCCCAGGAACGGCAGGACGAGCGGGACGAAGCCGTAGCCCATCCCGAAGTCCGACCACACCGTCGCGTCGGGGAACGCGGTCGGGTCGACCAGGGTCAGCGTGCCCACGCCCAGCACGCCGACGAGCTCCACCACGATCGCCACCAGGGCGACGCGGCGCGAGCCCCGCGTCCCCCGGGCCAAGGAGATGGTCGCCACGACGTAGACCAGGCCGGCGACCGCCGACGCGACGTAGGCCAGCGGGGCCACCTCGAACTTGGTGGCGATCTGAACCGCGGCGCGGGCGGTCGCGGACAGGGCGAAGACTCCGTAGACCGCGACCAGGACCCGACCCGGGCCGCTGTTGGTCGCCAGCCCCCCGTCGGCCGTCCGCCGGGAGCGGGTGGATTCGACCGGCCCGGGACGGACCGGCCGGCTCATCCGAGCACGCCCCAGAGGTTGAGCAGCCGCAGCGTCATGGCGCCGACCGACGCGGCCGCGACGGCCAGCACGACCCCGGCGAAGCGGGAGCGGTCGGTGAGCGCCCACACCGTGCCGAGCGGGAGGAGGACGACGATGGCGATGAGGTAGCCGATGGTGGTCCCGGTCTCGGTCGGACGGAACCCGGCCACGAGCCTGACCCCCGCGACCACCGACTGGACCAGCGTCGCGAGCTCGAGCACCCCCACGCCGATCAGCTGGGCCCAGCTGATCGGCCGCTTGGCGATAGCGGTGAGCAGACCCCACCCCAGCACGAGCACGGCAAGCGCGATCACGCCGTACGCCAGCTCGCTGATCACGTGCCGAGGGTAGTAGCCACGCCCGCGATCCAGGAGTTGACTGGCCGCCATGAGCACCGTCGACCCGCCACCGACCGACGCCACCCCGCCCGGACCCGCCAGCTGGGACGAGGACCGGACCGCCTGGTGGCTGACCATCGCCGAACGCCGCGAGCTCCAGCTCGCGCCGGTCTCCGACGCCTTGTTCACCGCGCTGCACCTGCAGCCGGGTGAACGGGTGCTGGACGTGGGCTGCGGCCCGGGCTCCACGACCCGTCGGGCGCACGAGCAGGTCGGCCCCGACGGCCGGGTCACCGGCACCGACATCTCGGTGGGGATGATCGGGGCCGCCCGTCAGGCCGCCGCCGGACTCGACCTCGAATGGATCGTCGGCGACGCCCAGACCACCGACTTCGGGGCGGGCCGCTTCGACGTCGTCATGTCGCGATTCGGCGTGATGTTCTTCGACGACGCCGCCGCGGCGTTCGCCAACCTCTCCCGCGCCTGCGCACCTGAGGGCCGGCTCGGGATGGCGATCTGGAAGCAGCTGCCCGAGGCGCCGATCTTCGCCATCCCGACCCAGGTCATCGCCCGCGTGCTGGCCGACGCCGGCGAGACGATGCCCGACCCGTCCGGTGGCCCCGGCCCGACCACCCTGGGCCATCGCGACGCCACGGCGGCGCTGCTGCACGACGCCGGCTGGCGCGACCTGCTGTTCACCGACCCCGACGTCCCCCTCTCCCTGGAGGGCGGAGCCGCACCCGAGGAAGCGGCCGACCTCACGATGGCCGGCGGCCCGGCCGGCTCGCTGCTGCAGGGTCGGTCCCCCGAGGTGATGGCTGCTGCCCGCATCGCCCTGGTGGCGGCGTACGAGCAGCTGTGGGACGGCACCGGCATCGTCGTCCGCGGAGGGTTCTGGATCATCACCGGTCGCCCGGCCAGGTGATCCAGCAGGTCGCTAGTCTGTCGAGTGATCACGGTCGCCTAGCCTGGGCTCTGCCCCGGGTGGTCACCCGGGACACGACCCATCGGTTGCCAACAGGAGGACGACGTCATGAATGCTCCCGTCGACGCGGTGGTGCTGGTCAACGCCGACGGTGAACGCCTCGGTCAGGTGCCGCGACTCGAGGTGCACACGACCCAGACCCCCCTGCATCTCGCCTTCTCGCTCTACGCCTTCGACCCCGACGGTCGGTTGCTGCTTACCCGACGAGCGCTCGGCAAGCGCACCTGGGCGGGTGTGTGGACCAACACCTGCTGCGGGCACCCCCGGCCCGAGGAGGAGATCACCGAGGCCGTGGTCCGGCGGCTCGGCGAGGAGCTCGCCCTGCAGGTGGACGATCTTCGCTGCGCGCTGCCCGAGTTCGCCTATCGGGCGACCGACGCCAGTGGCATCGTGGAGAACGAGATCTGTCCCGTCTTCGTCGCCGGGCTCGCCCCGGGGGCCGTTCCCGTACCCGATCCCGACGAGGTGATGGACTGGAGTTTCGTCGACCCCGCCGACCTGCTGACCTCGGCCACCGCGACCCCGTTCGCGTTCTCGCCCTGGGCTGTCCTTCAGGTCCGCGAGCTGGCCGCGGTCGGCGCGCTCCGGCGCTGATCCCGCGCCGGTGCATCCGATCCCCCGACCCCACACGAAGACATGACGAGCACCGTTGCAGCGACGTGATGTCGGCACCCTGTGCCGACCAGAGAGGACGCCCGTGACCCTGGTCAACGCACCCAGCTCAAGCCTCATCAGCCCACGCCCCACCCTGACCCGAACGAACGGCAGCCTCGACGCCACCCTGCGTGAGGTCGACGCCCTGCTCGACCAGGTGGTGACGGATCTCGGTGCGCTCTGGGCGACCGGTGAGGGCAGCTACGGCGACCAGCAGCCCGTCGACGTACTGGGCGCCGAGGACCTACCGCAGCAGCTGCAGCGGCTGCTCGTCGCCGGCGGCAAGCGGATCCGGCCGGCGATGTGCCACTGGGGCTGGGTCAGCGCCGGCGGGGCCGACGCGGCCGGCGGGCCCGCCTCCCCGGGTCCCGCCCCGAGCTCGCCGACGGAGCCGTCGACCGTCGTCCAGGTCGCGGCCGCGCTCGAGCTCCTGCACGTCTTTGCCCTCATCCACGACGACGTGATGGACGAGTCGGAGTCCCGCCGCGGGCAGCCGACCGTCCACGTCCGGGCCAGCCAGCTGCACCAGCTAGCGTGCGCCCACGGTGACGACCGCCGCTTCGGCGAGAGCATGGCGATCCTGGTCGGCGACCTGGCCCATTCCGAGGCCGACCACCTCGTCTCCGGGCTGCCGGCTCCGCTGCGCCACATCTGGCGGTTCCTGGTGATCGAGCTCGTCGCCGGACAGCGCCGCGACATCACCGGCAGCGCCGCCGGTCGGCGTGACATGCCCCACGCCCGTCAGGTGGCCCGGATGAAGTCCGGTGCCTACACCGTGGAGCGGCCGCTGCAGCTGGGCGCGACCGCGGCCGGGGCCGAAGGCGCGGTGCTCGACGCACTCCAGACCTACGGTCGTCACGTCGGCGAGGCCTTCGCCCTGCGTGACGACATCCTGGGGGTCTGGGGCGACCCCGGGCTGACCGGGAAACCCGCCGGGGACGACCTCGTTGCCGGCAAGCCGACCGTGATCGTGGCGTTGGCGGACCAACGACTGAAGGGCGCCGACCGCGTGCTGCTCGACCTGATCGGCTCCCCCGACCTCACCCAGGGCCACGTCGCGGTGCTGCAGCACTCGATCGCCGAGAGCGGGGTGCTGGACGCCGTGGAGTCCATGATCACCGCCGAGCTCGACGCGGCGCTGGCCGTGCTCGACGACCGCCTGCTCGATCCCGCGGGAGTCGCCGGTCTCACCGACCTCGCCCACCAGATCGCCTGGCGGAACCGGTGACCCGTCGTGGACCTGAGGTCGCGCGGACGGGGTCCGGCCAGCCGGTCGTCGTCATCGGGGCCGGTCTGGCGGGGCTCGCCGCCGCCTGTCATCTGCAGGGCGCCGGCTACCAGGTGACCGTGGTCGAGCGGGAGTCGATCCCCGGCGGCCGGGCGGGTCGCTTCGAGGACGCCGGCTTCGCCTTCGACACCGGGCCGACCGTGATGACCATGCCAGATCTGGTCTCCGAGGCGCTGCGGGCCGTCGGGGCCGAGCTGTCCGACGTGCTGCCGATGACCCAGCTCGACCCGGCCTACCGCGCCTGCTTCGCCGACGGCTCCACGATCATGGTCCGTTCGGGCCACGAGGCGATGCGCGCCGAGATCGAGAAGACCTGCGGCAGCGTCGATGCCGCGGCTTTCGACGAGTTCGTGATCTGGCTGCGTCGGCTCTACCTCGCCGAGATGCCGCACTTCATCGACCACAACTTCGACTCGCCGCTGGGTCTGCTGCACAAGCCGACCGCGGCGGCGACGCTGCTGCGGCTCGGGGCATTCGGTCGGCTCGGGAACGCGGTCCGCCGCCGGTTTACCGACCCGCGGCTGCACCGACTGTTCTCCTTCCAGGCCATGTACGCGGGGCTGGCCCCCGACGACGCCCTCTCGCTCTACGCCGTGATCACCTACATGGACTCGATCAACGGCGTCTACTTTCCCGTCGGCGGCATGCACGCCATCCCGACGGCGATGGCCCTGGCGGCGGAGAAGGCCGGAGTCGAGTTCCGCTACGGCGAGACGGCGAGTGAGATCCTCCGGCGGCCGCCGAGCTCGGGGACCGGCGGGGTGGCCGGGGTCCGGCTGCTGGGCGGTGAACAGCTGCGCGCCGACGCCGTGGTCTGCACGCTCGACCTGCCGATCGCCTACGACAAGCTGCTACCCGACCTGAAGCCGCCGCGTGCGCTCGTCTCCGGTGACTACTCGCCGTCGTGCGTGGTCTGGCACGTCGGGGTCCGCGGACCGCTGGCGCCGGAGGCCGCGCACCACAACATCCACTTCGGTACGGCGTGGGGCGAGGCGTTCGACGACCTGCTGAAGCGGGGCGCCCTGATGCGGGACCCCTCGCGGCTGGTGACGATCCCCTCGATCGACGAGCCGTCACTGGCTCCGGAGGGCGGATCGACCCTCTTTGTGCTGGAGCCGACGCCGAACCTCTCGAGGTCCCCGGCGCGGGGTGGGCTGGACTGGAAGGCCGAGGCCGGCCCGATGCGCGACCGGCTGCACACCTTCCTCGGCGCGCAGGGCTATCCCACCGAGGTGGTGACCGAGCGCCTGGTCACCCCACTGGAGTGGCAGGCTGACGGCATGGCTCAAGGCACTCCGTTCGCCCTCGCGCACACCTTTGCCCAGACGGGACCGTTCCGGCCCAAGAACGTGGAGCGGCGGGTGCCCGGGATGGTCTTCGCCGGGTCGAACACCACACCCGGGGTGGGCGTACCGATGGTGCTGATCTCGGGCAAGCTCGCCGCCGCCCGGGTCAGCGACTACCTGGGCGCCCGATGACCACCGACCAGGTCGGCACCCGGCAGCCCACCCACGCCGACGGGATCATCGCGGCGGAGGGCTACCGACGGGCCGCGCTGCTCACCCGGGAGTTCGGCACGACCTACTTCTGGGGGGCGGCACTGCTGCCCAAGGAGCGCCGCAAGCACGTGTACGCGGTCTACGCGCTTTGCCGACTGGCCGACGACATCGTCGACGTGGTCGACGACGGCGCCGACCCGGCCACGGTCGCGGCGACCCTGACCGCGTTCGGCGAGCACTTCCGCTCCTCGCTCGCGGCCGGCCGCAGTGACGACCCGGTGCTGGCCGCCGTGGTGCATACCGCGCTGACCTGCGGGATCGACCCCGAGTGCTTCGACCGGTTCTTCGCGGCGATGGCCATGGATCTGACCACCACCTCCTACGCCACCTTCGACGACCTCTGTGGCTACATGGAGGGGTCGGCGGCGGTGATCGGGGAGATGATGCTGCCGGTGCTCGAGCCGCAGTCGGTGGCCGCCTACGAGCCGGCCCGGTACCTCGGGCTCGCCTTCCAGCTCACCAACTTCCTGCGCGACGTGGACGAGGATCTCGACCGAGGTCGGATCTACATCCCCACCGACGACCTGCAGAGGTTCGAGGTGGACATCCACGCCCGCCGGGTCACCGAGCCGTGGCGAGACCTGATGCGCTTCGAGATCACCCGCAACCGAGAGCTTTACGAGCTCGCCGACCCGGGGATCACGCTGCTGCCCGCGGCCTCGCAACGCTGTGTGGGCACGGCCCGGGTGCTGTACGCGCAGATCCTGGACCGGATCGAGGCCGCCGACTACGACGTCTTCTCGGGCCGGGTCCGGGTCCCCACGTGGAAGAAGGGGCTGACCGCCGCCCGTTCGGTGGTCCGCCGCCGCGCCGCCGTCGGCTGAGAGCCACCGGCGACCCCGCCGAGATCGTCAGGTCACCCGGAGCTGGAAGCCACGCAACGCGTAGCCGGCGATGAGGTCGTCCCACTCGATCCGCGGTTCGCGGCTCATGACGACGTCGTGGCTGAGCAACCGGTGCAGCAGCACGTCCGACTCCAGGATCGCCAGTGGCTGGCCGGGGCACCGATGGGCCCCGTCGCCGAAGCTCAGCACCGCCTCGTTCACCCCGGGCGGCAAGGTGCGCCCCGGCCGCAGGTCGAACGGGCACTCGCCCACCGTGGCCGGGTCGGCGTTCGCGGCCCGGACGTCGAGATCCAGCAGGTCGCCCGGTGCGGCGGTGTGCACAGTCGCGTCGTGGTCGAACGACACCGGCTCCTGCACCCGCCGGTACAGGTGCCCCACGACCGGCTCCAGGCGGATGATTTCGTTGAGCAACGACAGCCGTTCCGGCTGCTCGGCGGCCAGATAGCGCTCGAGCAGCACCCGGTCGGACAGCAGGTGCCAGGCCGCCATGGCGATGAACTCCCGCGTGGTGACCATGCCCGCGGTTCCGTAGGTCACGCACTCGACAAGGATGTCGGCGTCGGTGTACCCCTCGGCGATCAGGTGGCTGATCACGTCGCGCTGCGGTTGTCGTCGTCGGGCGCGGATCGCCGGCCGCACGTCGGCCAGATAGAAGCGGACCACCGGCACCAGACCCTTGCGGGCCGCCTGCATCCAGTCCCGCCTGGTCCGGCCCAGGTCGCTCCGGGTGATGTCGAACGGCGGCTGGTCGAAGAAGGACTCCAACCGGCGGGCCATCTTCGGCACCGACGAGTTGGTCAGGCCCACCGCGGCGGCGGTCACCTCCACGGTGTAGAGCAGCGCCAGCTCGTCCAACACCACCGGCCGCCCGGCCGCGTCGGCGAGCAGCCGGTCGGCGCACTCCTGCATCAGCCCGGTGAACCGGGACGCCACGACCTTGGGGGCGAAGAACCGACCCACCTTGGTCCGCTGCTCGTCGTGCAACGGCCCGTCGGAGATCAGGATCGGGTGGTGCTTGAGGTAACCCTTGGGGATGGCCTCGGCCGTGAACCCTGCCTGGGTCGTCCGGTGCCGCTCCCGCAACAGCTGCCGCACGACCGCCGCGGACCGGATCCGCCAGACGTGACCGCCGGTCGCCATCGGGGTCTGCTCCACCGCGGGCGACGACGCGTCACCGCTCCGGACCGCCCGGCGCCGGCCGTCGGGTTCGGACACCCGACGATCCTTCCACAGCCCGGCCGGGTCAGGGAACCGCGACCATGAGGCCGTCCGAGCCGGCTCGGTCCATCGCGGCGAGCGCCGCCGGGATCTCGTCGAGACGGATCACCCGGCCGAGTAGCCGTCCGGGGTCGAGCCGGCCGTCGGTGATCATGGCCAGCATCGCCGGGTAGTCGGCGGCGGCCATCCCGTGGCTGCCGAAGATCAGCAGCTCGCGACTGATCACCAGGTCCATCGGCACCGGGGGCGCGGCCTGGTCGCCGAGCAGCAGGCCGACCTGGACATGCCGGCCCCGACGGCGGAGGCTGCGGACCGCGGTGTCGAGCAGGGTGGGCGAGCCGAGGGCGTCGACGCTCACGTGCGCTCCCCCGAGATCGTGGATCGCTGTGGGCACGTCGATCTCGGTCGGATCCATGATCACGTCGGCGCCGAGGCGCCGGGCCCGGTCGAGAGCCGTCGGGCTGACGTCGACGGCGATGACCCGGGCTCCCAGCGACCTGCTGATCATGATCGCCGACAGACCGACCCCGCCGCAGCCGAAGATCGCCACCGTCTCCTCCGGTTGCACCCGGGCGTGTCCGACCAGCGCACGGTACGCCGTGGCGAACCGGCACCCCAGCGACGCCGCGGCCACGAAGCTCAGATCGGCGGGCAGCCGGACCAGGTTGGCGTCGGCGGCGTACAGCGCGACCTGCTCGGCGAACGAGCCGTCGTGGGTGAATCCGGGCTGGGTCTGGTGCGGGCAGACCTGCGGGTCCCCCGCCGCACAGATGGGGCAGGTCCCGCAGCCGCAGACGAAGGGCACCGTCACCCGATCGCCGACGGCGAACCGCCGTACTGCCGGGCCGGTACGCAGCACCGTCCCCGCCAGCTCGTGACCGCCGACGTGGGGGAGCGGTACCGGGTCGTGACCGCGCCAGGCGTGCCAGTCCGACCGGCAGACCCCGGTCGCCCCGACCGCCACCACCACCCCGTCGACGGGGCAGTCGGGCTCGGGCCATGCGGTCAGGTACGGGGTCGCCCCCACCGCGTCGTAGACCACCGCTCGCACCCGCCTCATCCAACAGGACGCCCACCAGCCAGCTTCTGCCGCATCCTGTCGGCGTGTCGGACAGCAACTGACTGGTGGCGGTCGCGGTGCGCGGGCGGTGACGTCGGGGCCTGGCGGTTCGGCGGCAAGGCGGTGTTCACTGAAAGCGTGCGAACCGAGGCGAGTGAGCGGTGGGTGCGGGGCTGGATGGGGTCCACCGTCGTGGTGGAGAGCCGGGATCCGTTGTTGTTCTGGGAGGACGACTTCCCCGTTCCGAGCTACGCGTTCCGAGCCGAAGACGTCAGGACCGAGCTGTTCACCCCGACTACGGCGCTGCCCCCCGCACAGCCCTGGTTCTTCCTGCCGCACAGCGAGGTGAAGCGCTGGTACGACCTCGAGGCCGACGGCCGAGTGGTCGAGCACGCCGCCTGGGAGCTCGCCGACGCGGCCGTAGCCGGGCGGATCGTGGTCAGCTGGCAACCTGGCCTGCTCGACCGGTGGACCGAGGAGGACGCGGAGGTCGCCAGCCACCCGCAGGACCCGCACCACCGCGTCGACGCCCTGCCGAGCAGTCGGCACGTGGTCGTGTCGGTGGGCGGAGCGGTCCTGGCCGACAGCCGCCATCCGGTCGTGCTGTTCGAGACCGGGCTGCCGACCCGCTTCTATCTGCCGACGGGCGACGTCGACCTGAGCCGACTGGAGACCAGCGAGAACGCGAGTCACTGCCCCTACAAGGGGATCGCCGACCGCTACTGGAGCCTGCCGGACGTACCGAACCTCGCCTGGGGTTACACCCGGCCGACCCCGGCCGTCGACGGGATCGCCGGCCGGATCTGCTTCTACAACGAGCTGGTCGACCTCACCGTCGACGGGGTGGAGCTCCCCCGCGCGGTCTCCCCGTTCTCCGAGACGAAGCACCGCCCCGGATCCTGACGCCGACCAGTCAGTTCCTGCCCGACACGCCGACAGAACGCGGCAGAACCTGACTGGTCGGGGTCAGGCGGTGCGGCGGAGCCGGCGTACGGCGGGGATCCGGGCCGACATCGGCACCGTCCAGAGCTCGTGGCCGGAACGCCCCCAGCCCGCCAGCAGCTGGTTCGCGGCCAGAAAGCCGGTGGTCGTGGCCCGCTCCATCAAGGCGACCGGGAAGTCGCAGCGGATGCCGTCGCCGGCCAGCACCAGCCGGGGGTCGGGGGTCGACACCTCGGGTCGGGAAGCCCAGGGCTCGGTCCCCACCAGCGGACAGTCGTCACGGACCAACCACTGCTCGGCGACGGTCTGCGCGGCGGCCGTCTCGGGGTAGATCCGGGTCAGCTGGGTGAGCAGCTCGGCCCGGACGACGTCGGGTTCGGCGGTCATCGCGTACGCGTGCAGCTCGACGACCGAGCCGTCGTGCGCGGCCGCCCACCGGGCCGCGCCGGCCTCGAACCGCTCCAGCACGGTGACGTTGTCCAGGGGGCCGAAGCCGCTCGTCCCGAGGAAGGCGAGCCGGTCGGCGTCCACCGGGCGATCCAGCCACAGCCGCAGCACGCCGAACGGCGGGGCGTCCTGGGTGACGGCGATGCCCTCGCGCCAGCCGGGGGTGCCCAAGGTCTCGGCCCGTCGGACCAGTGCCCGGGTGGTCCGGAGGTCGGTGGCCAGCACCACCCCGTCGGCGGTGAGTTCTTCGCCGGCCACGGTGACGCTCATCCCCGACGCCGAGGCGGCGACCGCGAGGGCCGGCGTCCCCGTGCGGATCTCGACGCCGAGGTGACGCAGGTAGGCCCCGAGCGGCGCCCAGAGCGCGGTGTCGTAGTCGTCGGTGGGCACGTCGAAGAGCAGACCCTCGGCCGAGCCCATGAAGTAGCTGTGGAACATCGCCACCAGCTCCCCGGCCGAGAACTCGCGCGGGTCGGCGAAGAAGCTGCGAGCGAACACCTCCAGTGCCAGGTGCCGGGCGGTGTCGGGGAAGTTGAGCCGGTCGAGGAACTCCGCCGCGCTCACCCCGTCGTACGCGCTCAGGGTGGCCGGGAAGTCCACGTCGAGCAGACCCAGCGCCGCGTCGATGTCGACGTGCCGCAGGTCACGCAGCCGGAAGCTGGGACTGGCCAGCACGAACGCGGCCACTCCCCACGGCGGGGTCCTGGGGATCGCAGCGAACGAGTCCTGAGGCCCGTCGGCGAGCCGCAGCGGATAGTCCGCGATCGCGACGAGCCGCTCGAGCCCGGGGTCGGCCCGGCGGAGCAGGCTGCGCAGGTTGTAGTACTGCCGGAAGAACGCATGGAATCCGCGACTCATGGTGGCCGGGTCGTCCGCGACGTCGACCGGCCAGGCCCGGACCCGACCGCCGAGCTCCGCCTCGGCCTCGAGCAGGGTGACGGCAATCCCCCGCTCGGCCAGGCCGGTGGCGGCGGCCAGACCGGCGATCCCACCGCCCACCACGACCACCCGCGGCCGTTCGGGACCGGAGCCGCGCGGGGTCGGCGGCAGGTGCCGAACGGCCAGCCGGTCGCGGCCGGGGATCCAGGCGCGTGCAGGAGTCACCTCAGCGCGGCTTGCGGGCGGCGAAGGTGTGCAGGATGCCGCGCTGCCAGCCCGGCACGGTGCGGACGCGGACGTCGACGAAGCCCACCCGCTGCATCCGGGCCATGAAGATCTCGGTCGAGTCGAAGTCCATCACGCTGCGCCACAGGTAGCGGTAGAGCCGGATGTGCAGGGAGGTCAGCCAGGCCAGCGGGATCACCGCGAGCCAGCAGACCAGCGACCAGACGAACTGGTGGCGCGGGCGGCCGGCGACCGAGTACTCCTGGACGACCAAGGTGCCGCCGGGAGCCAGCAGGTCGTACGCCGCGGCCAGCACCTCGTCGCGCGCGGTCACGTTGCGGAACAGGTAGGCGGCGAAGATCCCGTCGACCGGCGCCGCGAGACCCCAGCCGTCGCGCGAGCTGGATAGCTCCTCGGCGCGTCCGGTCACGAAACGCACCCCACGGCGCCACCGCTTCTGCCGGGCCTGGGTGAGCATGCCGGCCGACGCGTCCACCCCGACCAGGTCGATGCCGTCGGGCGCCGAGACCGCTTCGCCCAGCTGGGAGAGGATCGCCCGGGTCGAGGCGCCGGAGCCGCAGCCGAGGTCGACCAGGCGTAACGGACGGCCGCCCCGCTCCGCGCCCCACTCGGCCATGTCGGCGGCCAGGGTGTCGGCGGCCGAGCGCAGGTGCCGGTGGTAGCCGGGGTTGAGCGCCACCATCAGGTCGTAGCGCCCCGCGGCGGCGTCGAACGCCCCGGGCACCTCCTCGACGCTGGTGATCGGGGGCGACGCCGGGCTGGTCGGCCGGGTCTGCGTACGGGTCGGGGCGTACTCGGACCGGTCGATGACACACCTGCTTCGGAACTCGCGGGACGGAAGGCCACAGTGATCCTAACGACCGGCCGCGACTGCACCATGATGGGCGGATGCGCGTCGTCGGGGTGATCAGGTCCGGGGCCGGGGTCGCGACCCCGGTGGTGGCTGCCGAGCTGCCCCACGGAGTCGACCCGACCCGGTTGCTGTGGGAGCGGGGGTACGCCTCGCCCGAGCCGGTCGACGCCGTCCGAGACGCGGCGGGCGAGCTCGTGCTGACCGTACGCGTGACCACGCCGGCCGGACCCGAGCCCGAGGTGTGCGACGTCCGCGTTGACGCCGGGCTGACGCTGGCGGCCGAGGAGACACCGGAGATGCGGCAACGCGTGGCGGCGTACGCCGTGGTGGTGTCGGAGCGGGGCCTGCTCGCCACGGAGTTCTCCGCGCGGACGGCCGCCCCGGGAGGGTGGGGACTGCCGGGTGGCGGCGTCGACCCGGGTGAGGAACCGGTGGACGCGGTCCGACGCGAGGTGCACGAGGAGACCGCCCAGCACGTGGTGGTGGGGGCGTTGTTGCAGGTGCAGAGCTCGCACTGGGTCGGCCGGGCACCCCAGGGCACCGTCGAGGACTTCCACGCCGTCCGGTTGATCTACCGCGCCGAGTGCGCCCACCCCGGCGACCCGGAGGTGCTGGACGTCGACGGCACCACCGCCTCAGCCCGCTGGGTACCCCGGGAGCTGATCGCTACGTTGGACTGGACCTCCGGCTGGCGGACCCTGCTCGACGCGTGGCTGACCCCCTGACCTGCTGACCTGCTGACCTGCTGACCTGCTGACCTGCTGACCTGCTGACCTGCTGACCTGCTGACTGCTGACCTGCTGACTGCTGACCCGCGGTCCGCCGGAACCCGTCGGACCACTGACTCATCCGAACCACCGAGGAGCCACCATCGTGCGGACGA
The DNA here is from genome assembly GCA_050996715.1 of Propionibacteriaceae bacterium. Lineage (GTDB taxonomy): Bacteria > Actinomycetota > Actinomycetes > Propionibacteriales > Propionibacteriaceae > Microlunatus. Next base: position 24,887 of record JBPCRP010000025.1, read on the forward strand.
AAATCGTCGTCGGACTGGCCGCGGCCGCCATTCTGCTGGCCGGCTGCGGGTCGAACGGGTCGCAGTCGACCGACCCGCCAGCACCCCAGGCGTCCACCACCCCGCCGGCCGCGTCCGCCACACCGGCCTCGCCCGCACCCTCGCCGTCGTCGGCCTCCCCGCCGGCCTCCCCACCAGCCTCCCCGTCGGCGGCCTCACCATCGGCGAGCCGGGGGGCCGTCACCAACCCGTGCCAGGTCATCCCGGCGGCGGCGACGAAGGCGCTGATCGGGTACACGTTCGCGGCGGCGAAGTCGGGCACGGTCGCCGGGAGCAAGCTCTGCAGCTACGTGCCCGCATCGATGGACGATCCTTCGCTCATCGCCCAGGAGATCGCGCTCACCGGCGACTTCGACCGTTTCGCGGCCACCGCCGAGGACCAGTTGCCCGGGGCGAAGTCCCGTGACATCAAGGTCGACGGCGCCGAGCACGCCAGGTTTGTCACCGCGAAGCTGTCCGGCTCTCCCACGGTCGCGATACTGGCGAGCGCGAACGGCGTGTTCTACCAGGTGATCATCGGCGGCGCGAAGCTCGACCTCACCGATGCCCAAAAAGCCGCCACGACGTACGCCACCGCCCTCATCACGGGCTGACGGGCTCAGAGGAAACCAAGTTAACGTGGTGTCCACTCACTGTGCATGGCAGATCTGCCGTGTAGGGCGAGAGGAAACCACGTTAACTTGGTTTCCCAGCCCCCTCAGTCGATGTCGCCGAGCAGGTCCTGGCGGGTGAGGACGCCGACGGGTCGGCCGTCGTCGAGCACGAGCAGGGCGTCGGTCTCCACGAGGGCACTGACCGCGGCGGCCACCGGCTCGGAGGCGCCCAGGCTCGGCAACGGCGGTTCCATCACAGTCTCGACGGCGTCGGCCGGGCGTACGGTCCCGGCGAAGAGCGCGCCCAGCAGACCCCGTTCGCTGACCGACCCGGCCACCTCGGCCGCCATCACCGGCGGCTCGGCGCGGACGACCGGCACCTGCGAGACGCCGTACTCGCGCAGGATGGCCACGGCCTCGGCGATGGTCTCGTTGGGATGGGTGTGCACCAGGGTGGGCAGCGCCCCGGACTTCTCGCGGAGCACGTCCCCAACCGCCCGGACCGACGCGTCGGCGCGGTGCGCGAACCCGTAGCGGGTCAGCCACTCGTCGTTGAACACCTTGGTCAGGTACCCGCGTCCGGAGTCGGGCAGCAGCACCACGACCACCGCGTCGGGGTCGTCGAGCTCGGCCGCCAGGCGGACGGCAGCCGCGGTGGCCATCCCGCACGATCCGCCGACCAGCAGCGCCTCCTCGCGGGCCAGACGCCGGGTCATCGCGAACGAGTCCCCGTCGGAGACCTCGATGACGCGGTCGCAGACGGTCCGGTCGTACGTCGCGGGCCAGAAGTCCTCCCCCACGCCCTCGACCAGGTAGGGCCGGCCGGTACCACCGGAGTAAACCGAGCCGGTGGGGTCCGCACCGACGACCTGGACCCGGCCGTCGGAGACCTCTTTGAGGTAGCGACCGACCCCGGAGATGGTTCCGCCGGTGCCGATGCCCGCGACGAAGCGGGTGGTCTTCCCGTCGGTCTGGGCCCAGATCTCGGGACCGGTGGTCTCGTAGTGGCTGCGCGGGTTGTGCGGGTTGGAGTACTGGTCGGGCTTCCACGCGCCGTCGATCTCGCGGACCAACCGGTCGGAGACCGAGTAGTAGGAGTCCGGATGCTCGGGTTCGACCGCGGTCGGGCAGACGACCACCCGCGCACCGTACGCCTTGAGCACGTTGCGCTTGTCCTCACTGACCTTGTCGGGGCAGACGAAAACACAGTGGTAGCCCTTGGACTGGGCGACGATCGCCAAGCCGACGCCCGTGTTGCCGCTGGTCGGCTCCACGATGGTGCCGCCGGGCTTGAGCAGACCCTCGGCCTCGGCCGCCTCGATCATCCGGACCGCGATCCGGTCCTTCACCGAGCCGCCCGGGTTGAGGTACTCCACCTTGGCGAGCACCAGCGGCTGTGCCCCCTGTGTCACCCGGGACAGCCGGACGAGTGGGGTGTTGCCGACGAGGTCGATGAGTGAGGTCACATACTGCACGACGGTGAGCCTAGTGGCGCCCCCCGCCAGTTACCCACGGGTAAGTGGTCACTCTTCCGGGGGCCTACGGCGTGTCCCGGGTCGTCTGTGACCACTTTCCCGAGGTGGGGGGATGGGTTGGGGGGATGGGCGGGGGCGGATGGGGGGATGGGTGGGGTGGGGCCGCGGGTCAGCGGCGCAGGTAGGACAGCAGGCGCAGCATCTCGATGTAGAGCCAGACCATGGTGACGGTCAGTCCGAACGCACCGCGCCAGGACTCCCTCGCGGGGGCGCCGGCGGCGACGCCCTTTTCGATGTAGTCGAAGTCGAGGATCAGGTTGAGCACACAGAGCACGATCGCGATCGCGGAGATCCCGACGGCGAGCGGGCTCACCGGGCCGAGCAGGCCGCCGCGGAGGCCGGTGCCGTTGGTGACGAGGACGACGACGAAGTTGATCAACATCACCGCAGCAAAGGCGACCGTGGACAAGATGACGATCTTCTGGAACTTTGCGGTCACCCGGATGTTGAAGATCTTGTACGCGGCCAGCGTCACGCCCGCGGCGACCAGGGTCGCGAACACGGCCTGCACGACGATGCCGGGGTAGATGCTCTCGAAGACGTAGCTGATGATGCCGATGAAGACACCCTCGATCGCGGCGTAGGCGAGCACGAAGGCCGGGTTGATCACGCGCCGGAGCGAGACGACCAGGACGGCGGCGAAGCCGACCAGGGCCGAGACGATCATCACCGGGGTCTTGATCGTGTCCGGCACCAGGAACCATCCGACGGCCGCACCGGCGACCAGGATCGCCATGGTCATGATCGTCTTGGTGATCACGTCGTCGAAGGTCATCCGCCCCTCGGACGGGGAGACCTGCTGCTGGTAGGGGTCGGTTCCGTACGGGCCCTGACCGGAACCCTGGCCGGGGTACGGGGCGAAACCTCGGGCGCCCTGCTGGCCTCCGCGGCCACCAGGTGTGAACGCGTCCTGCTTGGACAGGATCGGGTTCGAGCTGCGCAACATGGGCATTTCCTCCTGGGAGTCGTACACCCGACCTGGATGTCCGTAGTCCAATCGTACCCAGCCCGCGGGCCCCATCGCTGAGGACGAGCTGTGAGTGCCCCCGGTGGGACTCGAACCCACACTGCAGCGGGTTTAAGCCGCCTGCCTCTGCCGGTTGGGCTACGGGGGCCCGGTCGTGGCGCCGGTCTCGACCGCTCGGAAGGCTAGCCGCTCGGGCTGGGCGCCGGGGTGACCGTCGCCGCACGATCCCCGAGCCGCGCCTTGGTGCTCGGCGAGAGACCGGCCAGGTCACCGGTGCGGATCCGGTTCTCGATGGTGACCGAGCCGTCGGTGGCGAACCGGACCGGCTGCACGCCGGTGATCAACCCGGTGGCTGCGTCGGCGTAGAAGAAGTAGCTGTCGGCCCGGTGACGAGGCGGGCTGATCGGGGTGCTCAACGCGGTCAGGGTCTGCTGCGCGATGCCGCCGGCGGTCCCCATCTGCAGGGCCACCGTCCAGGACCCATCGGCGTGCCACCGGACCTGAGGGCCGATCTCGCTGTGCATGTGCCCCCAGGCCAGCAGGTTCACGGGCGGGTCGTCGGCCGCGACGATCGGCGCCGCCGCCCGCGGCTGGTGGACGCTGAGCACGTCGACACGTCGGTCGGCCGATCGACCGCGGGCGACCGCCAGCAACCGCTCCCCCAGTTCCGCCTCGGTCTCCGGCCGCTGCTGGATGCGGCTGATGCTGAAGGGGATCTGCAGTTCGGGGTCGTCGTCGCCCAGGAAGCTCACCCCGGCCGCGTCCACGACCTGACCGTCGAGCACGACCGCCCCGGCCCGGGCCAGCTGGGCGTCGGTGACGTCGGAGTCGTGGTTTCCGGTCGAGTCCAGGAAGGGGATGGTGCTCACGGCCTCGTCGGTGTTCCCCGGACCCGCGACCGGTACGTCACGACTCATCGCCACCTCACGGGTGATGCAGCTGCGCTCGACGGCCGACCCGTTGATGGTGTCGTCGCCGGAGCTGAAGATCACCGTCGGCCGGGTCGAGCGCACCAGCGTCGTGTAGACCCGGGTCATCGCCTGGCTGCAGTGCAGGTCGCTGAAGCCGAAGATCATCCGCTCCCCGGTGCGGGGGGCCGGCCAGCGGTTGCGCTGGAGGACCAGGTTGGCCTCTGCCGTGCTGACGTACGCGTCGACCGCGGCGAGCTGACGGTTGGCGAGCAGCCGAGCGCCGGAGATGCCGCGGTTGAGCACGTCGGCGAGCACCGGGTTGTTCACGGTCAGGCCGGCGACCGCGGTCCCGTCGGCGACGGTGACCGGGTAGCGCAGCTCACCGCCCCGCTCCGGCGGAGCCAGGCAGGAGCCGACCACCAGGACGACCACGGTGGCGTACGCCAGCAGACCACGACGGGTGCTGGTCTGGCCGAGGGCGTGCGGGGTGAGGAAACCGCCGCGGACCCGCCAGCAGCCGCCGACGGCGACGAGAACGACCTCGGCGACCACCGCCTTGACGCCGGCAGAGACGGCCAGCTCCTCCCCGACTCCACGCAGGGTGCCGCCGGGGTCGGCGTAGAGGGTCGCGTAGGCCGCCAGCACCTGGTCGCCGTTCAGCGTGGTGCCGACCCCGTCCTCGGTCCCGAGTCCGCCGACGTGCACCTCGAGCCCGATGGGGCCGAGGCTCCGCGGCAGCTGGGCGTCACCGAGCGGTCCGAGGTCGACCCGCACCTCGCCGTCGTAGGTGGTGGCGAACCTCGATCGATGCGGACCGAGGTAGTCGGTGGTGTGCGCCGTTCCGATCCCCCAGGCGACCGCCAGCGGCAGTGCGAGCAGGGCGAGCACCCAGACCAGGCCGAGCGCGCGCAGCAGTTGCCGCCCGATCGACCGCAACCCGGTTCGCACCGCCAAAGCCTAAAGAACCAGCAGGGCCTGGGGAGCGGTCGCGGCTAACTGGTCGATCCCTTCCGTCGACGGAAAGGATCGACCACCTCGGGCACGCAGATCCGTCGAGGTCGACCTTCCGGGGGTGGATCGCGTGGGCGCCGAGCACCAGGTCGATGAAGAGCTGGCCCTGGCAGTGGTCGATCTCGTGCTGCAGGGCGCGGGCCTCGAAGGCGTCGGTGAGGATCTCCACCGTCGTACCGGAACCGGGGAGCTGGCCCGTCACCCGGACCCGTGAGGCGCGTTTCACGTCACCGGTCAGGTCGGGGACCGACATGCAGCCCTCACGGGCCTTCTCGTTGCGGGAGGAGTCGGCGAGCACGGCGTTGACCAGCACGATCAGACCGTGGCTCGTGCGGGCCTTGGGGTGTGCGCTGACGTCGACGCAGAACGCCTGGGCCGAGACCCCGACCTGGGGCGCGGCGAGACCGACGCAGCCCGGCGAGACCCGCATGGTGGCGACGAGGTCGGCGCACAGCGTGAGGGTCGCAGGATCGGTCGGGTCGAGCAGATCGCCCACCCGGCCGAGCACCGGGTCCGGGGCCTGGAGCACGGGTCGGACCGCACCCTCGGGCAGGTTGATGTCCGCGAGCCCCGCGCGGTCGGGGAGGGGCAGGCTCACAGCTCGTCGCGCTCGAGGGGACGCAGGGTGACGTCGACCCCGAGCTCACCCGCCGCGACCTCCAGACCGGCCGCCAGGTCGGCGGGGTCGAGCTCCGGCGGCAGGTCGACCTCGGCGGCGAGCACGTAGAGCTCACCGCTGATCCGGGTGGTGAGGTCGGTGATGTTGCCACCGTGGTCGGCGACCACGGTGGTCAGGCGCGAGACGATGCCCAACCGGTCCCCACCGTGCACGGTCAGCAGGTAGGACGGGCCGAACGGGGGCAGCTCCTCCTCCGGTGGGACCTCGCGGACCGTGACGTCCAGCCCGTCGTGCCGCAGCTCGGCGAAGTGCTGGGTGACCTGGTCCGCCGTCGCCTCCCCCGCACAGATCAGCGTCATGGCGAAGTGGCCCCGCAGCAGGGTCATCGAGGAGTCTTCGAGATTCATTTCGGCGGCGGCGAGCGCGGCGGCGGACTGGGCGATGATCCCGGGACGGTCGTGCCCGACCACGGTGACGGCGAGGTAGCTCACCTGGGACATCCTGTCAGCAGCAGCCGGGTCAACGGGAACCGTCGACGACGGTCAGGCGCTCAGCCGGCCGGACCGGTGCTCCTGGGCCCGCAGCAACGCCAGGGCGATGCCGTCGAGGATGTCGGACTCACTGATCAGCCACTGGTCGGTCCCGACCCGGCGCCCGATCCGGTCGGCGATGACCGCACCGCCGGTGATCACGTCGGCACGACCGGGGTGCATGGAGGGGAACCGGCGGATCTGCTCGGCGCTCAGCGCACCCAGCCGGTCGAGCAGCCGGTGCAGGCTCCGGGTGTCGATCACGGCGCCGTGGACCTGCGTCCGGTCGTAGCTGGTCAGGTTGAGGTGGACCGCGGCCAACGTGGTCGCGGTGCCGGCCACCCCGACCCAGGTGCGGACGGCACCGAGGTCGATGCCGGCGGACCCGAGAAGCCCGTCGACGTACTGCATCGCCGCGGTGATCTGGTGCAGCCCCGGCGGGCTCTGGGTGAGGAAGCGCTCGGTGATCCGGACCGAACCCATGTCCAGCGACACCGCATGAACGATGGTGCCGTCGGCGCGACCGACCACGAGCTCGGTGGAGCCGCCGCCGACGTCCACGACCAGGATCGGGTCCGGGTAGTGCTGGGGGCCGTACGGCAGCTGGCTGAGCGCACCGACGAAGGAGAGCTGGGCCTCGGTCGCACCGCTGATCACGTCAGGTGCGACCCCGAGCCGGGCCTGCACGCCCGCGAAGAATTCGTCCCGGTTGCGGGCGTCCCGGCTGGCGGAGGTGGCGACGAAGTGCAGGTCGGCGGTCCCGACGTCATGGGCGGCGATCACCGCCGCGTACGTCTCGACGGCTTCGAACGTGCGCCGTAGCGCGTCGGGGTGGAACTGCCCGGTCGCGTCGATGCCCTGGCCGAGCCGGACGATCTCGAGCCGGCGTTCGCGTTCGATCAGGCCGCCGGACCCGTCGGGGTCGGCGATCAGCAGTCGGATGGAGTTGGTTCCGCAGTCGATGGCGGCGACAGTCACAAATGGCTCCCAGAAGGTCGGGGCTCGCCGTTGAGACAGGGCTTGTTCCAGTACGGGCCGATCAGCGTGACGGCTTCGTCACCGAACGGGTTCACTCCCGGGCCCGCCGCGAGGGCGTGCGCCGCGAGGGCGTGCAGACATTTGACCCGATCAGGCATCCCGCCCGCACTCACCCCCGAGATCTCGGGCACGTCGTCGAGTCGGGACCGGTCGGTCAGGTACGCCTGATGAGCCGCAGCGTAGCGCTGAGCCAGTTCCGGGTCGTCGGGGAGGCGGGCCGCCATCTGGGTCATCACCCCGTTCGACTCCAACGTGGAGCACGCCGAGGACGCCCGCGGGCAGGTGAGGTAGTAGGTGGTCGGGAACGGCGTGCCGTCCGCCAACCGGGGGGCGGTGGCCACCACGTCGGGCTGCCCGCAGGGACAGCGGTGCGCGATCCGGGCGAGGTCGCGGGGGCTGCGACCGAGTTGTACGGTGCCCGCGGCGACGTCGGCTGCGGTGACCGCGTCCGCCTGGCTCGGGGTGTCGGCCGGGGCGGTGCTGGACGGCGGGGCGGTGCTGGACGGCGGGGCGGCGCCGGACGGCGGGGCGGGGCTGGTCATCACCCCCAGTCTTGCAGCCGGCTCGGGACTCCCCAAACTCCCCAAACTCCCCATTTTGCGCACAGTGGTCCACCGAAACCGGTTGCTGGGGGCCATTGTGCGCAAAATGGCGAAGGAGGCGGGCGGTACGGTGCTGGCTCACGCCGCGCCGGACGACGTCGGCGCCGGACGAAGGAGTCGGACGTGACCGCACGGGTGATCGTGGTGGGCAGCATCAACGCGGACGTGACGGCGACGGCCAGCCCGCTCCCCCGGCCGGGCGAGACCCTGGTCGGGGACAGCTTCGATCTCGTGCTCGGCGGCAAGGGCAGCAACCAGGCGGTGGCCGCGGCTCGGGCCGAGGTAGAGACCGTGATGGTGGGCTGCGTCGGCGCGGACGCCTTCAAGGAGCTGACCCTCGGTGCGCTCGGGGCAGAGGGGATCGACCTGAGCCTGGTCGAGACCGTCGGCGACCGCACCGGCATCGCCCACATCCGGGTGAACGGTGAGACGGGTCAGAACGACATCGTCATCGTTCCGTTCGCCAACGCCGAGCTCACCCCCGAGCGGGTGGAGCGGCTGCTGCCTCCGGGCGGCACGGATGCGGACGCGGACACGGTCTTGCTGCTGCAGCTCGAGGTGCCGACGGCGACCACCGTGCGGGCGGCCCAGCTCGGCCGCGAACGCGGCTGGACCGTGATCCTCGATCCCGCCCCGGCGCTGACGCTGCCCGAGGAGATCTGGGCGCACGTCGACGTGGTCAAGCCCAACGAGACCGAGGCCGGCATCTTCAGCGGCGTCGAGGTGACCGACCGGGCGAGCGCCGAGCAGGCGGGTCGTTGGTTCGTCGAACGGGGCGTCGAGCACGTGATCATCACCCGCGGGGCGCAGGGGCTGCTCGAGGTGTCGGCCGACGGTGCGACCGAATGGGAACCGAGGCGGGTGCAGGCGGTCGACAGCACGGCCGCGGGCGACTCGTTCTCGGGCAACCTGGCCGCGGCCCTGGCCCAGGGACGGCCCTGGGAGGAGTCGGTACGCCGCGCGCGAGCCGCCGGGACGTACGCCGTCACGGTGGCCGGAGCGAGCCCCAGCATGCCGCGACCGGCCGATTTGGAGCCGTACCTGTGACGCCGACCAGTCACTTCCCGCCGGAACCCCGGCGTGTCGGCGGGAAAAGCTGACTGGTCGCGGGGTCAGCGGGGCTTGGTGCCGTCTGGGGTGATCACGGGGGGCGTAGTCGGCTGCGGAGCTGGGGCCGGGTCGTCCGCCGCCTGGGCCGATCCCCACAGCGTCGCCCACCAGGCCGGCTTGTCCTCGGCGATCTGCGCGCCCTGGGTGTCGATCTCCACGCCGCCGTCGAGCGGCTTCCCGTCCGGGCCGATCACCTTGTAGCCGGTCTCCCCCGGGACGACCCAGCCCAGCCGCTGCCGGGCCTGCGCCTTTACGAAGTCGGGGTCGTTCCACTTGGCGAGCTCGCCCTGCAGGTCAGCGATAGTGGCCTCCTGCGCGACTATCTGCTGTCGGGTCTCGGTGATGTGGGTGCGTTGGCTCACGTAGATCCGCAGGCTCGACGCATACGAAATCACCAGCACCATCAGCACCACCCCGAGCGCGATGGCGCGGGTGGTCAGACTGGACCGACGGCGTCCGGCGGCAGCGATGGCGGCGGACGCCGTCGCATCGGCCGGGCTCGGGGTCGCCGCGGCCGTAGTAGACCCCCCACCCGGCCCGACCCGTTTCCGGTTCGTCGACGTGGCCCCGGAGCGGGTCGGGGTCCGAGAGGTGCCCCGACCGGGCCCCGTTCCAGGACGGGACGACGGTCGGCTCGGCACCCACCCAGGTTACTTGGCGACGTACCGGGGGAAGGCCGACGCGCCCGCGTACCGGGCGGCATCGTCAAGATCTTCCTCGATCCGCAGCAGCTGGTTGTACTTGGCGACGCGGTCGGTCCGGGCCGGAGCACCGGACTTGATCTGACCGCAGTTGGTGGCCACGGCCAGGTCGGCGATGGTGACGTCCTCGGTCTCGCCGGAGCGGTGGCTCATCATGCACGCGAACCCGTTGCGCTGGGCGAGCGAGACCGCGTCCAGGGTCTCGGTCAGCGAACCGATCTGGTTGACCTTGACCAGCAGGGCGCTCGCGGACTTTTCGTCGATGCCGCGTTGCAGCCGCTCGACGTTGGTCACGAAGAGGTCGTCGCCCACGACCTGGACCCGGTCGCCGATCTTGGCCACCAATGCGCTCCAGCCGGCCCAGTCGTCCTCGGCCAGCGGATCTTCCAGCGAGACGATCGGGAAGTCGGTGATCCACTGTTCGTAGATCGACGTCATCTCGTCGGCGGAGGTGGGCTTGCCTTCCCAGGTGTAGACGCCCCCCGATCCGGCGGAAGCGTCGAAGAACTCGGTGCTCGCCGCGTCGAGCGCCATCGCGACGTCGACGCCCGGCTTGAGGCCGGCCTTCTCGATCGCAGTGGTGATCAGCTCGAGGGCGGCGACGTTCTGCGGCAGGTTGGGGGCGAACCCGCCCTCGTCGCCGAGTCCGGTGGACAGGCCCTGGGCCTTGAGCACCGACTTCAGCGAGTGGTAGACGGTCGCGCCCATCTCGAGGGCGTCGGCGAAGGTGCTCGCGCCGATCGGGGCGATCATGAACTCCTGCACGTCGACGTCGGAGTCGGCGTGCGCACCACCGTTGACGATGTTCATCATCGGGACGGGGAGCAGGTGGGCGTTGGGTCCCCCGATGTAGCGATAAAGCGGCAACTCAGCCGACTGGGCCGCCGCGTGCGCCACCGCGAGGCTGACGCCGAGGATGGCGTTGGCGCCGACCTTCGCCTTGTTGGGCGTGCCGTCGATGTCGATCATGGCCTGGTCCACCAGCCGCTGCTCACTGGCGTCGAAGCCGATCAGCTCGGGGCCGAGGTCCTCGATCACCCCGAGCACGGCCTTGGTCACGCCCTTGCCGCCGTAGCGCTGGTCGCCGTCACGCAGCTCGACCGCTTCGAAGGCGCCGGTGGAGGCGCCGGACGGGACGGCGGCGCGACCCTCGGAGCCGTCGTCCAGGATGACCTCGACCTCCACCGTCGGGTTGCCCCGGGAGTCGAGGATCTCACGGGCGCCGACGAATTCGATACTGGCCACAGGCCTTGCCTTTCGGGAGAGAGACGCCTCTGGGAGACATTCAGGGCGAACCTCACCCTAGCGGGGCCCGCTGACCTCACCACCCCCACTCCGGTGTTCCGCCGTTCTGCGCAGGATGACCCCTCGAACCCCCCGGCACGGGGTCAGCCCGCGCAGACCAGCGGCGGGTCAGCGCGTACAGAAGGCCGGTGCCCGACCCACGTTGGCGACGTAGCGGGCCGAGACCCACAGGTCGTCGGTGGTGAGGTACCAGATCTTGTTCCCGTTGACGGTCTGGCCGTCGAGCTTGCAGACCAGGGACAGCCGCGTGCCCGTGGTGTACGCGCCGTGGGCGTTCGCCCGGGTGGTCGGGGCCTCCCGGCGCACCAGGATGGCCGTGGTGACGCGCCCGGTCGTCGTCGTGTCGTCTCCGCAGGTCGGCACGGTCGTGGATCCGACGAGATCGACGTAGGCCGCCGAGACCCACTGGTTCGCAGCCGGCAGCCGGTACCAGATGTTCGACACGTTGCCGTCGTCGGGATCACCCTTGTAGATCACCGATCCGTCGACCTGGCAGGTGATCGGGAAGACCTTCCCCTTCGCGACCGTGCCCAGGTTCTTTGAGAACGGGGTCGGCAGGCTGCGGGCGATCAGGCCGCCGTTCGCCGTGGCCCGGCCGTGCGGCTCGGCGGTCTGGGCGGACGCTGGGACGGCGAGGGCAACGCCGGTGGCGGCGACGGTCGCCAGGACGGCGAGACCGGTACGGACAGCGGTGGGGACAGCGGTGGGGATCATCGGTGAACCTCCTGAAAGGAATGGATGTTTCTGATCTGCTACGTGACAACGCGTCACAAGGTGTCTCGTAGGTGCCGTCCCGTCAGAGGCAGAGCTCCGGCGCAGCACCGACGTTCGCGACGTAGCGGGCCGCGACCCACCGACCGTCGGTCAGGTGGTACCAGAGGGAGTTGCCGGCGACGGTGTCTCCCTCCCACTTGCAGATGATGGTGATCTCGGCTCCGCTGGCGACTGTGCCGTGGGCGGCGGTCCGGGTGGTCGGGGCCTCACGCCGGGTCAGCGTCGCCGTGGTGCGCCCGGTGTAGCGGGCCGAGCTGCCGCAGTAGGCGGGCGGCGCCCCGATGTTCTCCACGTAGCGCGCGGACACCCAGGTGCTGCCCTCGCTCGGGGTGCGGTACCACAGCGAGTTGCCCCCGACGGTGCTCCCGCGGAGCTTGCAGAGCAGGGTGACGCGCTCGCCCTCGGCGTAGGTGCCGAAGTCGGTCGAGGCGGTCGTGGGAAGCGACCGGGCAATGACACCCCCGCGGGCGACGACCCGGCCCTGGGCGAGGGTTTCCGCCGACGCCGGGGTGGCGACGGCGGCCCCGGCGACCATGGTGCTGGCCAACGCGCCGAGGACAAGACTGATGGGACGGACGAGCATGACGACCTCCTGGACTGGTGCGGAACTCTCTGTTCATAGAGAGGCCGCTCCCGGCCAGAAATTTGCGTCGTTACGCGATCGGTACCGTCAGCGGCCGCGCCGCCGGCTCCAGCCGTGGGCGAGGTTGACCCCGACGATGCCGGCCCAGGCCACGATCAGTCCGGGAAGGTCGGTGACACCTGCGGCGATGCCCGAGATGGGGATGCCGGCGCCGACCGAGACGATCGCCAGCACGAAGCTCTGGGTGCGCGCGGCCTTCTCGTCCTCGCGGTCCTCCTGTCGACGTTCGGCCTCGCCGCGGACCTCGGCCGTACGGTAGGCCGCCAGCTCCTCGACCCGCTCGGCCAGACCGGCCGCGATGTGGTCCTCGTATTCGGGCCCGAGTTCGAGGCGGGCTTGGAGGGCCGCTTCGACGTCGCGCCGGATCTCGTACCGCTGCCCGGCCGGCCGTTCTCCCCCACCTTGGCTCATGATCGGAATCTAGCGCTCAGGGGAACCGGTGTCAGGAGAGCTCGGTGTCAGGAGGATTTGGTGTCAGGAGAACCCGGTGGCGCGGTCTCGGTGGCGCGGACCCGAGCCTCCAACCCGCGGAGGGCGTCGCGCAGCGACTGGTCGGGGTCGACGCCGGCGGTGTGCGCCTCGGCCACCAGCGCGAGGATCTGCTCCCCCACCGTGCCCTGCGTGGCCCTCGGAGCGAGCGGCACCGGCACCCCTCGGGCCCGGGACCGGCTGATGATCTTGGTCGCGCGGGCCAGCGACGGCAGGTCGGGGATCCCCTCGAGCACCGACCGACGACCCTTCTCGACCGCCTTGCGGGCTTCCCAGCTGGCGTCGAGGTCAGCCAGACTGGTTCCGGCGCCGACCTCCTCGCCGGCGAAGACGTGCGGGTGCCGGGTCACGAGCTTGTCGGCGATCCCGGCGGCGACCCGGGCCATAGTGACCTCACGATCGGCTTCGGCCGCGATCACCACGTGGAAGATCACCTGCAGCAGCAGGTCCCCGAGCTCCTCGACAAGATGATCATGCCGGTTCGGGTCAGGACCATCAGTACCGTTCGTGGTGCCGGGCAGGTTCTCGATCGCCTCGACGACCTCGTAGCTCTCCTCCAGCAGGTAGGGCACCAGCGACCGGTGGGTCTGCTCGGCGTCCCACGGGCAGTCGACGCGAAGCCGGTCGACGACCTCGACCAGCCGCCGCACCTCGGTGGCGTCCCGCTCGGGCTGCGTGCTCACCTCGGTGAGGTTATCGAGGTCCGGTACGCGATGAGTCGCTCCGCTCAGCCGGCCGGGGTCGGCGTGGCGGCGGGGCTGGAGAGCGAACCCGGCTTGGCGACGAGCCCGGTCTGGCCGTTCACGGTGGTCCAGGTGCCGTAGCGCGGGTTGACCGTCACGTCGGCGGTCGCCAGCTGCTTCGTGTACGCGTCTGCGCCCAGCTTCTCGGCGATGATCTGCTCGTCGGCCAGGTCGTAGGCGACCCCCTTGGCCGCGGCCACCGCGAGTAGCTTCTCACCGGACGCGTCGCCGGTGAGCCGGGCGTCCCGCTCGGCGTCGGTGATGGTGATGTTGCGCTGGGCGGCGAGGCCGTCGCAGATGACGCCGCGGATCAGCGCGTCGATGACCGCCTGCTTGTTCACCTGGGCCTGGGTGCCGAAGGCCTGCTGGACCCCGTCGTACGCGCGGTTTACCTGGCTCTCGGTGATCCGCTTATCGCCGACCTCGGCGGCGACCCCAGGAGCTCCCCCGGCGCAGCCGGTCAGCGCGAGCGTGCTGGCGCACACCGCGGCGGCGAGCAGAGCGCGGGCACGGGTCACGAACATGGATCTCCTGGTCATCAGTCACAACGATCGAACGGGCGGGCGAAGCCGGAGCCGATCCTACCCACCCGTCGAACTGCGCCGAGCAGTCAGAACCTGTCGCGACACGCGGAGAAACGCGGGAGGACGTGCCTGGTCGGCGGGGTCAGCCACCGAGGAAGACCGCGCCGACGACCTCGCTGCACCACTCCAGCAGCGGCCCGTCGCGCAGCGGCTGGCCACCGACGGGGGCGGTCTTGGGGCGGGGGATGAGCACGAAGGCCGCCGCGTCCTTGATCACGCTGCCCGGGTAGAGGCGCTTGAGCCGGAGCTGGCGCGAGTCGGGCAGGTGGGCCGGCCCGAACCGGATGTTGGTGCCCGACGTGACGACCTCGGTGAGCCCGGCCTTGCGGGCCAGCAAACGGAAGCTGGCTACCTTCAGCAGGTTGGCGACCTCGGGCCCGGGGGCGCCGTACCGATCGCTCAGCTCGGCCACCACCGCGTCGATGTCGGCGTCGGTACGCACCTCGGCGATCCGCTTGTACATCTCCAGCCGCAGCCGCTCGCTCTCCACGTAGTCGACGGGCAGGTGCGCCTCCACCGACAGCTCGATCTTCATCTCGGGTTCGGGCTCGCCGCCGTCGCCGCGGAAGTCGGCCACCGCCTCACCGACGAGGCGGATGTAGAGGTCGAAGCCGACGTCGGCGATGTGCCCGGACTGCTCCCCGCCGAGCATGTTGCCGGCGCCGCGGATCTCCAGGTCTTTCATGGCCACGGCCATTCCGGCGCCGAGATCGGTGTGGGCGGCGATCGTGGCGAGCCGGTCGTAGGCGGTCTCGGTCAACGGCCGGTCCGGCGGGTAGAGGAAGTAGGCGTACCCCCGCTCCCGCCCGCGACCGACCCGACCACGGAGTTGGTGCAGCTGGGAGAGACCGAGCACGTCGGCGCGCTCGATCAGCAACGTATTGGCGGTGGAGATGTCGAGGCCGGCCTCCACGATGGTGGTGCAGACCAGCACATCGGCCCGGCGCTCCCAGAAGTCGACCATCACCTGCTCGAGCCGGGCCTCCCCCATCTGGCCGTGCGCGGTCACCACCCGGGCCTCCGGCACCATCTCGGCGAGCCGGCTGGCCACCTTTTCGATGCTCTGGACCCGGTTGTGGATGTAGAAGACCTGGCCCTCGCGCATCAGCTCGCGGCGGATCGCGGCGCCGACCTGCGCCTCGTCGTACGGCCCGGCGAAGGTGAGCACGGGGTGCCGCTCCTCGGGCGGCGTGGTAATCGTCGACATCTCGCGGATGCCGGTGATCGCCATCTCGAGCGTGCGCGGGATCGGGGTCGCCGACATGGCGAGCACGTCGACGGCAGTCCGCAAGCGCTTGAGCTGCTCTTTGTGCTCGACCCCGAAGCGCTGTTCCTCTTCGATGATCACCAGACCGAGGTCTTTGAACTTCACCTCACCCGACAGCAGCCGGTGGGTACCGACGACCACGTCGACCGAGCCCTTCTCCAGGCCCTCCTTGGTTGTCGTGGACTCGGCGTCGGACTGGAAGCGGCTGAGCGGGGCGACGGTGACGGGGAAGCCGGCGTACCGGTCGGAGAAGGTGGCGTAGTGCTGCTGGACCAGCAGCGTGGTCGGCACCAGGATCGCCACCTGCTTGCCGTCCTGGACCGCCTTGAACGCAGCCCGGACCGCGATCTCGGTCTTGCCGTAGCCGACGTCGCCGCAGATCAGCCGGTCCATGGGCACGACCTGCTCCATGTCGACCTTGACCTCGTCGATGCAGGCGAGCTGGTCCGGCGTCTCGACGAAGGCGAAGGCGTCCTCGAGCTCGCGCTGCCAGGTGGTGTCGGGGCTGAAGGCGTGGCCGCGGGTGGCCTGTCGGGCGGCGTAGAGCTGGATCAGCTCGGCCGCGATCTCGCGGACCGCCTTTCGGGCCCGGCTCTTGCGCTTGGCCCAGTCGCCCCCGCCCATCTTGTCCAGGGTGGGGTTCTCACCGCCGACGTAGCGGGTGACCTGGTCGAGGCTGTCCATCGGGACGTAGAGCCGGTCACCGGGCTGGCCGCGCTTGGAGGGGGCGTACTCGATGATCAGGTACTCCCGCACGGAGCCCTGGACCGAACGCTGGGTCATCTCGACGTAACGACCGACGCCGTGCGACTCGTGCACCACCGGGTCTCCGGCCGCCAGCTCGAGCGGGTTGATCTGCTTCTTGCGGCGGGCCGGCATCTTGCGGTCGGCCTTGTCGGCCTGGGCCCGCTGACCCGAGAGGTCGCCTGCGGTGAAGACGGCGAGCTTGACCGAGGGCAGGACGAAACCGTGCCGCAGCTCCCCGCAGCCCAGGGCCACGACCGGGTCCTCGGGCAACGCGACCAGCTCGTCGAAGGCCCGGCTGGGGATGTCGGCCTCGCCGAGCACCTCACCCATCCGCTTGACCAGACCGCGGCCCTCGGCGACGAGCACGATCCGCCAGCCCTCGCGCAGCTGCCGGCCGATGTCGTCGACGGCTGCCCCGGTGTCGCCGCGGTAGGACGCCTGGACCGCTGCGTCGACCGTACGACTGGTCACGTGACGGAGGCTGTCGTGGGCGGAGAGGTCGACGACCTCACCGTCGTCGGTGCGCAGCGGTGGCCCGCCCGCCTCGGGGCCCGCGCTGTAGGTGGACAGCGACCACCAGGCCAACCCACGGGCCAGGGCGTCGGTGCGGACGTCGGCCAGCGAGTGATAAGAGGAGGCACCCAGGTCGATCGGGGCCTGACCACCCCCGGCCGCGGCCGCCCACGTGGCCCGCAGGAACTCCTCGCTCATGGTGACGAGGTCGGCGGCGCGACCACGGACGAGCTCGGGGTCACTCACCAGCACGTGGGTGTCGTCGGGCAGCAGGTCGACCAGCAGCTCCATGCCGTCCACCAGCGCAGGGGAGAGCGACTCCATGCCGTCGACGGCGTGCCCGGCGGCAATCCGCTCGAGCATGTCGGAGAGCTCGGGGTGCTCGGTCGCGAGCACGGCCGCCTTGGCTCGGACCCCGTCGGTAATCAACAGCTCGCGACACGGCGAGGCGGTGACCTCTTTGATCACCTCGTTGTCGGAGCGCTGGTCGGCCACCGAGAACAGCCGGATCTCCTCGACGGTGTCGCCGAAGAAGTCGATCCGGACCGGGTGCTCCTCGGTCGGGGGGAACACATCGACGATGCCGCCGCGGACCGCGAACTCGCCGCGGCGCTGCACCAGGTCGACCCGGACGTAGGCCGCCCCGACGAGGTCACGGGCCAGCTGGTCCTGGTCGTAGTCGTCCCCGGTGACCAACCGGACCGGCCGCAGGTCGGCCAGCCCCTTGACCTGCGGCTGCAGCACGCTGCGGATCGGGGCCACGATGATTTTGGGTGCGGGCTGATCGTCGGTTCCCGCCAGCCGGCGGAGCACCGTGAGCCGTCGGCCTACGGTGTCCGAGCGCGGGCTCAGCCGCTCGTGCGGGAGCGTCTCCCAGGCCGGGTAGTAGGCCACGTGGTCCGGGGGGAGCAGCGACTCCAGCGCCGCCGTGACCTCCTCGGCTTCGCGATAGGTGGAGGTGACCACGAGCACCGGCCGGTTCGCGCCCCCGCGAGCCACCGGGGCGGCCAGCGCCGCCGCAACCAGTGGCCGCAGCGACGGCGGCAGAGTGAGATCGAGCTCCCTGACGGTACGCGTACGTGCGTCATCGCATGACTGAGCGATGACGGGGTCGTGAGAAACAAGGTCAACGAGTCCCGACAGGGTCACTCGTGAAGCCTAGACGGCCCAAAAGGACGACTCGATCGTGGAGGGGCTCCGGCGCTGAGCGTGAACGGCAGCGGCCCAACGGATCGAACCGTCCTTTTGGGCCGCGATAGAGCGACCTCGCCGGTTGCCGATGACCCGCGTGGCCTGGGCGGCCGAGGAGTGAGGGCGCACCCTGGATCGGTGACCGCACCCTTTCCCGACTGGTTCTTCGACCGGGACGACCCCGGCCCCGACGCCGGGTTCTATCGGCCGCCACGGTGGGTCACCCACATCGACGACGGGGCGATCGCGGCCGTCGGCACGCTGTACGCCGACCTCGGGGTCGACCGCGCCGGGCGGGTGCTCGACCTGATGTCGTCGTGGGTCTCGCACCTGCGGCGGGCTCCCGCCGAGCTGGTGGTGCTGGGCATGAACGCCGCCGAGCTGGCTGCGAACCCGCTGGCGACCGAGGCGGTAGTCCGCGACCTCAACGCCGACCCGACTCTCCCGTTCGCGGACGCGACCTTCGACGCCGTGCTGTGCTGCGTGTCGATCGACTACCTGATCCACCCGGTGGCCGTGCTTGCCGAGACGGCCCGCGTCCTGCGGCCCGGCGCCCCGGTCGTGCTCACCTTCAGCAACCGCTGCTTCCCGACCAAGGCCGTTCACGGGTGGCTCGCCGCCAGTGAGCAAGGCCGACTCGACATCGTCGCTGCATACCTCCGACGGGCCGGTGGGTTCACCGAGCCGACGGCCGAGCTGCGTACCCCGAATCGGGCGTACCGCGGCGATCCGCTCTACGCCGTGGTCGCCCGCCGGAGCTGACGTGCTCGCCCACGCCGTCGAGGCTGTGACACGCGTTCAGAACCCGAAGCGTGGCCCGACCTCGACCGCGTCACCCCAGGACGACGGCCCGACCGTGGCTCGGGATCCGAGCGGGCCGCCACAGAATTCGAGCTGGGCTCAGGAGCCGATCCGCCCGACGGGGCCGACACCGACCGAGAACGGCCGGATGCTCATCGCCGGGGTCCCGGCATTGCGCTCCGGGTTGAACGGCGTCACCGCGTCACCCCAGCCGGCCTTGGCCGCGTACGTGGGCGAGTTGACCAGAACCGGGGTGATCCTGGTGCACCGGCGCCGTGACGGGTGGTGGTCGGCGTCCTTGGTCGGCGTCCTTGGTCGGCGTCCTTGGTCGACTTCTGATGCACGACCGCGCCGGCGCACTGTCCCCGGGAACCGCTGACTATCCAGGGCAGATGCTCCGTGGAAAGTGACCATTTCCCACGTATACGTGGCAACCCGACAACGGCAACAGGACGTGCGCCGCTGCCGAGCGGTGCGACCTCAGGAGTTGAAGCGGCTCTGGGTGCGCTCGAGGCCGTCACTGATCAGGGACTCGACGGCGTCGGCAGCCCGGCCGACCTCGATCTCCACGTCGGCACGCATCGCCGCCGGGAAAGGGGTTAGCACGAAAGAGGCCGGGTCCTGGCGACCGGGCGGACGGCCGATACCGAAGCGGACGCGATAGAAGTCGCCGGTGCCCAAGGTCTGGCGGATCGATCGGAGCCCGTTGTGACCGTTGTCGCCACCGCCGAGCTTGACCCGGAGCTGGCCGGGGTCGATGTCGAGCTCGTCGTGGATCGCCACGACCTGCTCGGGGGCGAACTTGTAGAACTGAGCGACCTTGACCACGGCCTGGCCGGACTCGTTCATGAAGGTCCGGGGCTTGACCACCACGATGCGAGTGCTGTCGGGGCCCAGCGGCCCGAGACGGCCCTCGGCCACCTCGGCGCGCACGCCCTTGGGGGCCGAGAACCGAGCGCCGGCCCGGCGAGCCAGCTCGTCGGCGACCAGAAACCCGACGTTGTGCCGGTGAGATGCGTAGGTGGGACCCGGGTTACCGAGTCCCACCACCAGCCACATCTGTTCGGTGATCTTCGTCTGTGACCGCAGCTCGCGAGAGCAGGGTCAGGAGGCGGTGGCCTCGGCGGGCTCCTTGGCCTCGTCGCCGACAGCCTCTCCAGTACCCTCGGACTCCTCGTCGACGGTCGGCGCGATACCGGCCTCGGACTCGGCCTCGGCGAGCTCGGCCTCCAGCGACTCGGCGGACTGCCGCTGGGTGACGTTGATGATCAGCGTCTCGGGGTCGATCTCCAGGATCGAGCCGGACGGCAGCTTGAGGTCCTTGGCCAGGATCTGGGTACCGGCCTCAAGGCCCTCGATGTCGACCTCGATCTGGGTCGGGATGTGGGTCGCTTCGGCCTCGATGGGCACGGAGTTGGCGCCGACCACGACGAGGCTGCCGGGGGCGGCTTCGCCGACGATCGCGATGGCGACGTCCACGGTGACCTTCTCGCCCCGACGGACGATCAACAGATCGACGTGCTCGATGGTGCCCCTCAGCGGGTCGCGCTGGACCTGCTTGGGCAGCGCGAGCTGGTCGGTGCCGTTGATGCCGACCGACAGCAGCGCGTTGGCCTGGCGCAGCGCGAGAGCGGTCTCGTGACCCGGCAGGCTGATGTGGACGGGATCGGTGCCGTGACCGTAGAGAACGGCGGGAACCAGGTGGGCACGGCGAATCCGGCGTGCGGCACCCTTGCCGAACTCGGTCCGCAGTTCGGCAGTGAGCTTGACCTCGGGCACGAACGGAACTCCTGAAACTAGCGAATGATCATGGATGGGCGTCGACACCGACGAGGTGGACGCAGGTGCGCGACCAGCAGGTCGAGCACCAGCACGGAGTCCAGTGCCACCCTGTCGATCACGGTCTGCACGACCCTCGCCGAGGCAACCTGGCTACCTTAGCCCAGCCGTCCGCACGGCGAAAGTCGCGATCACTCCTGGACGCCATTACCGACCAGTAAGTGGTCACTTTTGGCGGCCGTACCGGCGTGGCGTGGGTCGACTGTGACCACTTTCGCGAGGGGGTGGGGGCCGGCGGGGGTGGGGGCCGGCGGGTGGTGGGGGTACGAGTGGGTCAGGACTGGCCGTTGAAGAGGCTGGTCACCGAACCGTCTTCGAACACCTCGTGGATGGCGCGGGCGATCAGCGGGGCAATCGAGAGCACGGTCAGCTTGGCGAAGCGACGCTCCGGCGGGATGGGCAGCGTGTTGGTCACGATGACTTCCTCGAAGGCCGACGCGGTCAACCGCTCCACTGCGGGCCCGGAGAGCACCGGGTGGGTGGCGGCCGCGACGACCTTTTTGGCCCCTCGCGACATCAGCGCCTCGGCGGCCTGGCAGACCGTGCCGGCGGTGTCGATCATGTCGTCGACGAGCAGGCAGACCCGGCCCTCGACGTCACCGACGACCTCGTGCACCGCGACCGTGTTGGCCACGTTGGGGTCGCGACGCTTGTGGATGATCGCCAGCTGGGTGCCGAGCCGGTCGGTCCACATGTCGGCCAGCCGGACCCGACCCGCGTCCGGGCTGACCACGGTCATCTCAGAGGTGTCGTAGTTGGCCTGCACGTAGTTGGCCATCAGCGGGAGCGCCCACAGGTGATCGACCGGTCCGTCGAAGAACCCCTGGATCTGAGCGGCGTGCAGGTCGACCGACATCAGTCGATTCGCCCCCGCGGTCTTGAACAGGTCGGCGACCAGCCGGGCCGAGATCGGCTCCCGACCGGCGTGCTTCTTGTCCTGACGCGCGTAGGGATAGAACGGCGCCACCACCGTGATCCGCTTGGCCGACGCCCGCTTCAGCGCGTCGACCATGATCAGCTGCTCCATGATCCACTCGTTCACCGGCGCCGCGTGACTCTGGATCACGAACGCGTCGCAACCGCGGACCGACTCCTCGAAACGGACGTAGATCTCGGAGTTGGCGTAGTTCAGCGCCCGGGTGGGGACGATGCCGACGTCCATCAGGTCGGCGATCTCCTGGGTCAGCTCGGGGTAGGCCCGACCGCTGAACAGCATCAGGTACTTGCTGTTGGGACGTTTGACCGCAGTCATGACTGCTCGCTCTCGATCTGTCGATCATGGTGCTGCTGATCATGCCGGGCCCGTTCGTGCTGGGCCTGCTCCGGTCGGGCCTGCTCCTGTCGGGCCTGCTCCTGTCGGGCCTGCTCCTGCTGGGCCTGCTCGGCCGCCGCGGCGGTCTTGGTGCCAGCTCGCTTGCGGGCGACCCAACCGCGGACGTTGCGTTGGCTGCCGCGGGCCACGGCCAGCTCGCCGGCGCCGACGGGCATGGTGATGGTCGAGCCGGCCGCGACGTACGCGCCGTCGGCCACCTCGCACGGCGCCACCAGGGTCGAGTCGCTGCCGACGAAGGAGTAGCGGCCCACGTGGGTCGAGCTCTTGGTGACGCCGTCGTAGTTGGCGAAGATCACCCCGGCGCCGATATTGGCACCCTCGTCGATCACCGCGTCACCGGCGTAGGTGAGGTGTGGGACTTTCGCCCCCGGTCCGATCCGGGCGTTCTTGGTCTCCACGAAGGTGCCGATCTTGCCCTGGGCCCCCACCGTTGTGCCCGGCCGGAGGGAGGCGTACGGCCCGACGCTGGCCCCCGCGCCGATCACGGCGAGCACCGCCTGGGTCCGGACGACCGACGCGCCCTCCCCCACCTCGGTGTCGACCAGGGTGACCTCGGGGCCGATCGTCGCGCCGGCCGCGATCGAGGTCGCACCCTCCAGGAACGTCCCGGGGCGCAGGGTGACGTCGGTGCCGAGGTCGACGGTGCGGTGGATCCAGGTGGTGCTCGGGTCCTCGATGCTCACCCCGGCTCGCATCCACCCCGCGCAGATT
The DNA here is from genome assembly GCA_050996715.1 of Propionibacteriaceae bacterium. GTDB lineage: Bacteria > Actinomycetota > Actinomycetes > Propionibacteriales > Propionibacteriaceae > Microlunatus. The sequence goes on from JBPCRP010000025.1 coordinate 47,483, forward strand.
CGCCGGTTCAGCTCCCCCGCCACGGCCTGCAGCTGCACCCGGTCGTTGACACCCTCGATCTGCCAGTGGTCCGGGGTGACGTGGGCGTGGACGACGAGCCCTTGCGACCGGGCGTATTCGACGACGTCGGTGAGGTAGAGCTCGCCGCTCGGGCCGTTCGGGGCCAGCCGGGTGAGAGCCTCGCTCAGCAGGTCGGCGTCGAAGGCGATCACGCCGGAGTTGATCTCCCGGCCGGCCCGCTGCACCGGGTCCGCGTCGCGGTGCTCCACGATGCCCTGGATCGCCCCGGTGGCGTCCCGGACGATCCGGCCGTACCCCGTCGGGTCGACCACCTCGGCGCTCAGGACCGTGACCGCGGCCCCGGCCTCTCGGTGGGCGTTCAGGAGCGCGACCACGGTGTCCCCCGTCAGCAGCGGTACGTCGCCGAGGGTGACCAGCACGTCGCCGCTGAGCTCGCCCAGCTCCTCGAGCGCGCACCGGACGGCGTACCCAGTGCCGTATGCCGCATCCCCCTGGGTGACCGGCTGCACGTGCGGCGCGATCTCGCTCAGGTGCGCCACGACCTGCTCGCGCTGGTGGCCGACGACCACGGCGATCCGGGTCGACTCGACCGCGGCCGCAGCGTCGATCGCGTGGCTGAGCAGCGAGTGCCCGGCGATCTTGTGCAGCACCTTGGCCCGGGTCGACCGCATTCGGGTGCCCTCCCCGGCGGCCAGCACGATCACGGCGGCGACACCACGACCCGGTTCAGTCGGCGCGGCGGACTCGGGCGTGGACGACACAGGACTCCCTCACACTGAACGGTCGGCAGGTACGGGTGCCGAGGCTCCCCGGGTAGGAGTCGAACCTACGTCGCTGATCCTGATTCAAAGTCAGGCGGGCCCTGCCGGCAGACCAACCGGGGATTGCGCGGCCCAGCGTACGCATCGGGGCGGTTCCGCGCATGCCGTCGGGTCCGGACGAGACGCGACCCCCGACACTGGGGACATGGTGGAGCAGACCCCCGGACGGGCCAGGAAACCTGGTCGGGTCCGGATGACGAGGGCCCAGCGCCGAGAACAGCTGATCGACGTGGGCCGGGCGCTGTTCGCCGAACGGGGGTTCGACGCCGCCTCGGTGGAGGAGATCGCCGCGAACGCCGGGGTCAGCAAGCCGGTGGTCTACGAGCACTTCAGCGGCAAGGAGGGCCTGTACGCGGTGGTGGTGGATCGCGAGGTCCGCACCCTGCTCGACGGCATCCACACCTCGCTCAGCGCCGGGTCGACCGGCCAGCGCGAGCTCGTCGAACGGGCGGCCTTGGCTCTGCTCGACTACATCGACGGCCATACCGACGGATTCCAGGTGCTGGCCCGCAACTCCCCGCTCGGCAGCAGCGGCGGGTCGTTCGCCACGGTGCTCGGGGACGTGGCCACCCAGGTCACCGACCTGCTCGCCGCGGAGTTCGAGCGCCGCCGGTTCGACCCCGACACCGCCCCGATCTACGCCCAGATGCTGGTCGGGATGGTGGCGATGACCGGTCAGTGGTGGCTGGAGGAGCGCACGCCGGGCAAGGCGGAGGTGGCCGCCCACCTGGTCAACCTGGCCTGGAACGGCCTGCACAACCTCGAGGCCAGACCGACGTTGCCCGCCCGGCCCGCCTGAGTCGTTTCGCCGACTGATTCCTCTCGTCTGCGAGGAATCAATCGGTGGGGCGCTCAGCGGTGGGCCGGACCCTCCCCGAAGGGGAACCGGGTCGCCGCGACCTGGACGTGGGTGAGGCTGACTTCGGTGGCGTCCTCCTCCCAGGCGACCTGCAGGGCGGTGTGGGCGAGCTGCAGCGGGAGCCGGATGTTGCCGTCCGAGCCGAGGTAGCGGTCCCAGATCGCGGCCAGGGCGGGCTCGGTGAGGACGACCGCGACCGCGGCGGGATCGGGCTCGACGAGGCTGCCGCTCACCCGTTCGGCGAGGATCCGGGTCAGCGCGGCCTGGTCGGGCAGGGCGGGGACGGCGACGGCGGTGGTCAGCGCCCCGGTGTCACGGGGGAAGTCTGCGCGCTCCAGGTAGTGGTCGTGAACGGCCACCATCCAGCCGCCGCCGACCTCGGAGACCAAGGTGGGCAACACGTGGGCGAAGAACGGCCCGATCAGCGAGGTGCGGTCGCCGACCGGCGTCTCGAGCCAGGCGTCGCTGTCGTCGAGCACGATCACCGGCTGCCCACCGCGGCCCGAGACCACCGCCAGCAGGTGCTGCAGGGTGCCGATGATCTCTGACGTGCTCGGCTCCGCACGGACGGTCAGCACGCTCTCGACCTCGGCCGCCGCGTCGCCGACCAACAACCAGCGCGGCAGCCCGACGCCGTAGTGGTGGCGTTCTCGACGCTCGCGCGTGACGGGGGCGGCCACGGCAGCGACCGCCCGGGACCGGTCCTCGGCCGACATCGACTGCGCGGTCTGCGCCTGCCGGAGCAGCAGGGCGATCATGTGCGCGGCGAACCGGCCGACGTCGCGGACCAGCTCATCGGCCTCGGCCGCAACCGGGATCCGCAGGTCGGCCACCGCGTCGGCGAGCTGGTCGAGGCAATAGGTGATCATGCTCGACTTGCCCATGCCGCTGCGTCCGGTAACCGCGGCCCGACCACCGTCGCGCATCTCGCGGACGAGCACCGCCTCGGCGGTCGCGGTGCCGGTGAGCTCGTCGAACGGCACGTGCAGCAGCCCCAACCCCGGCCGGACGGGTCGGGCGTCGAAGACCTGCGCGGCCACCAGCTCACCGAGATCGATCATGGGTGGTCTACCACCGTCGGGGGCCGGCTCATGGCTTCAGCCTGGCAGACGCCACCCACAGAACCGGCCCACCGGATCGGTGGGTCACAGCACCGGGTCGACCACCGCGTACACCTTGCGGGGTCGTCCGGTGCCCGAGGCCAGCTCGGAGGAGGTCACCAGCCGGGCGTCCTCGAGCTTGCGCAGCATCCGGGTGGCGTGCGGACGCGTCCAGCCGAGCCGGTCGAGCAGTCGCTGGTCGCTCGCGCTCGCCCCGCCCAGCTGCTGCAGCTCGGCGGCGAGCTCCACCGCCGGACGGCCACCGACCTCCTCGAGCCGGGTGCGGAGCTCACTGCGCATCGCCGCCAGTGAGCCGACGAGCTCGGGCCGGGCCAGCGCCGTCCGGGCGGTGTCGAGCAGGGCGCGGGGTTGCCGGGCGGCGGCGGCGGCCACCACCTCGTCGAGGAGCACACCGGGCAGCTCGTCGGCCCCGGCGGCCCGGGTCTTGAGCAGCAACCTCGACGCCTCGGCGGTGAGCTCGGGCAGATTCACGACCCGCTCGAAGAAGGCGTTGGCCGGGGGCAGCAGCAGGGTGGCCCGCTCGTCGTCGCGGGCGGTGACCACCCAGCGCAGCGGGGTCGTCCACAGCTCGTCGCGCAGCCGACCGAAGAGCTGGTGGGTCTGCGCGGCCTCGGGCAGCCCGTCGAGGACCACCACCGGACGATCCGGTACGGCCCGGAGCCGGTCGATGCCGCTCCGCGGGTCGTCGGTGGGGTCGAGCTCGAGACCGGTCAGCACCCGTCGGAGCACCCCGGCCGCCGATCCCGCCGCTCGGCCGTCGACGAACACGCAGCGCACGTCGGCCCGGCGCCACTGCCGCTGCAGCTGTCGGACCAGCGACGTCGTCCCGGAGCCGCTCGGCCCGATCACCGCCACGTTGAGGCCGTGCCGGACCGCGGCATCGACCTGCTCCCGCTCGGTCTCCCGGTCGGTGAACAGCTCCGCGTCAGCGTTGTTGTCGAGCAGCGGGCGTCCGGTCCAGTTCATGCACTGATTGTACTGTACGTTTAGTGCATGGACGTGGAGGAGTCCCTGCGATGAGCTGAGGGCCCACGGACGGTCAGTATCGCTGACCGTTCAGACTTATCCCAGGAGGACCCGTGCTCACCCATTCCCCGGCTTTCAGCGGCTTCGCCGTCGACGACACCGACGCGGCCCGCACGTTCTACGCCGACACGCTCGGGCTGACCGTGACCGAGAGTCACGGCATCCTCCGGCTGCACCTGGAGGGTGGCGGCCAGGTGATCGCCTACCCGAAGCCCGGCCACGTCCCGGCGAGCTTCACCATCCTCAACTTCCCGGTGCCCGACGTCGACGCCGCGGTCGACGAGCTGGTCGCCCGCGGCGTCACCATGCAGGTCTATGAGGGCATGACCGACGAAAAGGGCGTGATGCGCGATCGCGGCCCGACCATCGCCTGGTTCGCCGATCCGGCCGGCAACATCCTCTCGGTGATCGACGAGAACGCCTGAGGCTCCGGGCGCACCCGGCGGCGACTTGCTCGCCGCCGGGCAGCAGACGTACGATCTGTATCGTTCTAGTCAATCGATTCCGAATGCAGGCACCATGACCACCGCCCTGGCCCCCACCTCCCGCACGGCCCCCCTCGGCAACCGGCTGGCGGCCATCGCGGTGACGACGCTTTTCGCGGTCAACGGGATGTTGCTGGGTGGGTACGGCGGTGTGCTGCCGTCGCTCCGGCTGCGCCTCGACCTCGACGCGACCCAGATCGCCATCGCCTTGTTCGCCGGCGGTCTGGCGGGCATCGGCTCGATGCAGGTGGGCGGCCGGTTGGCCGACTCCTTGGGCGCCAAACGAGTCGCCCTGTGCGCGCTGCCGATCCTCATCGCCGCCGTACTGGTGATCGCCGCGGCGCCCACCTTCCCGGTGCTGGTGCTCGGCGCGATGCTGATCGGGCTCGGTAACGGCGCGATGGACGTGGCGATGAACGCGCTCGGGGTCCAGGTCGAGGCAGCTCGCCAGAAACCGATCATGAGCTTCTTCCACGCCTTCTTCTCCGTCGGCAACTTCGTCGGTGCCGGCACTGTGCTGCTGATCTCGTACGTCTTCGACCTCGACGGCACCGCAGTGATCGTGCCGGTGCTGCTCAGCCTGGCCGTGGTGGCCGTCATCGTGCTCGGCGTCCTCACCCGGATCACCCCGCAGGCCGCGGTCGTGCCGCACCGGGTCGACGGGGTGGCAACCAAGATCCCCGCCGCCGCCTACCTGCTCGGTCTGATGGCGCTGGGCTTCGGCCTGTCGGAGGGTACGGCGGTCGACTGGTCCTCGCTGCACGTCACCGACGTGGCCCGGGTCGACTCCACCACCGGCTCGCTCGGCCTGGTCGCGGTGAGCGGCTTCATGGTCGTCATCCGGTTGCTGGGCGACCGGCTCGTCACCCGCTTCGGCCGCCGCGCGGTGGTGCGCTTCGGGGGTGCCTGCGCTGCCCTCGGCTACCTCATGGTGACGCTGGTGAGCTCGTTGCCGCTGCTGGTGGCGGGCTGGGCGCTGGTCGGTTTCGGGGTCGGCATGATCGCCCCGCAGGTCTACGCCGTCGCCGGGCACCTGGGGGGCGGCCGGGTGCTGGCGGTCGTGGTGACCTTCGGGTACGCCGCCTTCCTGATGGGCCCGGGCGTGATCGGCTTCGTCGTCAACCACGTGGGCATCCACCACGCCATGGCCGTCCCCGCGGTGCTCTGCGTGGGGATCGTCGGTCTTGCGGCCGTGCTGCCCCGGCAGGACGTCGACCTCACGGCCCGCTGACCCCTTCCGCCGGGCGAAAGTGGTCACTTTTGGGGCCCACCGCGGCGTGTCCCGAGTCGTTGGTGACCACTTTCGCAAGGGGTGGGGGGCGCGAGCGGCGTGACCTAGACTCCGCGAGATGAGCGAGAGCCCGCGGGACGAGGTGGACAGCCTGGTCACCGCGTGGCAGCGCGAGCACCCCGAGCTGGACGTGGAGCCGCTGCAGGTGCTCTCCCGGATCAGCCGGCTCGCCCGCCACCTGGACCGGCAACGGCGGCGGGCGTTCGAGGCCCACGGCCTGGAGTCGTGGGAGTTCGACGTGCTGGCGGCGCTGCGTCGGGCGGGGGCGCCGTACCGCCTCTCCCCCGGGACGCTGCTGCGCGAGACGATGGTGACCTCCGGCACCATGACCAACCGCGTCGACCGGCTGGTCGCCCGCGGGTTGGTGGCCCGCGAGGAGCAGCCCGGCGACCGGCGCGGTGTGCTGGTCCGGCTGACCGACGACGGCCGGACGACGGTGGACGCAGCGTTCGCGGACCTGCTCGCCGCCGAGCACGAGCTGCTCGCCGGGCTCAGCCCCGACCAGCGCGCCGCCCTGGCGGGGTCTCTGCGGGTGCTGCTCGCGCCGTACGTCTGACCGCAGCTCCCCGGGTGCGGCGGCTGGGTCGGCGGCTCAGTCAGCGGCTGGGTCGGGTGTCGGCGGCTCAGTCGGCGGCGGGGAGCAGCCCCGCGAGCCGGACCTCGACCACCACGAGCAGGGCGCAGATGACCCCGGTCGCCAGCTCGGGGACCGGGGTGAAGGTCGCCCCCAGGAGCAGCAGCACCGCACCCAGGAAGGGCGCCGCCGTCCGCGGGCTCGGGTCGTGGCGACGCAGGTGGATCAGCCAGAGCACGGTCAGCAGGAGCGCCACCGGGCCGGTGACCAGCGCCGCCGACCACGACCATGATCAACCCGCCGGTGGCGTGCTCGACCTCGACGACCTCCCCGCGCACTCTCCAACGCCACGGTGGTCGACAGGATCGTCTCCCCTAACACGATGATGAAGAACAGCCCGTAGCGCTCGGCCACGTGGTGGGGGTGCCAGCTGGTCGCCCCGGCGTGTTCGGCGAAGGCGGGCACGGCGAGCTCGAGCACCACACCCAGCAGGAACAGCGGGACTTTGAGCCCGGCCGGCACGAGCAGCAGGGTCACCCAGAACAGCTGCACCACGAGGATCCCGACCGCGTAGCGGCGGCAGGTGACTCCATGCACCGGGTCCGCCCGAGCGGCCCGCAACCACTGCGCGACCAGGGCGACCCGCATGATCACGTAGCCCACCACACCCAGGGTGAAGTCGCCGGCCGCCATCGACTCGACGCCCGCCGCCAGCACCAGCGACCCGAAAATCTGCAGGATGGTCAGCAGCCGGTAGCCGACGTCGTCGTTGTCGTAGGCCGAGGCGAACCACGTGAAATTGAGCCAGGCCCCAGATCGCGAAGAAGACCATCGCGAAGTTCGCCACGCCCGACCCGACGTGGTCCGCGGAGATCGAGTGGTGCAGCACGGCGGCGATCTGGGCCACCGCGACCACGAAGCACAGGTCGGTCAGCAACTCCAGCGGGGAGGCTACCCGGTGGTTCTCGCCCTGGTCGTGTGGCCGCAGCGGTCGCAGCAGGCCGGGGTGACGTTCGACCGTGTGCGCACGGACGGCAGGCTAGCCAGTGCGGCCGGTGGAGTGGACCAAAAGGACGGCTCAACCCATCTCGTCCGGGCCGTTCACGCTCAGCACCACGTGGTGCTCGGCAACGAACCGGCCTTTTGGTCCAGATCGTGACGGGGACCGTCGTGTGCCCCGCGACGCGCGGGACCACTCAGCCGATCACCCGGGCGCCGTGGGCGGGAGCCGCGGCCCGCCGCACCGTCCGGCACACGCCTTCGGCGGTGAGCCCGACGCTGAGGTCGATCGCCGCCGACTCGTCGACCGCCAGGAACGCGCAGGTCGGACCCGACCCCGACACGACAGCGCCGACGGCCCCGAGCTCACGGCCCGCCGCCAGCACCTGCCGGAGTCGGGGTTGCAGGTGCAGGGCCGGCCACTGCAGGTCGTTGACCAGCGCGGCACCGACGTCGCGCGGGTTGCCCCCGCGCAGCGCGTTCATCAGGTCGGGTGGGATCTCGAACGGGGTCCGGCCCGGCTCGGGATCCATCGCATCGAACCGGCGGTAGACCGCTGGCGTGGACAGGCCGTGGTGCCCGAAGGCGAGCACCCAGTCGTACGCCCCCCGGGCCAGGGCCGGAGCCACGACTTCGCCGCGGCCGCTGCCCACCGCCGTACCGCCGAGCAGGGCGAAGGGGACGTCGCTGCCCAGCTCACTGCCGAGCTCGACCAGGTGCTCCAACGGCACGTCGAGGTCCCACAGGGTCGCGCAGGCGAGCAGGGCCGCGGCGGCGTCGGCGGACCCGCCGGCCAGCCCGCCCGCCACGGGGATGTTCTTGGTGATCGCCAGCCGCACCCCGAGCTGGTCCTCGCGGCCGAGCTGCTCGAGCCCGTACCGCTCCGCGAGCAGCTGGGCCGCCCGGACGGCGAGATTCGTGTGGTCGGTCGGGACGAGGTCGGCACCCTCCCCGGTGACCGTGACCTCGAACCGGCCCGGGTCCGACCACTCGGCGCTGACCTCGTCGTAGAGGGCCACGGCCTGGTAGACGGTGGCCAACGGGTGGTAACCGTCGGGCCGGACCGGGCCGACCTTCAACGCCAGATTGACCTTGGCCGGCGCCCGCACCCGGACGCCCACGGCGGCGGGGGGAAGCGGTGAGACCATCGCCCGAGGCTAGACGGGCCGTTCGCGGCCGCCCCGGACGGGGGACGGATTGCGCCCGGTCAGACCTTGAGCGCTTCGGCGATCCGGGCGAACTGGGTGATGGTCAGCGTCTCGCCCCGGGCCTGCGGGTCGACGCCGGCGGCGAGCAGTCGCTCCGCGGCGGCGCCGGACGAGCCGACGAGCCCGGCCAGCGCCGAACGCAGCATCTTGCGGCGCTGGGCGAAGGCGGTGTCGATCACGGCGAAGACCTCGGTCCGGGTCGCGGTGGTCTCCGGCGGTTCGCGCCGACGAAGCGCGACCAGGCCCGACTCGACGTTGGGCACGGGCCAGAAGACGCTCGGCGCGACGCTACCGACCCGTTGGGTGGCGGCGTACCAGGCCAGCTTGGCCGAAGGGACGCCGTAGGTCCGCGAGCCCGGCCCGGCCGCCAACCGGTCCGCGACCTCGGCCTGGACCATGACCAGCCCGCGGTCCCAGCTGCCGAACGCGGCCAGCAGGTGCAGCAGGACCGGGACCGACACGTTGTAGGGCAGGTTGGCCACCACCGCGGTCGGGGCGTGCGGGAGGGTGGCGATTCGCAGGGCGTCGGCGGTGATCACGTCGAGCCGGTCGGCCCGGGCGGGCATCTGCTCGGCGACGGTCCCGGCCAGCGCCCCGGCCAGCGACTCGTCGATCTCCACCGCGACCACCCGGTCGGCCACCTCGAGCAGCCCCAGGGTGAGCGAGCCGAGGCCCGGGCCGATTTCGAGCACCACGTCGCCCGGGCCCACGCCCGAGGTGGCGACGATCCGGCGGACGGTGTTCTGGTCGACGACGAAGTTCTGCCCCCGCCGCTTGGTCGGACGAAGGTCGAGCCGGGCGGCGATCGAGCGGACGGTGGTGGCGTCGAGCAGGCCGCCGCTCATCGCCGACCCCGCCCCGGTACGGCCGGGGGTCCGGAGATCAGCCGATGCCGAGCTTGGCCGTGCACGCCGGCCACGCACCCCAGCCCTGGGCCGCCTGGACGCGCTTGGCCACGGCGATCTGCGCCTGGCGGCTGGCGTTGTTCGGCATCCCGGAGCCGCCGTACCCGTGCCAGGTCGACAAGGTGAACTGCAGGCCCCCGTAGAAGCCGTTGCCGGTGTTGATCGACCAGTTGCCGCCGGACTCGCACTGGGCGATCTTGTCCCACACGCTGCCCGAGGCCACGCTCGGGCTGCCGCCGGAGCTCTTCGTCCGGCTGGAGGAGCTGGAGGACGACCTTGAGGAGGAGGTGGACTTCTTCGGGGCCGCCGGGCGCACCTTGGTGCCGACCAGCACGATCTTGGTCCGGGGCTCCGTGGTGATCGTGGAAGCGCCCTTCTTGCTGCTCTTGAGCTTCCCGTCGTAACGGGTCTCGACGTAGGTCGTGGTCCGGGTTCCGTTGCGGCCCGTGGTGTCGACCTTGGTCGTGCCCTTGCTCAGCTTGCTGGTGTTCTTGCGCACCACGTCGAAGTCGACCGCGGTCTTCTTGGTGACCTTCTTCTTGTCCACCTTGACGAAGGTGACCCGCGACCCGTCCTTGATCACGGTGGCCCGCTTGGGGCTGAGCAGGTCGTCACCGTCGGGGGTGATCTTGGCGGCAGCGAGCGCGTCGGCAACGGTGGCGCCGGTGGTCTGCACCTTGGTGGTCTTGCCGCCGGCCTTGACGCTGACCGTCTTGAGGGTGTTCACGTCGATGGCCAGGCCCTGGCGACCGATCGGCGCCGAGCGGCTGGTCGAGAGCTTGGCCCCCTCGGACTGCAGACCCACGGCGGCCAGGGCGCTGTTCACGTCGCGCGCGGTGGTCCAGAACGACTTCGTCGCACCGTCTACGTCGAGGGTCACCTGACGGCCGTACTGCACCGAGATGAGCTGCCCGTCGGTCACGGCCGCGTCGGCCGCGGGCGCCACCAGGTCGTGCTCACCGACGGTGATGCCCTGCTGGCTGAGGACGTCGGCGACGCTCCCCGACAGGGTGCTCACCTGGGTCTTCTGGCCGTCGACGGCCACGGTGACGTCCTTGTGGACTGCGGAGTAGCCGAAGGCTCCACCGGCGACGGCGAGGGCCGCCACACCGGCGATGGCTGCGGGAATGACTTTGCGCACAGTTCTCCAGAGGGGCGCGCCGCAGACGGCGACGACCCCGGGTTGAGGACATATGGAGCGCGGGCCGATCCTTGACCGAGGCCCGCGAGATCACAAAAGCATAACGGCGGAGTGTCGCTCTGCCCAATTGCGCAAACGGCGGCTATAACCAGTGACCGCGGTGGATCAGTTCGGCCGCGGGACGGCGTGGCCGTCGGGCCGGCGAACCGGGCGTACCGCTGGAGCCCACCGGACGTCCCACGGCAACCACGCCGACGCTCTGCCGGTCGCTCGGCACCCCGAACGCGGCGCGGACGGCGTCCTGCCGGTCCACCGGCACCCCGAAGAAGCAGCCGCCGAGCTCCGCGTCCACGGCGCTGAGCAGCAGGGCGAGCGACGCCATCCCTGCGTCGACCCACCAGTACGGCGCCGACCAGCGGTCGGGGTCGCGGTCGGTCCAGCCCTTGTCGGGCTCGGCGTACCGGTCGAGGTAGGCCTGCTCACTGGTCCAGACCAGGATCAGCAGCGGCGCCGTCTGCATCCCGTCCAGCCAGCGGCTCGTCGCGCGCGCGGCGCCCGGGGCGGTGGCGGACCAGAAGCGGTCGCGGTCCTCGGGGCGGTCGAGCACCAGGAACGCCACGCCCTGGGTGAACCCGGCCGACGGCGTCCGGCGGGCGGCGGCGAGCAGGCTCTCGATGATCTCCGGCGGTACGGCGACGTCCGGGTCGAAGCGGCGCACCATCCGCCGCCGGGCGAGGACGTCAGCGAGCTCCATCGGTCGCCTCGGTCGGGCACTGCTCCCAGGCCCCGCCGAACGCGGCGTCGGTGTTGGCGGCGATCGCCGTACACAGGTCCGCGAGGTCGTCCCCGCGGACCTCGGCCATCGCCCGGACCGTGTGCGGGACCAGGTAGGAGGCGTTCGGCCGGCCGCGGAACGGCGTCGGGGTCAGGTAGGGCGCGTCGGTCTCGACCAGAATCTGGTTCCGCGGGGCGATGGCCAGCGCGTCTCGGAGGGGCTGGGCGTTGCCGAAGGTGACGGTGCCGGCGAAGGACAGGTAGGCCCCGCGGTCCAGGCACGCCCGGGCGAAGTCGGCGTCGCCGGAGAAGCAGTGCATGACCACCCGCTCCGGCACCCCTTCCGCGTCGAGCACGTCGAGGATGTCGGCGTGGGCGTCGCGGTCGTGGATGACCAGCGTGCGGCCGTACGCGTGGGCGAGGGCGATGTGCGCGGCGAACGACTCCCGCTGCCGAGCGATTCCGGCCTCGTCGCGGGTCCGGAACCGGTCCATCCCGGTCTCACCGACGGCCCGGACATGGGGGTGGGCGGCGAGCGCCTCGATCGCGGCGAGGGCGGCCGGGAGGTCGGTACCCGGCTGCGCGGCGTCATTCGGATGCACCGCCACGGCGGCCACCACGCTCGGGAACCGCTCCGCCGCCGCCACCGCCCAGCGGGAGCTCGCCACATCGCACCCGACCTGGACGATCCGGGTGACGCCGACCGCTGCCGCCTCGGCGATCGCGAGCTCGGGGGGCAGATCGGTCCGGCCGTCGGCCACATCGAGGTGGCAGTGGTTGTCCACCACCGCCACGGGAAGGGGCTCGGGACGGGGCGGCCGCTCCAGGTTCCGCCGCTGCCCCTGCTCGCTCACCTCGGCCCGCCGATCCACCCGGCCACCCTAAGCCGCCATTTTGTGCACAATGACCCCGACCAGGCGGGCCGATGGGGTCATTGTGTTCAAAATGGCGGGTCAGGGGGTACGGCGGGCGGCCAGGGCGGCGTCGTAGAGGGCGTTCTTGGCCAGGCCGGTCTCGGCAGCGACGGCGGCGACGGCGGGTTTGAGCTTCTCGCCCGCCGCGACCCGTTCGGCGACCTGGGCCACCGCAGCAGGCAGGTCCACCACCGGCGGCGCGGCGCCGGCCACGACCAGCGTCACCTCGCCCCGGACGCCGTCGGCGGCCCACCCGGCCAGCGCCGCCACCCCGCCCCGCCGGACCTCCTCGTAGGTCTTGGTCAGCTCCCGACACACCGCCCCGGCCCGCTCGGGCCCGAACGCCTCGGCCATCGCCGTCAACGTCTCGGCGGTCCGGTGGGGGGCCTCGAAGAAGATCATCGTGCGCGGCTCGGCGGCCAGCTCGGCCAGCCGGCGGGACCGCTCACCGGGCTTCCGGGGCAGGAAACCCTCGAAGCAGAACCGGTCCGACGGCAGCCCTGAGACGGCCAGGGCGGTCAGCACCGCCGACGGCCCCGGTACGGCGGTGACCGCCACCTCGGCCGCCACGGCCGCGGCGACCAACCGGTAGCCCGGGTCCGACACGCTGGGCATGCCGGCGTCGGTGACCAGGACCACCGTCGCCCCACCCCGGAGCTCGGCCAGCAGGGTCTCGGTCCGGGCGGCCTCGTTGCCCTCGAAGTAGGACACGACGCGGCCGGCCGGGGCGGGTGCTCCCATCCGCTGCAGCAGTCCGTGCAGCCGCCGGGTGTCCTCCGCGGCGACCACGTCGGCCGACGCCAGGGCGGCCAGCAGCCGCGGCGACGCGTCGGTCACGTCCCCGATCGGCGTCCCCGCCAGCACCAGCCGGCCCGCCCCCGACTCAGCCCTCGGCCCCGCCCCCGACCCAGCCCCCGACCCGGCCCCCGGCCGGTCACCGCCATCCCCGCGCTCCACGCCGTCACCGTCTCACGCGGCGCCCCGCACCGAGGTCGGAGACCTACCATGGGCGCCGTGACGAGCGACGTGCTGATCGACCCAGCCGCGCCCCCGACCCTGCCGGCCGCACCCCCCGCCCTGCCGCCGGGCCCGCCACAGCGTTGGCGCCCGGCCAGCACCATCGACCGCCTGCGGGTCCCGATGCCCACCGACCGGATCACCGGTTGGGTTGTCACCGCAGTGATCACCGCGATCGCCTTCGCGATTCGGCTGCCGCGACTCGCGGTCCCCAACAAGCTGGTCTTCGACGAGACCTACTACGCCAAGGACGCCTACTCGCTGCTCCGTTTCGGTTACGAGCGCTCCTGGCCCCAAGACGCCAACGACCAGGTCACCGCCGGCCACGTCGACGTGATGAACAGCGGGTCCGCCTTCATCGTGCATCCGCCGGTCGGCAAGTGGTTGATCGCCGGCGGCGAGCAGATCTTCGGGATGAACTCGTTCGGCTGGCGCTTCGCCTCGCTGGTCTTCGGCTCCCTGTTGATCTTCGTGCTGATCCGACTCGTCCGCCGGGTGTCCCGCTCGACCCTGATCGGCGGGCTCGCCGGCCTGCTGCTCACCTTCGACGGGTTGCACTTCGTGATGTCCCGCACCGCGCTGCTGGACATCTTCCTGGCCTTCTTCCTGGTGGCCGGGGTCTCGTGTTTGGCCGCGGATCGGGACTGGTTCCGGGAGCGGTTGGCGCGTCACCTGGAACGCCACCAGCTGACCGATCTCGGGGGCCGGTTCGGACCGGCGCTGATCATCCGCCCGTGGCGGATCGCCGCCGGACTCTGCTTCGGGCTGGCCCTGGGCACCAAGTGGAACACCCTTTACGTGCTCGCCGCCTTCGCGCTGCTGTCGCTGGCCTGGGACCTCGGGGCCCGCCGGCTGGCCGGAGCCGGCTGGCGGTCGTCGCTGGCGCTGCTCCGCGACGGTGCCCCGGCGTTCGTGTCCTTGATCGTGCTCAGCGTCGGGGTCTACGTCGCCACCTGGGGCGGCTGGTTCGCGACCTCCGGCGGGTACGACCGGCACTGGGGGGCCGAGCACCCCGGCGCCCGCACGATCACGATGTTCGGGGACAGCTTGGCCTCCTTCCTGCACTACCAGAAGGAGATCTACGCCTTCCACACCGGCGACTACATCAACCACGCGACCCATACCTACGCCGCCGACCCGTGGGGGTGGCTGATCATCGCGCGGCCGATCGGGATCGACGCGGTCAACGACATCCAGCCCGGTACGGCGGGGTGCCCCGGCCCCGACACCTGCCTGCAGGTGATCAGTGGGATCGGGACGCCGGCCCTGTGGTGGGCGGCGGTGATCGCGATCGTGGCGGCGGTCGTGCTCTGGGTCGGCCGCCGCGACTGGCGGTTCGGCATCCCCGTGGTCGGGGTGCTGAGCGGCTGGCTGCCGTGGTTCGCCTACGACACCCGGCCGCTGTTCTTCTTCTACGCCATCGCGATCATCCCCTTCTCGGTGATGGCGGTGGCCCTGGGCCTGGGCTACCTCGCCGGGCCGGCCGACGGCAGCAACCGCCGCCTCGTCGGCTGCGTCGTGGCCGGGGCCTTCCTGGCGATCGTGGCGGCCAACTTCGCCTACTTCTATCCGATCCTCACCGACGAGACGTTGCTGCGCTCGCAGTGGCTCTCCCGGATGTGGTTCCGGGTCTGGATCTGATGCGCATCCTCCGCCTGCGGGCCCTTCGTGCCTCCCGAGCCCTCCGTACCTCCCGAGCCCTCCGTGCCTCCCAAGCCCTCCGGTCCCCTCGAGCCCTCCGGTCCCCTCGGCCTCCTCGACCCTCTCCGCCCCCTCGGCGACGCCGGGGTCGGCGGGGTCGGCGGGCCGCTCCCGTGCTGATCGCCCTGCTGCTCGTCGGTGCGGCCGGCTGCACCGGCGGCGGGAGCGACGCGCCCAGCCCCACCCCGACCGTCGGCGTACCGCAGCGCGACATCAACGCCCACGACCGCGCCGACCTGCAGCACGGCGGCACCTTGCGGCAGCCCGTCGCGACGATCGCCGGAACGTGGAACCCGCTGAGCACCGACGGGGATTCCGCCGATCTCGACACGATCCGCGAGCCCTTGCTGCCGCACTTCTTCAGCTACGACGCGGCGGGGGTCCCGACGCCTGACCCCGACTACCTCGTGTCGGCGACGCAGACGGCCGCGAGCCCGACCACGGTCGCCTACGTGCTGAATCCCGCCGCGGTCTGGGGTGACGGTTCGCCGGTCGACGGCGACGACATGATCGCCACCTGGCGGGCGTGCAACGGCACCGACCGCGGCTTCCGGTGTGCCCGGACCGCGGAGTTCAGCCAGATCGCGTCGGTGACCACGGCCGCCGACAAGTTCCACGTCACCGTCACGTTCAAGGGCGTCTACCCCGATTGGACCGAGGTCTTCGACAGCCCCGGCGTGCTCAAGGCCGAGAGCGTGGCCGACGCCACCACGTTCAACACGGGGTGGCGGAGCATCCACAACGACTGGTTAGCCGGCCCGTTCCGCTTTGACCAGTACGACGCCGGTGCCAAGATCCTGACCGAGGTGCCCAACCAGCGCTGGTGGGGCGACCCGCCGCTGCTGGACCAGCTGCTCTTCCGCGCCATCGCTCCGGCCGACCAGGCCGCCGCCTACACCGATCACCAGCTCGACGCGTACCGGATCGACCCGACGACCTACGCCCAGGTCGCCAAGCTGCCCGGCACCACCATCCGGCAGGCGCCGGGCGAGGTGGTCCGGGAGCTGCTGGTCAACACCGGATCGGGGGTGCTGGCCGACGGGATCGTCCGGCAGGCCGTGGCCCGCTCGATCGACCGGGGTGCCCTGGGTGCCACCGACCTGCAGGGCACGGGCTGGACGATCAGCCCACTCGGCAACCACGTCTTCCTGCCCGGCCAGCCGGGGTACGCCGACAATGCGGCCGCCGGCGGGATCACCTTTGACCCCGACCGGGCCCAGGCCGACCTGGACGCCGCCGGCTGGGTCCGCGGCGCCGATGGCGTTCGGGCCAAGGGCGCGGCGGTGCTGCAGCTCACCATCCTGCAGTCCGACGACGATCCGGCGGCCGCGAGGGAGGCCCGGCTGCTCGCGACCCAGCTCGACGCCGTGGGGGTCAAGGCCGAGGTGGTCTCGGTGGCCGCCGACAAGGTCGCGGCACGGCTGCAGACGCACGCGTTCCAGATCGCCGCGGTCAGTCGGACGGTGAGCCGTTCGCCGTACGACTCCCTGGCCGTCTACGTCAGTGGCGCCGCCGCCAACCGCACCCAGCTGAAGCTGCCCGAGCTCGACACTTTGGTGGCCCAGGTGGCCACCCAGTCCGACCCCGCCCAGCGGGCCGCGGCCGCCAACCGGGCCGACGTGTTGCTGTGGTCCGCGGCCGCCTCGCTCCCCCTCTACCAACGCCCCGACTTCGTGGCCACGGTGCCGACCGTGGCCAACTTCGGCGCGTTCGGGCTCAGCACCATCTCCTACGAGGACGTCGGCTACCTCCGCTGATCCCTGCGCAGGCAGTGCTGGCCGTGCTCTCGCCGCGTCCTGAACCCTGGGTCGCGGGTTCGACCGCCGGGTACGGCGTGGTGCGCCAGGGACGGCGTCGCGGCCGGCTCACCGTGCCGGTCGCCAGGCCAGCCCGGTCAGCCGCACCGAGAGCTCCGGGGTGCGCACCTGCTGGGTGGCGCTGTCGTAGAGCACCAGCCTCCCGTCCTGCAGCACCGCCAGCCACCGGGACGTGAGCCAGACGGCGAACTGCGGCGACGAGCCGTACCCGTCGGGGGGGTCGGTGAAGCTGTGCACGACCTTGCCGTCGCTGAGCCGGGCCACCCGGGACGTGGTCGCACCGTCGACGCGGTGCAGCACCGACACGGCGAAACGGCCGTCGGGGGAGATGAGCCCGACCGACTCGAACACCGGCTGGGCCCGTCCGAGCCGGCGGCGTTCCCCGGTCGAGCGGAGGTAGATCTCGTCCCAGCACCGGTGGGCGTCGTCGCACTCGGTGAGTCGGTAGTGCCGTGGACCCACCGCGGTGACGACGCCGATGGTGATCCGTCGCAGCGGCCCCGGGTAGGCCTGCCACATCCCGCCCACGTCGGAGAGCAGCAGGCCGCCGCGGCCGTCGGGGCCGAACGACCCGGTGGCGGTGACCGTCGGGCCGACCACCTGCCCGCGGCCGTCCACCAGGCGCATGGTCTCCCGCTCGCCGTAGGTACCGACCCAGACGTGCCCGTCAGGCCCCGGAAGCACCGCATCACTGGACCTCAGCAGGCCCGTCAGTGCCGCGGGGCCCCTCCCGACGCGGACGATGACCCCCGGTACCGCGTCCAGGGAACGAAGCACCAGGCCGTCGGCCGTGGGCGCCAGCTCCACCGGCGCGGTGCTGCCGAGCTCGACGCCGTCGGTCCGCCGGACGTCCCCGCTGGCCACGTCAATCGCGAACAGGGTGCTCGACCCGTAGGCGTAGAGAACCCCGAGGTCCAGTCCCGGAGCCAACGGCCCGGAACCGCGCGTCACCACCGGCCGGGTCGCCGACCCCGTCGGGCCCGGGGTGGCGGAGACGGTCGGCGAGACGGACCACGTCGGCCGCTGGACCGGGGGCGACGGAGACGGCGGGGGCATCACCGAGGGATCGTCGCGATGAGCAGTGAGCGAGAAGCCGACCAGGACCAGGACCACCACACCGAGGAGCCCCAGCAGCAGGCCGCGTCGACCCGGCGACGGCGGCGGCCCGGAGTCGAGCAGCTCGGGGCCACCCGGTGCGTCCCCGCCCCGACCCTCCAGCACCCGCCCAGTATGGGTCGCCGGACGTCGCTGCGCGGTGTCGACCAGCGGCTCCAGGGACTCGCTCCGGAGGATCTCCCGCCGCGTCTGGTCCCAGGATCCGCGTCGCTACGGTCGCTGCAGGGGCTCCAGGAGGGCCGCGGCCAGGTGCTCGGGCGCGCCGGGAACCAGCCGGTAGTAGGCCCACTTGCCGCGCTGCTCGCGGGTGAGCAGCCCGGTGTCCACCAGGAGCTTCATGTGGTGGGAGACGGTCGGCTGGGACAGTCCGACCGGGCCGGTCAGGTCGCAGATGCACGCCTCACCGTCGACGCTTCGGGCCACCAGGGACAGCAGCCGCAGCCGGGCCGGATCGGCGACCGCCTTCAACCGCGCGGCGAGCTGCTCGGCTTCGGACACGTCGAGCGCCGCCGGGATCCCGGCACCGCAACACGCCAGGTCGAGCACCGTCAGCTCGCGCGTGGTCGTCATGCACCGAGTCTGCCACACCGATTGACAGTCGTCGATGCGTAAGGCATGCTCGGTCGCATCGATAGGCGTCAATAGAAGGGGAGCCGAGTGATGGCCACGGTCAAAGAGATCCAGGAGCAGGTGCGGACCCGCTATGCGGCCGCGGCGGTGGCGGTCAGCCATGGACTGGTCGGCCAGGGGTCCGCGTCGTGCTGCGGTCCGGTGGCGGACGCGTTCGACCAGGACGGTCAGGTGTTCGGCGCGGGTCGCTACGCCGACGCCGACACCGGCGAGCTGCCGGACGCGGCCGTGCTGGCCAGCCTGGGGTGCGGCAATCCTGTCGAGGTCGCTGACCTCCGCGCAGGCGAGCGGGTGCTCGACCTCGGCTCCGGTGGTGGCATTGACGTGCTGCTGTCCGCCCGGCGGGTCGGTCCGACCGGTTACGCCTACGGGGTCGACATGACCCCGGAGATGCTCGAGCTGGCCCGCGCGAACGCCGCGAGGGCCGGCGCCACCAACGTCGAGTTCGTGCACGGCCAGATCGAGGACCTGCCGCTGCCCGACGCCGCGGTGGACGTGGTGATCTCCAACTGTGTGGTCAACCTGTCCGGCGACAAGGCGCGGGTGCTGGCCGAGATCTTCCGGGTGCTGGCCCCGGGCGGACGGATCGGGATCTCCGACGTGGTCGCCGAGGACCAGCTGACCGTGGCTGACCGGGCCGCCCGGGGGTCGTTCTCCGGCTGCATCGCCGGCGCCCTGTCGAGACAGGAGTACCTCGACGGTCTCGCCGCCGCCGGGTTCATCGACGCGTCGGTCAGGTTCACCCACGAGGCCGAGCCGCAGATGCACGCCGCGATCATCCAAGCCACCAAACCTGCGGGTGAGTGACACCGTTGACGACACCCGCACTCCCGGGCCAGGGGTAATCGACACCGGCCCGGTGCTGCGCCGGCTGTCGGTGCTGGACCGGTGGCTGCCCGCCTGGATCCTGGCCGCCATGGCCCTCGGTCTGCTGCTCGGCCGGCTGATCCCGGGACTGGCCGAGGCGCTGGACGCGGTCAAGGTCGGGTCGGTGTCGCTGCCGATCGCGGTCGGTCTGCTCGTGATGATGTATCCGGTGCTCGCCAAGGTCCGCTACACCGACACCGGGACCGTGCTGCGGGACCGGCGGCTGATGGTCGCCTCGCTGGCCATCAACTGGCTGCTGGCGCCGGCGTTCATGTTCACCCTGGCCTGGTTGTTCCTGCCCGACCTGCCCGAGTACCGCACCGGGCTGATCATCGTCGGCCTCGCCCGCTGCATCGCGATGGTGCTGATCTGGAACGACCTGGCCTGCGGCGACCGCGAGGCGGCCGCCGTCCTGGTGGCGGTCAACTCCGTCTTCCAGGTCGTCGCGTTCGGGGCGTTGGGCTGGTTCTATCTGCAGGTGCTGCCAGGCTGGCTCGGCCTGCCCACCACCACCACCGGGTTCTCGGTCTGGGCGATCACCGTCAGTGTGCTGATCTTCCTCGGCATCCCGCTGGTCGCCGGCTATCTCACCCGCACCTTCGGGGAGAGGACGCGGGGCCGGGACTGGTACGAGTCGACCGTGCTGCCCCAGATCGGGCCGTGGGCCCTCTACGGACTGCTGTTCACCATCGTGGTGCTGTTCGCTCTCCAGGGCCACACCATCAGCGAACGGCCCCTGGACGTGGTCCGGATCGCCCTGCCGCTGCTGGTCTACTTCGCCGTCGTCTTCACCGCCGGCATGGTGCTCGGCCGCGCCCTGAAGCTGGGCTACCCCCGCACCACCACGTTGGCGTTCACCGCCGCCGGCAACAATTTCGAGCTGGCTATCGCCGTTGCGATCGCCACCTTCGGCGTCACCTCCGGCCAGGCTCTCGCCGGAGTCGTCGGGCCGCTGATCGAGGTGCCCGCCCTGGTCGGACTGGTCTACGTCGCTCTGTGGGCCCGCCGCCACTTCCCGACCACCAGCCGACAGGAGGTCCGCCGGTGACCCGGGTGCTGTTCGTCTGCGTCAAGAACGGCGGCAAGTCCCAGCTGGCCGCCGGTTTGTTCCGCCATGCCGTTGCCCGTGACCCGGACCGAGGCACGTGGCAGGTCGAGTCGGCCGGCACGAAGGCGGGCACCACGCTGAACGAGTTGTCGGTGGAATCGTTGGCTGAGGTCGGGGTCGACATCACCGACCAGCAGCCCCGGCAGCTGACCCGCGAGCTGCAGCAGGCCGCGGACGTGGTCGTCACCGTCGGCGAAGCCGACGTCGAGCCGCTGCCCGGACCTACCTACGAGACCTGGGAGATCGACGAGCCGTCGCTGCGGGGCATCGACGGGATCGACCGGATGCGGCTGGTCCGCGACGACATCACCCGACACGTCCACGATCTCCACCACCGCCTCACCAGCAACCCTTCCTGACCTCAACGTCTGATCCCCGAGGGAAACCCCGCCGCGGGTGAGCCGTCTGTGGTCTTGCCGTGGCTTCGGCGTCGTGTCGGCATCCAGCATCATTTCCTTGCAGTCTGCGGGACGGAGGCGATACGGCCGCGGGTTCCGGCGTACGTCCCCGGCGTGGCTGCAGCACTGGCACCTCTCCGGTTTACGACCGGTAGGCGTCGGCGCGACCACGAATGTCAAGCACCATCACGAGCCGCCGACCGTCGTCGATGCGGTATCGGATCCGATAACTGCTGCGTCGCGCGACCCATTGTCCGGCGAACGGTGCTCGCAACGGCGTCCCCACTCGGTGGGGGTTGTCGCGAAGGGGTCCGTCGAGGAGCTCCCCTGCTGCCGCGGCCACCGCTACGGGAAGTTCATCGGTCAGGGCTCGGCGCGCTGGGCGGGCGACTTCCAGGTCGTACCTCACAGCCTGCCGTTGGCGCGTCGCATTCGCTCAGCGACGAGGTCGCCCATGTCCTCACCGCTCGTCGCCTCGCCGGCAGCGAGCGACTCTTCGGCCTCGGCAAGCCGCTCTTGGTCGACCGGATCGCTGAGGAGGGCGAGAGTCTCCATGATCGATTCGTAGTCGTCGATCGAGAGGACCACAGCGGTGGGCGTGCCGTTGCGGGTGATGGTGAGCGTGTCGTGGGTTCGGGCCACGTCGTCGACCAGGGCAGAGAGGCGGTCGCGGACCGTCGCGAGAGGCAGCGTCCTCATAGCCATGATTGTCGCCAACGGCGCGGACGTGCTGGGAGCGTGTGGGTCGTCAGGTGTCCTCAGCCGTCGATGGGCTCCGAGGTGCTCGGCAGGAACGTGAATCCGAAGCTCCGGTCGGCCAAGCTGAGCGCGTCCGGGTCCAACCGGTACGCGGGCAGCACCCCCGGCCCGCAGGCCGCCGTCCCGATGCCGTGCTCCCGGTGGTCCAGGGTGAGGTGCAGGCGTCCGTCGGGGGCCAGGTCGTAGGTGTGGTCGGCCGCGGCCAGGGCGGCGGTCGACCACGGCCGGGCCGCGAAGGAGAACCCGTCGTCGGCGCGCACCGTCAACCACGAGCCGGTGTCGGGATCGGTGAGGACCAGCGCCCCGGTGACCACCCGGGCGCCGTTCTCCTGCGGCCGGACGTACGGCTCCTGCAGGTCGGCGACCGAGGACCGCCACCAGCCGAGCCGCTGGCCCTGGCCGGTGTCGGGGTAGCGCTGGCCCGGGCCGTAGCCGGCCCAGCCGACGTCGCGCCAGCCGCCGTCGACGGTCAGCTGGACCCCGATCCGCGCCCACGTCGGACCCCAGTGCTCCCCCACCTGGAGGGTCGCCGCCACGCTGAGCGCGTCCCCGTCACTGGTCCAGCGCCAGGTCACGTCGACGAACGCGTCGGTGACCGCCGGCCCGACCCGCTGGGTGACCACGAGCGCGTCCCCGTCGACCGCCACGTCCAGCAGCCGGGTGACCAGCCGATCGAGGCCCTGGGCCGTCCAGCCGTCGGCGTCGCACGCCTGATCGGTGAAGTCGCGGCCGAGGTCGTTGTCGGTCGGCGCCCGCCACAGGTCGAGAACAGGTCCCTCGACCGCGTGGCCGCCGAGCCGCACCAGCGCTCCGGCCGCATCGAAATGTCCCGGACCGAGCGTCCACCCCGCGTCGCTGCGCTCCGGGGCCGAGGTGCCGGAGCTGGCTGGGACTTCGGCGGTGCCCGACCCGGCCAGGCCGGCGGGCGCCTGGGCCCACGCGACCTCGTGACCGAGCGGGGCCCACGGCAGGTCGACCCCGACGACCGCGGAGACCGTCAACACTGACGGCCCCTCGGGTCGTTGGTCGCGCGTCTCGTCCGGCAGGTCGTAGGTCACCGAGCCACCGGCGGGGCAGGACAGCGGTCCCACCGGGCCGCTGGCCACCGTCCCCTCCGGACCGTCGATCCGCCACTGCAGCACCAGATGATCACCGTCGGCGTGGTCGAAACCGCTGCGCACGGTGACCGTCTGCCACTGCTCGTCGATGATCATCTTCACCGGCGCGACGACGGTCTTCCAGTCCCCCAGCGCCGGCCGCGGCCGGCGGTCCGCGTCGACCAGGCCGTCGCAGACGAAGTTGCCGTCGTGCACGACCTCGCCGAAGTCGCCGCCGTAGGCGAAGTAGGGCTCGACCGTGCCGTCGCTCCCCCGGTGCTCGGCCCGGATGCCGTGCTCGACCCACTCCCACACGAAGCCGCCGTTCAACCGTTCGTGGGCGTCGAAAAGATCCTGGTACTCGGTCATCCCACCCGGCCCGTTGCCCATGGCGTGCACGAACTCGCACTGGATGAACGGCAGCGCGCGTCGGTGCGCATCGGTTGTCTCGTCGAGCGGTCCGCTCGGGGTGGCGGCCGGCTCCGATCGGTTCCCGATCTGGGCGACCTCGTCGTGCGGCGCGTACATCCGGGAGTAGACGTCGACGTAGGTGCTGGCCCAGTCGCCTTCGTAGTGGACGAAACGCGACGGGTCGCGCTCCTTGGTCCAGTGCGCCATCGCCTCCAGGTTGGACCCGACGTGGCTCTCGTTGCCCAGCGACCAGCCGATCACGCACGGCCGGTTCTTGTCGCGTTCGACGGTTCGCCGCATCCGGTCGAGGTACGCCGGCGCCCAGACCGGGTCGGCGGACGGGTTGTCCCGCCAGGCCGCGAACAAGAAGCCGTGCGTCTCCAGGTCGCACTCGTCGATCACCCAGAAGCCGAGCTCGTCGGCCAGCTCGAGCAGGTCGGGGTGCGGGGGGTAGTGCGAGGTGCGGATCGCGTTCACGTTGTGCTGCTTCATCAGCCGCAGCTCGGCGCGCAGCCGCTCGTAGGGCACCGCCCGACCATGATCAGGATCGTGCTCGTGCCGGTTGACCCCGCGGAACATGACCGGCTTGCCGTTGACCGTGATCGTGCCGTCCCAGCCGACCGTCCGGAAGCCGACCCACTCGGTGATCACCTCGGTGGGGGAAGTGATCACCAGCGCATAGCGCCGCGGCGTCTCGGCCGTCCAGCCCTGCACCGGTCCGACCATGATCGTCTCTCCGGGGCGACCGCGTACCCCCAGCTCGGCGATCTCGACCGTGGTGTCCTCGGCGGTCTGCCCGGTCTGCCCGGTCGGCCCGGTCGGCTCGGCGGTGTTCCGGGTCAGCTCGACCCGCAGCGTCCCGGTGCCGTCGTCGGCGTACCCGGCGTGGATCTGCAGGTCCTCCACCGACCCGGCGGGATGAGCCAGCAGGGTGACGTCGCGAAAGATGCCCGGCAGCCACCACATGTCCTGGTCCTCGAGGTAGGAGGAGGCCGAGAACTGCGCCACCCGGACGGCGAGCAGGTTGGACCCGGGTCGGAGCACCCCGGTGACGTCGAACTCCTGGACCAGTCGGCTGCCGCGGGTCTGCCCGAGCCGGACGCCGTTGAGCCAGACCTCCCCGGTGTTGTCGATGCCGTCGAAGCGCAGCCGGGCGCCATCGGTGAA
Organism: Propionibacteriaceae bacterium; assembly: GCA_050996715.1. Lineage (GTDB taxonomy): Bacteria > Actinomycetota > Actinomycetes > Propionibacteriales > Propionibacteriaceae > Microlunatus. The sequence continues at coordinate 71,710 of JBPCRP010000025.1, forward strand.
GCCGTCCGCGACGTCGAAGCGGAGCCGATAGTCCCCCACCGGGTTGGCGTCCGGCGGGTGCGGCGGGTCGACCGGGAACGGGAACTTCACGTTCGTGTACGCGGGCGCCCCGTAGCCATGGCGTCCCGGCCCCGGCAACGGCCAACTCGACGGCACCGGCAGCTCGTCCCAGGCGTGGTCGTCGAGCTCGGGGTCCTCGAACCCGGGGAGGGCCGTGGCCACGGTCGTGGCGTAGCGGAACCGCCAACTGCCGTTCAGCGAGCGGCTGGGCAGACTCGTGGTGAACCGGGCCCGGGAACTGACGGTGCCTTCGCTGGGTGCGACCGAATGGAGATCCATCTGGTCGATCCTGCCCCACCGCACCCCGGTCGGACGTGACGGGGTCCCGAGAATCCGGCTCGGGAGGGATGGCGTCGCTCAGGTCACGAAAACATCAAGGGCAGTTAGTTTCCGCCCTGAGTCCCTTGCGGCTCCGAGACATCTCTAGTACTGCTACCTACGTAGTGTTTCGCAACGTCGCGGCACCCGCCTGCCCGAGTTGCGCACGCCCAACGGAGGTGACACGTGGCTGAGGTCGGTTCGTCCGCGACAATCCGAGGTGCCGCGGAGAGCGACTCACCCCGGCCGGTCGAAGGGCGGGCCCCTGCTCCGTCCGCCTCGGCCGGGCCGCGGACGACGCTCGCCGCCGTGGCGTCTCGGGCCGGCGTCACCATTCCGACCGCCTCCAAGGCCCTCAACCAGCGCTCCGACGTCTCGGCCGCCACCCGCCAACGCGTGCTCGAGGCGGTGGCCGCCCTCGGTTACGTGAAGGCTCGCCGGCCCAGCACCCAGCTTCCCCCGTCGACGGGCCTGGTCCATCTCGTGGTGAGCTCGCTGCACGGCACCTTCCACCAGCTCGTCCTGAGTGGGGTCGAGACCGTCGCCAGCGACTCCGACCTCGACGTGGTGGTCGTGTTGGGGAGCGCCGAGGCGAGCGAGATCCGCGACGATCACGGACGCGACTGGGTGCAGCGACTGGTCGACCACCCGTCCGACGGCGCGGTGCTCGCGCTGATGCAGCCCGACGACGAGCAGCGCGACCGGCTCGCCGCCGCCGCGATCCCCTGGGTGCTGCTCGATCCCCGCCACGAGCTGCACCACCCCGCACCCAGCGTCGGCGCCACGAACTGGCTGGGTGGGCACGCGGTCGCCACGCACCTGATCGAGTTCGGTCACCGCCGGATCGGGGTGCTCGGCGGCCAGAGCGAGGAGCTGTTCACCGCCGCTCGAATCGACGGCTTCCGTTCGGCGCTGAGCGCCGGCGGCGTCGAACTCGACGCCGACCAGGTGCGCTACGCCGCGTGGAATCGCGACGCCGCTGAGCAGACGGCGAATGAGCTCATCGAGCGCACCGGCTGCACCGCGATCTTCGCGTGCTCCGACGACATGGCCTTCGGGGTGATCCAGGCGGCGCGTCGGCGCGGGCTCCGCGTGCCGGCCGACCTCAGCGTGGTCGGCTTCGACGATCTGCCCGAAGCCCGGTGGTGCTACCCGCCGTTGACCACGGTCCGGCAACCGATCGAGGCGATGGCCGCCGAGGCGCTCCGGATGGTGCTGCGGATGCGGCGCGGCGAGCAGCTCCTGGCCGGCCGGGTCGAGCTGCCGACCGCGCTCGTGGTGCGGCAGTCGAGCGGTCCCGCGCCGAGCCGCTGACCGAGTCCACCCGGTTCGCTCAGTCGGGCTCGCCGTAGCCCCGGCGGGCAAATGGCGCAGCTGGCGCTCGAGTGCTGGCGAGGTTGATAGGGTGTGGCTGATATCTCGATCTGCTGCGGGGGCCGACGCGAGGAGCGCTTCGTCGTGACCGCACGCCCCCTTCCCGATGGCGGGACCCGTGGTGGCCCGTGAGTACCCTCACCACCACCGAGTCCCCGTCCGAGGCGCGTTTCGACCGCATCTCCCGGATGGCTCAGGAGCTTTTCGAGGCCCCGATCGTCAGCGTCACCCTCCGCGACCGGAACCGGCTGCGCCATGAAGGCCGTCGGAGGGAGGAGCCGGGCCCCGGCGAAACCCTCTCCGCATCCGTCGCGGGGGAGGGCGACACAGG
>JBPCRP010000078.1:0-3643 GCA_050996715.1 Propionibacteriaceae bacterium
CCAATGAGACGCCCTTGAGCGCGAGGACGAAGGCGGTCCAGTCAAACCCCTGCGCCGGTCGGTCGTCGGCGTCGACCTCCTCCTCGCCCTGTCCCGCGGACCAACCGTCCCGGGAGATGCGAAGCACACCCTTGCGCAGCCACTGCAGCCCGAAGACGAGCAGTAGGGCTCCGACGACCAGCCGCACGGGCTGCAGTGGCACCGCGCGCAACGCAGTGCCCAGCGCTGCAACCAGGACGACCAGGACGGTCAGGCCACCTGCGGCTCCCAGCAGGGAAGCCCGCCAGGAGCGTGTGACGCCGACCGCCACCACGATCGCTACCATCTCGATCACTTCGATCGCTGCGGCCAGGAAGGCTCCGACGAGCACCCCGCCGTTCACAGCGGCCCCGCTGTCATGTCCCCAGGCTAGGCGCGTAGCGCACTCGAGGATCAGGCGGCCGGGTTGACACGGCGGCCTGGCCGGTGCCGATACTCGGGATGCCGTCCGCGGATATCGTCGGCGGACGAGCGCCGAGCTTGTCCCCCGTAGAGGTCTCCCCGATGTGAATCTTCACCGGGCGGGTCCTCCGGGTCGCCCGAGCGCGCGTACTTGGGTTGAGCTAAGCCGTTGCCGTAGGCGCATCGTCTACTGCGACTCGCCGCGCACGAATCCGGCCAGGCTGGCCCGAATCGCTGTCGCGATGAACAACGCTCCTCCGACGACGAACCACGGGTTCCAGAGGATCAGGCTCCAGTGGGTCTCCAGGAGGCCCACGTTCGCACGCAGCCCGGCGGCGTTCGTGGCGAGAAGCACCTCCAGCGCTAGGCCTCGTAACACGAGTCCGACACCGACAACGGCCAGGAGCACGGACGCCCCGCGGCGCAGGCGCCAGGCCGCTCGAGGTCTCCGCGTGACGGCAATGATCAGGATGCCGACCACGAGGAGCAACGCGGTGCCGTAGAGGCCGAAGATGACAAAACTGGCGGGTCGACGTACGGCCAGATCACGACCCGCTGATGACGCGAGTCCGGCCGAGCCGCCAAGTGCCCAGAACAGATGCAAGCCCGCGAAGGAGCCACACCACATCGTGGCCGCGGCTGCCGCCACGTCCCACCGCGATGAGCCGTGGTGGACCATGACCAGCGACGCTACATCGGCCGCCCACCGCTCCCATTGAGGATCCGCTACGGCGCCATCACCTCTGCCGAACGTCGGTAGCCGCGCTCGCGATGACATGAGGCGTCACGCCGGGGTTGCACGGCCGGACGATCGGCGGTGCCGAAGAGCGCATCGCAAGGTCCGCACCCGCCGATTGTCCTCGAGGCGTTCGGCGCCGCCCTGGTCCACGCCGATTCCCGAGCGCGCTCCTGCTAGGGCGACTTGCTCCGCCGACTCGTCCGGAACCAGGCTGCCTGGCTGGGTTGCAACTCGACGGCGATGCCTAGGCGCCTGGCCGCCTGCCGGAGCTCCTTGCGCCGCGGGTGGTCGAGCTCGATCATGTCCCGCGCTCGGCCCGCCCAGACGAGCGAAGCAGCGATGAAGAAGGCGAGCCAGTCAGCCTCAAGCGGTTTCCGTTTCGGCGACTGCAGCAGGCGCACGCCTGGGGAGGCCTCCGTCAGCTCGACGTAGTGTTCGGCGGTCATTCCGGACGCGTGTGTGAGGTGACTGAGGAACCCGTAGTAGGTGTAGGCGTCTGAACCGCCCGGTGCGAGGTCATTCGTCAGATGCTTGAAGTGCTGCGCCTGCGTGGCCGATGTCGTCTCAATCGCATGCTGTGCTGCGTCCCCGTGGGCCGTCAGCGCCGCTCCCTCGGCGAAGGAGCTGGCTATCGACGATGCGGTCACCGACCTGCGCAACTTCGAGCGTTGCCTGTTCTCTTCAAGGATGAAAGCCTCGCTCGCATCACGAACCTGCACCGTCCAGTGCGCCGTGAGCGCACCCTCGTAAATCGTGCGGACCAACGAGACCGCCGAGAGGGCGTCGCCGTTCTCGATGAGGTCGAGGGCTGGTCGGGCGAGATGGTGGGCGTGGGCGCACAGGCCGTGGACGATCGCTACGCGGTGGGCGGGATGGTTGCGAACGAGCACGCTCGGCCTGTCCACCATCCACGATGAGATGAGGTCTCGTCCAAGCGCCACGTGGGCATCGAGATCAAGCGTCTCGTCGAGCGTCGTGTAGCCGCGATCCATTGGGGGCTCTTCGCCATGAAGCGTGGTCGGGTGCTCGACACGTAGTTCGCTGCTGGGCTTGAACGTGGGCCTGGGGCCTCATGATCGCGGTGTCTATGACGCGACAGGAAGAGGCCCCAGGTGAGAGATGACGGTAGTGCCGGCTCGGCCATGCTCGGTTTACCCGGGTTCGTGCTGCTCGGTGTGTCCACGGCGTTCGGCGAGCTCGAGCAGGTGATCGAGACCACCGCGACCCGGTCGTGGTGCGCCGGGTGCGGGGTCGCGGCGACGGCGCACGGCCGCCGCCAGGTCCGGGTCCGGGACCTGCCCTCGGGTGGTCGGGCGGTCACGCTGGTGTGGCTCAAGCGGCTGTGGCGCTGCGCCGAGCTGCTATGCCCGGTGGCGACGTGGAGCGAGACCAGCGATCAGCTGCGGCCGCGGGCGTCGTTGTCGGAGCGGGCTCGCCGGGAAGCCTGCCGGCTGGTCGGCGCCGACGGGCTGGACGTCGCCGCGGTCGCGGCTGCGCTCGGGGTGGGCTGGGCGACGGTGATGCGGGCGGTCCGCGAGCACGGGCGGCCGCTGATCGACGACCCGGCCCGCATCGCCGACGTGGTCGCAGTCGGGGTGGACGAGACGGCGTTCCTGGCCGCCAACGGCCGCCACCACACCCAGTTCGTCACCGGCATCGTGGCCCTGCCCGGTCCAGGCCGGGCCTCGGCGCAACTCTTGGACGTCGTGCCCGGCCGCACCCGCAATGCGTTGCAGCAGTGGATCAACGCCCAAGACCCGGCCTGGCGCGCCCAGGTCGCCGTGGCCTCGCTGGACCCGTTCCGCGGCTACGCGACGGCGTTGACCGCGGCCCTACCGCACGCGGTGCGGGTGCTAGACGCCTTCCACGTGGTCCGCCTCGGCCACGCCGCGGTCGACGAGGTCCGCCGCCGCGTCCAACAGCAGACCCTCGGGCGGCGCGGGCACCGCGACGACCCGCTCTACCGGGCTCGGCGGCTGCTGCGCCGCGGCTTCACCACTCTGACCGACCGGCAGTGGGCGGTCCTGGAGCACGCCCTGGTCGTCGGGGACCGCAGCGGTCAGCTGACCCAGGCGTGGATGACCGCCCAAGAACTGCAGTTGCTGTACTCCCGCAGCCGGAACCTGCCCGACGCCAAGCGCCGGCTGTGGGCGATCCTCGACCGCTGCGCCCAGTCCGACGTTCCGGAGCTGCTGCGCCTGGCCCGCACACTCGACGCCTGGCGCGGCGAGCTGCTCGCTGCGTTCACCCCCACCGGCCGACGCGGCATCAGCAACGGTCCCACCGAAGCCGTCAACGCCCTGATCAAGAAGGTGAAGCGGATCGGGCACGGGTTCCGCAACCTCGACAACTACCGCCTCCGGCTGCTCCTCGCCGCCGGCGTCGACTGGAACACCGTCACCTGGCAAGCTGCCCCCGCCACCCCGATCCGAGGCCGCCCACCACGCTTGGTGGCGTAGAGCC
>JBPCRP010000123.1:0-46364 GCA_050996715.1 Propionibacteriaceae bacterium
CGGTCCCGACGGCGGCGAGCACCCGGCCACCGGCGCTGATCACCTCGCCCTGCGCGTTCCGGGCCGTCCCGGCGTGCACGACGACCGAGTCGGACCCGGCGTCGAGGTCGAGCCCGGTGATCACCCCTCCCGTCACCGGCGTCTCGGGGTAGCCCGCGCTGGCCAGCACGACTGCGACCGCGGACCCGTCCGCCCAGGTGAGGGCGGGGTGACCGGCCAAGGTCCCGGTGGCCGCGGCGTGCAGCAGGGTGCCGAGCGGGTTCTGCAGCAGGGGCAGCAGCACCTGCGTCTCGGGATCACCGAACCGGGCGTTGAACTCGATTACCCGGATACCGCGGGCCGACAGTGCGAGACCGGCGTAGAGCAGGCCGACGAAGGGCGTGCCGTCCGCCGCAAGCTGGTCGATCGTGGGCTGCAAGACGGTGGCCTGCACCTCCGCGACCAGGTCGGCCGGGGCCCAGGGCAGCGGGGTGTAGGCGCCCATTCCGCCGGTGTTCGGTCCAGCGTCCTGGTCGTAGGCCCGCTTGAAGTCCTGGGCCGGCTGCAGCGGGAGCACGGTGGTCCCGTCGCAGATCGCGAACAAGCTGACCTCGGGGCCGTCGAGGTACTCCTCGACCACCACCTCTCCGCAGGCGGCGGCGTGGGCCAGCGCGGCGCCGCGGTCGGAGGTGACCAGCACCCCCTTGCCGGCGGCCAGCCCGTCGTCCTTGACCACGAACGGCGGCCCGAAGGCGTCGAGCGCGGCGGCGACCTCCGTCGGCGTGCGGCAGGTGTGAGCGGCCGCGGTCGGCACCCCGGCGGCGTGCATCACCTGCTTGGCGAAGGTCTTGCTGCCTTCGATCCGCGCGGCGGCTCCGGAGGGACCGAAGCAGGCGATCCCGGCGGCCCGGACGGCGTCAGCGACCCCCGCGACCAGCGGCGCCTCGGGGCCCACCACCACCAGATCGACGGCGAGCTCGCGTGCCAGCGCGGCGACGGCGTCCCCGTCGAGGATGTCGACCGACCGGTTGGTGGCGATCTCGGCGGTGCCCGGGTTGCCGGGGGCGACGTGCAGCTCGATCACTGCGGGGTCACAGGCCAGCGCGAGCGCGATCGCGTGCTCGCGCCCACCGGAGCCGACCACGAGCACGCGGAGAGAATCTGCCACGCAGAGATCTTAGGGCGACTCCCTGCCTCCGCCCCGACTCAGCCGGCAGGGTCGAGACGACTCACCGAGCTCCGCAGCTGGACCGGCATGGCACCAACCGGGACGCGGCCGGGCGTTCGTCGTCGAGCACCATGTCCATCGCCACCCGCCCCATCTCCTCGTCGAGCAGGCCCCGGATCATGGCGGACGCATACCGGGTGAGGCTCCAGCCACTTTCAAACAGCTCAACGTGTCCTGGGGCCAGCTCATGGCCTACGCCAGCATCATCACGGTGCCGGTGCTGATTTTGTTCATTGCCTTCCAGCGCTCCTTCATCAACTCGATCGCCCCCTCGGGAGTGAAAGGCTGAACCAGTGTTCGTTCACGTCGATCCCCCACCGCTTGACAACGAGAGTCCTGATGACCGACGACCCCACCTTTCCCGTGCTCCACGGTCGCCCGCGCCGCGGTTGGCTGAACGACCCGAACGGCTTGTGCCGGATCGATGGTTGTTACCACGTCTTCTTCCAGTTCAACCCCGACGCACCCGTGCACGACCAGATCGCTTGGGGCCACATCAGCTCGCGTGACCTCCTGCACTGGGCCGAGGAGCCGGTGGCGTTAGTGCCCCGACCCGGCCAGGTCGACGCGCACGGCTGCTGGTCGGGCTGTCTGGTCGTGAACGACGGGGTACCGACGGCGATCTATACGGCGGTCCGAGCCGATCCCACCGACGCCGAGGTGACCCTGGCCACGGGGGAACGAGATCTCCGTCGCTGGAGCCAGGGCACGGGAATCGTCGGACGGCCCGACGATCCGGAGATCTCCGAGGTCAGGGACCCGTTCGTCTTCCACCTCGACGGCGTGCGGTACGCCGTGCAGGGTGCCGGGCGGGCGACCACCGATGGCCGTCCGCAGCTGCTCTGCTACCGCTGCGACGACCTCTCGTCCTGGGTCCCGCTCGGCGCGCTGCTCACCGGCGACGACCCGATCGCTGCAAAGGTCGCCAACGCCAGCATCTGGGAATGTCCCAACCTGTTCGAGCTGGACGGCCGGTGGGTGCTGGTCATCTCGCTGTGGCGGGCGGCCTCGGACGGCGTCGGGATGCTCTCGGGCGTGCGCTATCTGACCGGCGCTCTCGAGCACCGGGGTGAGGGTCTACGGTTCGTGCCGGCCTCGGGCGGGGACCTCGACTCAGGTCCGGCCTACTACGCCCCGCAGGTGCTAGCCGAGCCCGACCGGGTTCTGCTCTGGGGGTGGGCGTGGGAGCTCGACCGCACCCCCGAGCAGACCGCGGCGGCCGGTTGGGCCGGCTCGCTCACGTTCCCTCGCGAGCTGTCACTGCGCGACGGTGAGCTCATCGCCCGGCCCGCCGCCGAGCTGCTCGGCCTGCGCCGGGAGATGCTCGGCCCGGCCCAGCCCATCACCCAACGAGCTTTCGAGCTCGTGGCCGACGGTCCCGTGGAGCTGAGCCTCACCGTTGACGGGATCACCACGACCGTGATCGGTGCGGCGTTCTTCGAGTCCGGACGGGCCCGAATCCTCGTCGACGGCAGCATGGTCGAAGCGTACGGCGCGTCCCGCACGTTCACCACCCGCACCTACCCCACCGCCGACTCGGTCTGGTCCGCGACCGGCGCCACCGAGGCGTACCGGCTGGACCTCTGACACCCGTCCCCCCGCGAAAGTGGTCACCAACGACCCGAGACACCCCGTCGAAGCCGTCGTGAGTGACCACTTTTGCCGACAGCAAAGGGTCAAAGCAGATCGTTGACCACGATCGACTGCTCGCGGCCCGGTCCGACGCCGATGCCCGAGATCGGGGCGCCGATGAGCTCCTCGAGCCGTTTGACGTACGCCTGGGTCGTGGTCGGCAGGTCCCCGAACTTGCGGCACCCCGAAATATCCTCTTCCCAGCCGTCCATGAGCTCATAGACCGGGGTGGCGTGGTGCACGTCGCTCTGGTTGATCGGCATCCGGTCGACGCGCTGGCCGTTGACCTCGTAGGCCACGCAGACCGGGATCTTCTCCCAGCCGCCCAGCACGTCGAGCTTGGTCAAGAACACGTCGGTGAAGGCGTTGATGGCGCTGGCCGCCTCGACGACCAACGCATCGAACCAGCCACAGCGCCGCTTGCGTCCGGTGGTGGTGCCGAACTCGGCCCCGATGTCGCGCAGTCGTTCGCCGTCCGCGTCGTCCAGCTCGGTCGGCATCGGGCCCTCGCCGACCCGGGTGGTGTAGGCCTTGGCGATCCCGATCACCCGGTCGATCCGAGTCGGACCGACCCCGGCCCCGACACAGGCCCCGGCGGCGATCGGGTTCGACGAGGTGACGTAGGGGTACGTGCCGTGGTCGACGTCGAGATGGTGGGCCTGTGCCCCTTCGAAGAGCACAATCTTGTGATCATCGAGCGCGTCGTTGATCAGCCGGCTCGCGTCCACGACGTACGGCCGCAGGCGATCGGCGTGACTCAGCAGGTGCTCGGTGACCTGGACGGGGTCGAGCGCGCGCCGGTTGTAGACCTTGACCAGCAGGTGGTTCTTCTGGTCGAGGCTGGCCTCGACCTTCTGGCGCAGGATCGACTCGTCGAAAAGGTCCTGGATGCGGATGCCGATCCGGTTGATCTTGTCGGCGTACGCCGGGCCCACCCCCCGACCCGTGGTGCCGATCTTGGCCTTACCCAAGAACCGCTCGGTGACCTTGTCCATGGTCGTGTGGAAGGACGCGATGATGTGGGCGTTCGCGCTGACCAAGGGGTGCTGGAAGTCCACTCCGCGAGATCGCAGGCCCTCGATCTCGGAGAACAGCACGTCGAGATCGATCACCACGCCGTTACCGATCACCGGTACGCACCCGGGGTTCAAGATGCCTGAGGGCAGCAGGTGCAGCGCGTAGCGCTCCCCGTTGACGACGACCGTATGACCTGCGTTGTTGCCACCGGAGTAGCGGACGCAGAAGTCGATCCGGTCCCCCAGCTCGTCAGTGGCCTTGCCTTTGCCTTCATCGCCCCACTGGGCGCCCACTACCACAATGCCCGGCATGTGATCGCCGCTCCTTTGGGACCGCGATGGTCCGGAGAAAACACCGAAGTCCCTGGGCCGCGACGCTCCGATCGACGGAACAGCCGAGACACCAAGGGACTCTTACGAGGTGACACTACCCGAGGCCCGGTCTCAGCGCACCCTCGTCGGCGGGCTCAGGACTCGGTGAGCTCCCGCCAGCCGGTCTCGGAAGAGTCCCGCAGGAGCTGGGTGCAACGCTCGGCCTCGTCGGTCTCGCCGATCCGTCGCGCCGCCTCGCCCAACGCCGCCAGCGCACGGAGGAAGCCGCGGTTCGGTTCGTGCTCCCAGGGGACCGGCCCGGCGCCGCGCCAGCCGGACTTGCGGAGGGCGTCGAGACCGCGGTGGTAGCCGGTGCGGGCGTAGGCGTACGCCATCAGCGTGGCCCCAGCGGTGTCCTCGGCGAGCGCGTCCTCGGCCAGCACCGCCCAGCCCAGGCTCGAGGTCGGGTGTGCAGCGACGACGGGGATCACGTCACCGTCGACCAGCAGCTCGGCAGCCGGATCGACCGGGAGCAGGGTGGAACCCGCCGCGGCGGACGAGGAGGCCAACAGATTTTGGTGTGAGGAGGACTCGGTCATCTCCCCATCCTGCCCGATGCCCGCCGGGTACTACTCGGCCGTGGCCGGCAACCGGACGCCCGATCGTCGCGACCGCGCACGTGACGTCGCCACCGGTCGACAAACGCACGTCACCGACCGGCCCGCAGCCCTCGATCAGATCCAGTCGAGACGCCTGAAGACCGCGAAAAGGATGACCACCGGGACCACCATGATGACCAGATAAACCCAGAAACCGGCGGTCGAGCTGCTGAGGGGGAACCGCACGTTCATCCCGACGAAGCCCGTGACGAGGGTCGGTACGGCGATGATCGCGGCCCAGCCGGTGAGCCGCTTCATGATCTGGTTCGCGTGGTCGTCGGACAACGCCAGGCTCGTCTGGAACACCGAGGTCAGCACCTCACGCAGGGCGTCGGCCCTCCGCATCATCCGCTCGTTCCGTTCCACGATCTTGTTCCAGCGTCGACTCTCCTGCTCCGAGCGCCGGGGGCTGTCAACCAGGTCGTCGATAGCCGACTGCATGGGCTCGGCGACCCGGTGCAGCTTGGAGAGCGCAGCACGCAGCCGGAAGGCCCAGATCTGCTCTGAGCGACTCAGCGGGCGTTCGGCGAAGATGGCCTCGGTCAGCTGGTCGGCCTGGTCCTCGAGCCAACGCACGGCCGTCTCGTAGCTGTCCAGCACCGCGGTGATCATGACCTGGGCCGCACCCTCGACTCCGTGGTCGGCAAGCTGGGCCGCGCTGTCGGTCCAGACCCGGGCCGGCGAGAAACCGTGCCGCGTGGGGGGACCGGCCAGGCAGATGATCACCTGGTCGGTCATCACCAGGTTGGCCGGCTGCACGACGAACAGCGCCGTGGCGGGATCGATCTGCACGGCATGACTGCCGAAGATCGCCGTCGCGTCGAACTCCTCGTAGCCGACCCACCGTTCGTTCTTGACCAGGTCGGCGACGGCCAGGTCGTCGAGACCCAGCTCGTCGGCGACGTGCTCGATCTCGCCGTCGCCCGTGGCGATCACCCACCAGGCGGACGCCTTGGCGTGCAGGTGCAGGACCTCGGCGAGATCCTCACCCTGCAGGTCCTCGGCCAGCACCTTGCGGCCGGCCCACACCCGGCTGATCGGGGTGGGCCGGTTGCCCTGATCCGAACGATCAGTGCCGCTCGGGAACGGCGAGAGGGTCAAACGGACCAGGCTTCCTGGCTGCTCAGGCCTGGTCGGAGGTGCCCGCACTGCGCAGGTCTTCGCACGCGGTGACGATCCGGGCGGCCATGCCGGCCTCGGCGGCCTTGCCCCAGGCGCGCGGGTCGTAGGCCTTCTTGTTGCCCACGTCGCCGTCGACCTTCAGCACGCCGTCGTAGTTGCGGAACATGTGCGCCGCCGCCGGCCGGGTGAAGGCGTACTGGGTGTCGGTGTCGATGTTCATCTTGATCACGCCGTAGTCGAGCGCCGCGCGGATCTCGGCCAGGGTGGAGCCGGAGCCGCCGTGGAAGACCAGGTCGAAGGGGTCCTTCGTGCCGATCTTCTCCCCGACCTTCTCCTGGATGTCTTTGAGCACCTCGGGACGCAGCTTGACCGCGCCGGGCTTGTAGACGCCGTGCACGTTGCCGAACGTCAACGCGGTGATGTAGCGCCCCTTCTCGCCCGTGCCGAGCACCTCGACGGTGCGCAGACCGTCCTCGACGGTCGTGTAGAGCTTGTCGTTGATCTCGTGGCTGACCCCGTCCTCTTCGCCACCGACGACGCCGACCTCGATCTCGAGGATGATGTTGGCCGCCGAGGTCAGGGCGAGCAGCTCGTCGGCGATGGCGAGGTTCTCCTCGACCGGCACGGCGGAGCCGTCCCACATGTGGCTCTGGAACAGCGGCAGGCCGCCGGCTTTCACCCGATCGGTGGAGATCGCGAGCAGCGGCCGGACGAACTTGTCCAGGTTGTCCTTGGGGCAGTGATCGGTGTGCAGCGCGACGGTGATCGGGTAGTTCTTGGCGACCTCGTGCGCGTAGGCAGCCAGCGCGACCGCGCCGGTCACCATGTTCTTGATCGTCGGACCCGAAGCGTACTGTCCGCCCCCGGTGGACACCTGGATGATCCCGTCGGAGCCGGCCTCGGTGAACCCCTGCAGGGCGGCATTGAGGGTCTGGCTCGAGCTGACGTTGATAGCCGGGTAGGCGAAGGAACCGGCCTTGGCCTTGTCGAGCATCTCGCCGTAGGTCTCCGGAGTTGCAATCGGCATGTCTCACTCTTTCTCTGGTAGCTCGGGTGCGTGGCCAGTCTGGCAGACCGCCGACCCCGGACTCCGAGTGCTCACGCCTCGAGGCCGCTGAGGTCCACCCCGTGCCGACCACCGGAGTACGCCCGGGCGGCGGTGTCGAGGGTGGCGGGCTTGACCTCGAGTTGGTCCCAGGGCACGGTGACCTCCGCGCCGGCACGATCTCGTACCCGGAGCCGCGGGCCGAGGACGAGCGGGCCCTTGACCACGTCGAGGGAGGCGAGCTGGTCCCACCGGGTGCGTCGGCCGACCAGCTCGACGCCCGACCGTCCCACCCGCAGAGCGACCCCCTCACCGAGAGTGCGGACCGCGCTGCGTGCCCGTCGAGCCAGCCACCAGGTGACGCCGACGGCGGCGAGCGCGAGGCCCAGCACGATCACGTTGCCCAGGACCAGAAAGGCCAGCGGGGCTCGTTCGCGCTGCCAGATCGTGATCCCGGCGAGGATGACCACGGTGATGGCCAGGCCGATCAACCGGCCCCGCAGCAGGCGCTGGTAGCGGGCGATCCGGTTCCAGGTCGGCACCGGGTCGTAGGGGATGGCCAGCTCCTCGATCGGACGGGGCGAGGAGCCGGCGGGGGTCGTCGGGCTCACCTCAGTTCTCCCGGGCCCCGCGCGGGGTGATGGCCATGTGGATCCGGTACCGGTCGGCCCGGTACCAGGAGGTCGAGAGCTCGATCACCCGGTCCCCACCGGAGGTGACCCGCTCCTGGACCAGCAGCGGCGCCCGCTTGGGGATGCCGAGGATGCGCGCCTGGTGGGCGTCGGCCGACTCGGCGCGGACCGTCTGCTCACCGCTGGTCACCGCCACGCCGTACTCGCTGGCGAAGACGTCGTAGAGGGCGCCGAGCTCGCGGGTCAGCAGGCCCGGGAACAGGGCGCTCGGGTAGTAGCCCACCTCGTAGGCCATCGGGGTGCCGTCGGCGCTGCGCAGCCGCTCGACCCGGACCACCGGGCGACCGGGCCGGATCCGCAACGCGTACGCCACGTCGTCGTCGGCCGGCTCCTCCTGGCCCGAGAGCACCTCTGTTTCCGGGACGAGCCCGCGGTCGCGCATCTCGCGCGAGAACGAGGTCAGGTGCAGCCGGGAGTCGACCTGCGGGCCGGTGACGTAGGTGCCCTTGCCGTGCACCCGCTCTAACGCCCCACCGTCGACCAGGTCCGCGATCGCCTGCCGCACGGTCACCCGGCTGACCCCGAGGCGCCCGACCAGCGTCCGCTCCGAGGGGATGGCGTCGCCGGGGTGCAGCTCGTCGTCGATCAGAGTCTCGAGGATGGTGCGGACCTGAGCTCGCTTGGTCGTGGCCACCCCGGGCGATCGTTGGATCCGGAGTCCGTCGATGTAGCCCGCGACGGCGCGCGCCCGGAACTCCTGCGGCACCCGACCACCTCCTGGCGCGTCCGCCGTGACGGGGTCACGGCTACAGGACCAGACACTACCAATGCGCTCTCTGGCCTGAGTCCTGAGCGAGGGCCACCGTCGTCAGGTCACGGGTGTGGTCCAGGTCGCGGTGGCGAGGAGTGCCGGGACAGGCTGGGGGCCACCTGGGGTGGCAAGGACGAGGGTGGCGTCGTCGAGGTAGGTGTCGATGATGGAGCCGGGGGTGATGCCGAGGGTGGCAGCGGTGTCGAGGTTGTCGGGGTTCGCATCGGAGATGCGGTGCACGAGGTGGCGGCCGGGCCCGGCCTCGCTGAGACGGACAGCTCCTTCGGCGGTGTGCGTGCGTCCGTCGTCGGTGGGGATGGGGTCGCCGTGCGGGTCGGTGGTGGGGTACCCGAGGAAGGCGTCGATGCGGTTGATGAGGAGGTCGGTGGCGCCGTGTTCCAGCCGCTCCGCTTCGTCGTGGATCTCGTCCCACCGGTAGCCGAGGGTGGTCACCAGAAACGTCTCTATCAAGCGATGTCGACGCACCATCACCACCGCGAGCCGCCTCCCGGTGTCGGTCAGCCGGATCGGTTTGTAGGGCTGGTGATCGACGAGGCCCTGGGCGGCGAGGCGCTTGACGGTGTCGGTCACGTTGGCCGGGCTGGTCCCGAACCGGTTCGCCAGGGCCTTGGTGGTGATCGGGGGGTCGCCCCACTCGGTCGCGGACCAGATCGCCTTGACGTAGTCCTGTGCCACCGGGGTGATCGAGTCGATGTCCATCCCCACCGACGTTATCTCCTGCGCCCGGCCGGGTCAGTCGGTGACGGTGAGGATGATCAAGGCGAGGTTCAACCCCACGATCAACCCCGTGACCAGCCACGCCGACCACCGGACGACCTGCCGGTTGACGAACGGACCCATCAGGGCCCGGTTCCCGGTGTAGGACACCAGCGGGATCAGGGCGAACGGGATCCCGACACTGAGCAGGACCTGACTGAGGACGAGAGCGCGGGTCGGGTCGAAGCCGATCCCGAGGACGACCAGGGCCGGGATGAGGGTGATCACCCGGCGCAGCAGCAACGGCACGCGTACGTGCACGAGCCCGGCCATGATCGTGGACCCGGCGTAACAGCCGACCGAGGTGGACGCGAGACCCGAAGCCAGCAGACCGATGCCGAAGATGACCCCGACCACCGGCCCCAGCGCCGCGACGACCGCCGCATGGGCGCCCTGGATGGTGTCGGTTCCGGGGGTCCCCCGCAGGCTTGCTGCAGCGAGCAGCAGCATCGCGATGTTCACGGTCCCGGCGATGACCAGGGCGATCACGACATCCCACCGGGTCGCTCGGAGCAGTCGGGTGATCCGGGCGGGTTCGGTGGTGACCCCGTGACGGTCTCGGGCCAGCCCGGAGTGCAGGTAGATCGCGTGCGGCATCACCGTTGCGCCGAGCATGCTGGCCGCCAACAACACCGTCTCCGTGCCCTGGAAGCGTGGCACCAGACCTCCCACGGCCCCGCCCCACGACAGGGGGCTCACGGCGAGGCCGGCGACGAAACCGACCGCGATGACCGCGAGAAGCCCGATGATCACGAACTCGAACGGTCGTTGGCCGCGCCGGGACTGGACCGACAGCAGGATCGTGGAGATGACACCGACGATCAGCCCTCCCAGCACCAGCGGGACGCCGAAGAGGAGCTGCAGCGCGATGGCCCCGCCGATCACCTCCGCGAGATCCGTGGCGGCAGCGACGAGCTCCGCCTGCCCCCAGTACGCCAGTCGGCCCGTCCTGGGGAGCCGGTCGCCCAGCAGCTCCGGCAGGCTCCGACCGGTGACGAGGCCGAGCTTGGCGGAGAGGTACTGGATCAGCACCGCCATCACGTTGGCCGCCACGAGTACCCAGACCAGCAAGTAACCGTAGGCCGCCCCCGCCGTGAGGTTCGCCGCGACGTTCCCCGGATCGACGTACGCGATGGCCGCGACGAATGCCGGCCCCAGCAGGAAGAACAGGCGCAGTTCCGGACGTGGCGACCCGTGCGCCTGTTCGTTCCCCACCGGGTCCGGAACCAGACCGGTCCGCGCCTCGCTCATTGGATTAAGGTAGCTTAACTCTCGCCGACCGGAGGCGTTTCCCGATCTCGCCCGGGACGCCGGCCCCGGGGCGCGGGACCTCGACCGGCTCAGCGGTGAGCCCAGCGCAGCGCCCAGTGATACATCGCGACCGCCGCCGCCGCGCCGGCGTTCAGCGACCTGGTCGACCCGTACTGGGTGATGGCGACGAGCTGGTCGCAGGCCGTCACCATCTCCGGGGTAAGACCGGGCCCCTCCGAGCCGAAGACCAGGCAGACCCGCTCGGGCAGCTCCACCCCCTCCAGGGGAACAGACCCCGGCAGGTTGTCGACCCCGACGAGCGCGACCCGGTCCGCCCGGAGAGCGGCGGTCAGGTCGGCGACGTCGGGATGGTGCTGCACCTGCAGGTAGCGGTCGGTGACCATCGCCCCCCGACGGTTCCAGCGGCGGCGACCAACGATGTGCACCCGCGCCACGTTGAACGCGTTCGCCGTCCGCACCATCGAGCCGATGTTGAAGTCGTGCTCCCAGTTCTGGATCGCGATGTGCAACGGGTGCCGGTGCCGATCGAGGTCGGCCACGATGGCCTCGAGTCGCCAGTAGCGGTAGCCGTCGGCGACGTTGCGCCGGTCGCCACCGGCGAGCAGCTCCGGGTCCAGCCGCGGGTCGCTCGGCCAGGGCTGTGGGTGGGGTCCCACGCCGGGGGGGAGCGTCGGGTCCGACACCGGATCGGTCGGTTCGTCGCTCAGCGCACACACAGCCAGCGACGGTACCGTGGTTGCCCGTGACGCCTTTCGACGCCGCTCTGGCCCCGCTGCTGACCCCGCTGCTGCTGCCCGGCTGGATGGACCCCGAGACCGTGATCCGGTTCTTCGGTCCCTACGTGCTGTGGGGGGTCGCGTTCGTCGTCTTCGCCGAGTGCGGGCTCTTCGCGATCCTGCCGGGCGACTCGCTGCTGTTCACCGTGGGGCTGTTCGTCGCCGGCGGTCTGATCGACCACTCGATGGTCTTCGTCTGCCTTGTGCTCACGCTGAGCGCCGTCGCCGGCAACGTCTGTGGTTACTGGATCGGTCGGCTGATCGGTCCACCGTTGTTCAAGGAACGACGCGGCATGATGGGCAAGATCCTGGACCCCAAGCACGTCACCAAGACTGAGGCGTTCTTCGACAAGTACGGCAACCGGGCCCTCATCCTGGCCCGCTTCGTCCCCATCGTGCGCACCTTCGTCACCCTGGTCGCGGGCGTGGGCCGGATGGACTTCCGTCGCTTCATCACCTACACCGCGATCGGCGGCATCCTGTGGGCGTGCGGGGTGACCATCGCCGGCTACTTCCTCGGCAACATCCCGCTCATCAAGAACAACATCGATGCGGTGCTGGTCCTGATCGTGGCGGCGTCACTGATCCCGATGGGCGTGGAGTACCTGCTGCACAAGCGCCGGGCTCGCCAGAGCACTGTGGCCACTCCGACCGCTGAACGGTCGCGCGACGACGTGCGGTGAACCCGCGGTCGCGTTCACCCGGGAAGCCTCAGCATGCTCGGCCTCAGCTCGCCGCGATGACCGAAGAAGGAGATCATGAGAGACCTCACCGGGGCCGTCGTGCTGGTGGTCGGGGCGAGCGGGGCGCTCGGACAGCTGGTCGCCCGCAGCCTGGCCGGGCACGGCGCCAGGGTCGTCGCCGCCGGTCGTGATCGGCAACGGCTGGAGGCGCTGGAGATCGAGGGCGCCCGGACCGAGGTCGTCGACCTGCGGGACCCGGCGTTCGCCGAGCAGCTGCTCGACCGGATCGGCGACGGTCTGGTCGGCACCGTCTACGCCGCCGGAGTCGTCGGCTTCGGACCCGTCGGCGAGGTGGACGACGACGACGTGGACGAGTTGCTGCTGATCAACTTCCTGGCCCCGTCCCGGCTGGTGCGAGCCGCGTTGCCCCGGTTGCCCCGGGGAGGGTTCGCGGCCACGATCAGCGCGGTGGTGGCCGAGGCGCCGCCGGCCCGGATGGCGCACTACGCCGCCAGCAAGGCCGCGATGACCGCCTTCGACACCTCTGTACGGCTGGAGGCGAGACGGTCCAAGATCACGATCATGGACCTGCGGCCGCCCCACACCGAGACGGGCCTGGTCACCCGCGCGATCACCGGCGAGCCGCCGAAGCTGCCGCCGGGCCTGCATCCGCAGGCCGTCGCCGATCGGATCGTGACGGCCGTGCTGGACGACGAACCCGACGTCGCCTCCACTGCCTTCTGACGTCCACTGCCTTCTGACGCCGGAGCTCAGGCGGCGGTGAGCGCCGTCAGCTCGTCGAGCTGATCGTCCGAGGGCACCCACAGACCGGCGTCGACGTTACCGCGCACCTGCTCGATCGAGGTGGCGCCGGCGATCACCGAACCGACGGTCGGCATGGCGGCGAGGCCACCGATCGCGACCTGGAGCATCGAGACCCCGTGATCATCGGCGTACGCCTGGATCGTGTCGATCGCGTCGAAGTCGGCGGCGGCCAGCCGGTCAGGCACCTGGGCCAGCCGGGTGCCCGCGGGAGCGTCCTGACCGCGGGTGTACTTGCCGGTCAGCAGCCCCGACGCCAGCGGGAAGTACGGCAGCAGGCTCTGGCCGGTGTGCTCCAGGGCCGGTACGAGTTCGGCCTCGATCCCGCGCTTGAGCCAGGAGTACTCGCTCTGCTCGGAGACGAAGTTCTCGAAGCCCCCGGATCGGGCGGTCCAGTCGGCGTCGACGACCTGCCAGCCGGCGAAGTTGGACGAGCCGAGGTAGCGCACCTTGCCCTCGGCGACCAAGTCGGTGAGCGCTGCGAGAGTCTCTTCGATCGGGGTCTGCGGGTCTGGTGAGTGCAACTGGTAGAGGTCGATCCAGTCGGTCTGCAGCCGGCGCAGGCTGGCCTCGACCGCGCGTCGAACGTAGCGCCGGGAGCCCCGGACGCCCCAGTCCGGGCCGTTGCTGCCGCCCATGTCGCCGCCGAACTTAGTGGCGAGCACCACCTGCTCCCGCTTGCCCTTCAGAGCAGCGCCCAGCAGGGTCTCCGAACCGCCGCGGTTGCCGTAGACGTCGGCGGTGTCGAACAGGGTGATGCCGGCGTCGATCGCCGCGTCGACCAGCGGCGACACGTCGTCATCAGCCATTCGGGCGCCGAAGTTGTTGCAGCCGATCCCCACGACGGAGACGGTCAGACCGGAGGTGCCGAGCTGTCGGTAGGCCATGTCAGACATACGCTCGACGCTACCTGGCCCGCCGTCTCGGGCTCAGCGCGGAGCGGACCCGTCCTGGGGAGGTTGTTGCGGCCAGCCCTGCTGGGGTGCCTGCTGCTGGGTGGGTTGCTGGCTCGGCTGCGGCGCGTACTGCTGTGGGTCCGGCAGCTCATCGTCGAACCGCGCGGGCGGGTTGGACGACTGAGCGCCGAGCTGCGGCTGCTGGTCCTGCTGATCACCGCGATAGGCGATCTCACCGAAGCTGACGTCCGGTGCTTGCCGGACGGCCTGGTCGTTGACCTCGAAGTAGGTCGCCTTCTCAAAGTGGAACATGTTGGCGATCAGGTTGCTCGGGACGCTGTCGACCTTAGTGTTGTAGACACGCACGTTGGCGTTGTAGTACCGCCGGCCCGCAGCGATCCGGTCCTCGGTCTCGGCCAGCTGGCGCTGCAGCTCAAGGAAGTTCTGGTTGCTCTTGAGCTCGGGGTAGGCCTCGACGCTGACGATCAGGTTGCGGACGGCGCCGGAGAGCTGTTCCTCGACCTGCGAGCGTTGCGCGCTGGGTAGCGAACCGTCAGCCGCCGAGACCTGCTGCGCCTGGCTGCGCAGCCGGGTGATGTCTTCGAGCGTGTTGCGCTCGTGCGCCGCGAAGGCCCGGACGGTTTCGACCAGGTTGGGCAGCAGCTCGTAGCGCCGGTTGAGCTCGACGTCGATCTGCCGCCAGGACTCCTGGATGCGGTTCCGCGACTTCACGAAGCCGTTGTAGGAGCTCATGAAGATGATCGCAAAAATCACCAGAATCGCCAGGATGACGATCAGGACCACGATGCCGGTCATCGCTTCTCCTTGCCGGTTGACGGAGCACCCGGAACCGGGTCGGGCCTCACCCTAGTGCGTGCAGGAGCGGGGGCCATCAGTCTCCGTCAGCCCAGACCGAGGTCGGCCAGGCCGATGGCGTAGCGGTAGGGCAGTCCGGCCGCTTCCACCTTCTCCTTGGCCCCCGTGTCCCGGTCGACGATGACCGCGACGCCCACCACCTCCGCGCCGGCCGCACGGAGCGCCTCGACGGCGGTCAGCACGGAGCCGCCCGTGGTGCGGGTGTCCTCCACGGCAAGCACCCGCCGACCCGCCACCTCGCTGCCCTCGATCCGGCGCTGGAGGCCGTGAGCCTTCTCCGCCTTGCGGACCACGAAGGTGTCGAGCACCCCGCCGGCCGCGGCGCGCGCGTAGAGCATCGACAGCGCCACCGGGTCGGCGCCGAGCGTCAGCCCACCGACGGCGTCGAACTCCCAGTCCGCCACCAGGTCGAGCAGCACCGGCCCGACCAGCGGCGCGGCGGCCCCGTCGAGGGTGACCCGGCGCAGGTCGACGTAGTAGCTCGCGGTCCGGCCCGAGGACAACGTGACCTCGCCGGGCACGACGGCCAACCGTCGTACGGCCTCGATCAGCCGGGCGCGGCGATCAGCCGGATCGACGAGGGTGGGAGACGGGGCGGGAGCGGAGACGGGCGTGGGGTCGGACATGGTCACCGATCTTGGCAGGGTCAGCTCCAGGCCCGCCACCTACGGCCGAGCCGGCCCCGTCGCAGCGTCGCCGGCGGCGTACCAGCGCGAGGACGCCCGGGTCCAGACGATGGCGCCCGCGGCTCCGATGTAG
Source organism: Propionibacteriaceae bacterium (assembly GCA_050996715.1). GTDB lineage: Bacteria > Actinomycetota > Actinomycetes > Propionibacteriales > Propionibacteriaceae > Microlunatus. The sequence continues at coordinate 15,298 of JBPCRP010000123.1, forward strand.
ACCCCCACCGGGACCCACCAGGTCAGCGAGCTCCGGAGCCACCAGGCCGACCAGCTCAGCGTGAGCACGCCCACGGCGGTGAACACCAGCCGCGACCAGGAACGCTGGATCAGCACGAGGAAGCCGGCCACCAGGCCGAGGAGCGGAAACCCGAACAGCGGCGCGGCCAGCCCCTGGGCCAGTCGCAGCTGGAAGCGTTCGGCGATGTGGAAGATCACCGCCTGGTCGTTCTGGGCGGGGTCGAAACTCGAGGTGACGCTGTAGGCCACGAGCCAGAGCAGACCCAGTCCGCACCCGAACAGCAGCGAGGCCGTGACCGCAAGGGTCGACGCGGTCCCGACGCCGGCGGGACGCAGCAGCGGCACTGGTGGGCTGGCCGGCGGCGCAGGTCGGTAGCTCGGCGGGGCGGTCGGCGGGGCGGTCGGCGGGGCGGTCGGCGGGGCGTAGCCCGGGCCGTACGGCTGACCGGGAGCCGCCGGTCCGGGACCGAGCGGGGGGCGGGAATCCGCGGGCGACGTCCCGTAGTGCTGAAGGGGACCGCCGTAGTCGCCGTAGGGACCGAAGGTGGGTCCCTCGGTACGCGGCGGGCCTGGCGTGGACACCCCACCAGGGTAGGTGCGGTGCCGGCTGCCCGGACCTGATCCACGGATCCCGCCGTGCAGCAGACCGGTCAGCCGAAGTGGGTGCGCCCGGCTGGCGGGGGCGGTGAGGTCCTCGCGTCGTCGTCGGTGAACGGGGTGGCCCCGGACTGGAAGCGGGTGAGCTGGATCCGGCTCAAGATCCGATAGGGGAACACCGAGGCGGCGGCCGTCCGGGTGAGCTCGTCGACCGGCAGGGGGGAGGCCGAACCGAGCAGCACGACATTGCCGAACCGCCGGCCCTTCAACGTGGCCGGCTCTGCACTCAGCACCACCTCGGGGAAGACCGCCGTCAGGCTCGCGACCACCCGCCGGGCGTAGTCGAACGGTCCTTTGTCGGTCAGATTGACCAGCAACGTGCCGCCGGGAGCGAGCACCCGGGCCACCTCGGTCACGAACTCGACCGTGGTCAGCTCGGCGGGCACCTGCGCACCGTCGAACGCGTCGAGCACGACGACGTCGGCGTAGTCGTCCTTGAACGCCGTGATGCCGGTCCGGCCGTCGACGTCACGGACCTTGATCCCGCTCTGCCGCGGGAGCGGGACGTGTTGGCGGACGAAGCCGGTCAGCTCGGCGTCGGGCTCCAAGACGATCTGGGCGGAGTGCGGACGGGTGGCGGCGACGTAGCGGGGCAGCGTCATCAGGGCCCCGCCGATGTGCACGATCCGGATCCGGGTCCCCGGCTCGGCGAGGGCATCGACCGCGTCGGCCAGGCGTTGCACGTAGTCGAAGTCGAGCCGCAACGGATCCTCGAGGTCGACGTAGCTCTGGTCGGTGCCCCCGACCCGGAGGAGCCAGGCGGCAGGGTAGGCAGCGTCAGCGAGCAGGGTTACGCCCTCACGCAGCTCGATCTCGACTCCTGGGGTTCGTCGCGACGGGTACGCCTACGATCGGCACCGACAGCCTAGTGATCGCGTGGTGATCACCTCGGTTGATCGCCGAGAGGAGAACCAATGAGCAGCACGACCGTGGACCTGGCGACGCCGGACGGTGTGGCCGATGCCACCTTGGCCCGGCCCGAGCAGGTGAGTGCGCACCCGGGTGTGCTGTTCTTGATGGACGCCTTCGGGCTGCGGGACACGATCACCGCCATGGCGGAGCGGATCGCCGCTGCGGGTTACGTCGTGCTGGCGCCCAACACGCTCTACCGGGCCGGCCGAGCGCCGGTCGCACCCTTCCCCGACATGACCGATCCCGACGCGCGGGGCGCCTTCTTCGCGGCCCTCGCGCCGGCCAGGGATCAGCTGTCTCCCGAAGCCATCCGGCGCGACGGAGCCGCCTATCTCGACTACCTCGAGAGCTTGCCGGGGGTGGCGCCGGGACCGCTGGCGATCACCGGCTACTGCTTCGGCGGCACCCTCGGCTGGCGGATCGCCGCCGACCATCCCGAGCAGGTCGCAGCGCTGGCCACCTTCCACGCCGGCAACGTCGTCACCGACGGTCCCGACAGCCCCCACCTGGGCGCCGGGGACATCGACGCCGAGCTCTACCTCGCCCACGCCGACCACGACCAGTCGATGTCGGCGGAGATGATCACCACGGCCGAGCACGCCCTGGACGCGGCCGGCGTCACCTATCGGTCGGAGGTGTACGCCGGGGCCGCGCACGGCTTCACCATGGCCGACACCCCCACCTACGCCGAGGAGGCGGCGGAGCGGCACGTCAGCGAGCTGTTCGCCCTGCTGGGCCGAACCTTCGGCCGCTGACCTCATCTCGACCTTCAGCCGTTGACCAGGCGGACCCCCAGGTAGGCGGTCGCGGCCACCAGCACCCAGGATCCCAGCCCGACGAGCAGCGCCCGGCCACCTGTCCGGCGCAGAGTCGGCAGGTGGATGGTCGTTCCCAGCCCGAAGAGGGCCGCCACCAGCACGACGTCCTGGACGTGGAGGATGCCGGCCAGGACCGGCGCGGGAACCAGCCCGGTGCTGCTCAGTGCCATGGCGACCAGAAAGCCCACGACGAACACCGGGACCAGGGGCGGGCGGGCGCCGGCTCGGCCGACGGTCCCGCCACCGCCTCCTTCGCGATGTCGCCGGCGGGTGACGAGGGCCACCCCGGCCACCAGTGGAGCCAGCAGGACCACCCGGGTCAGCTTGACGACGATCGCTGCGTCGAGGGCGCCCGGCACCCGGCTGGCGGTCGCCACCGTCTGACCGACGTCGTGCACGCTGGCTCCGACCCAGGAGCCGAACGCGTGCGGGTCGAGGCCGAGCGGCCCGCGCAGCAACGGAAGGGCCACGATGGCGAGGCTGCCGCACAGGGTGACCAGGGCGATCGCCACGGCGGTGTCGTCCTCGTCCCCGTCGGCCACGTCGGTCATCGCGGCCACGGCCGAGGCGCCGCAGATGGAGAAGCCGGTGGCGATGAGCAACGAGCGGGCCCGCGACAGCCGTAGCAGGCGGCCGAGGAGCAGGGTGCCGGCGAAGGTGACCGCAACCGTCCCGATCACCACCAGCAGTCCGCCCCAGCCGAGGGCCAGCAGCTGCGGCAGCGCGAGTCGGAAGCCGAGCAGAACGACCGCGATCCGCAGCAACCGGTGCGAGGCGACGTGGGTGCCCTGGTGCAGCACCGGCCGGTGCAGGCCGAGGTTGGCGACCACCACGCCGAGCACGACCGCGACGGTCGACGCGTTCACCGCCGGCAGCAGGTGGGCGACGAGCAACGCCAGCGCCGCCGCGCCCGCGGTGACGAGCAGGCCCGGTAGTGCCGAACGCGTGTGGGTCGACGGTCGGCGATGGCCGATCAGATGACGTGGATCCAGGGGTGCCAGGTCGCAGTCAGGACGGCACCGGCTGCGCGGAGCAGCCCGCCGCTCGGGAGCCGTGGTGAGGGACATGACTCGAGTGTGGTCCTGGCTGGGCCGGTCCGGTAGACCCGACATTCTGATGCATCCATCAGGGATGCTGATGGGCACGCATAAGGTGCCCCTATGAGTGCGAGCCGCGTGCCCGACCTGGACTCGCTCGCTCTGCTGCTGCAGATCGACGCGACGGGCAGCTTCGGCCGGGCGGCGGCCGCGCACGGGATCACCCAGCCCGCGGTGTCGGCGCGGGTGCAGGCGATGGAGGTCCAGGTCGGGGTGCCGCTGATCGAGCGGGGACCGAGGGGTTCGGTGCTGACGCCGGCGGGGATCGTCGTCGCGGGCTGGGCCCGGATGGTGCTGGACGCCGCGGCCGAGTTCGACGCCGGGGTCGCTTCCCTGCGCTCGGAGGCCGACCACCGGCTGCGGGTCGCGGCCAGCCTGACCGTGGCCGAGTTCTTGCTCCCGCGCTGGCTCGTCCGGCTGGCCCGCGACCGGCCCGAGACCGCGGTCAGCCTGCTGGCGATGAACTCCGCGCAGGTGACCGCCGCCGTCCAGGCGGGGACGGTCGACCTCGGCTTCGTCGAGGGTCCCGACGTCGCCCCCGGGCTGGAGTCGCGAGTCGTCGCCCGGGACCGGCTGGTGCTGATCGTGCCGCCCAGTCATCCGTGGGTACGGCGGCGGCGGCCGGTCAGCGCCGTCGAGGTCGCGGACACCCGGCTCGTCCAGCGTGAGGAGAGCTCAGGAACACGCTCCACCACAGAGTCCCAGCTCGCGGCGGCCGGCCCGCTCGCCGCGCCCCTGCTGGAGCTGTCGACGACTCGGGCGGTGATCGCCGCCGTCGCCGTCGGTGCCGGACCCGCCCTGGTCAGCGAGCTCGCAGTAGCCGACGACCTGGCAGCCGGCCGGGTGCGCGCGGTGGCGGTCCAGGGCGTCGGCTTCGAACGTCGGTTGCGCGCGGTCTGGCCCCGTGGGCAGCGGCCGAGTGGACCGGCCCGCGACCTGCTCACCATTGCCCGGCGTCGGCCGTGACCGCCACGAGCCCAGGACCCGAGCGACGTTGACCTCGATCTCGTACGGCTGGCGGCCGCGCGTCCAAGCCGGACCGCCCGGACGGTGAGCGCTGTACTCACCCCGTCGCTGACCCTCCCCCTGCCCCGGGTCAGACGGCGGCCGCCACGTTCTCCACCACCGACAGTCCGTCCGCGTCGTCAGAGACGTCGAAGGTGACCGTGTCGCCGTCGGTGACCTGCCCGGACAGCACCTTGCGAGCGAGCTGGTCCTCGATCGTGGACTGGATCAGCCGGCGCAGCGGCCGGGCGCCGTACACCGGGTCGAAACCGGTGAGGGCGAGCCAGTCCTTGCCCGCTTGAGTGACCTGGACGCCGATCCGCCGGTCGGCAAGCCGCTCACTCAGCCGGCGCAGGTTGATGTCGACGATCTTGGTCAGCTCTTCGGTGCCGAGGGCATCGAAGAGGACGATCTCGTCGAGACGGTTGAGGAACTCGGGCTTGAAGGCCTGCCGCACGACGTTCATCACGGACTCGCGCTTGATCTCGGGTCGCAGCGTCTGATCGGCGAGGAACTGCGAGCCGAGGTTGCTCGTCAAGATCAACAGCACGTTGCGGAAGTCGACGGTCCGGCCCTGACCGTCGGTCAGCCGACCGTCGTCGAGGACCTGCAGCAAGATGTCGAACACCTCCGAGTGCGCCTTCTCCACCTCGTCGAGCAGCACCACGGCGTACGGCCGCCGACGGACCGCCTCGGTGAGCTGACCGCCTTCTTCGTAACCGATGTACCCGGGAGGGGCACCGACGAGGCGGGCCACCGAATGCTTCTCCGAGTACTCGCTCATGTCGATCCTGATCATCGCCTGCTCGTCGTCGAACAGGAACTCCGCGAGCGACTTGGCGAGCTCGGTCTTGCCGACCCCGGTGGGCCCGAGGAAGAGGAACGAGCCGGTCGGTCGGTTGGGGTCGGAGATCCCGGACCGGGAACGCCGTACGGCGTCGGAGACGGCCTTGACCGCAGCTCGCTGGCCGATCAACCGCTCCGCCACCCGATCCTCCATCGCCAGCAGCTTCTCGCTCTCGCCCTGCAGCAGCCGACCGACGGGGATGCCGGTCCAGTTCGAAACGACCTCGGCGATGTCGTTGGGTCCGACCTGCTCGCTGACCATCGACGTGGTCTGGTCGTCGGCCTCATCGGCGTGCTCCAGCTGCCGTTGCAGCGCAGGGATCTCGCCGTAGAGGATCTCGCTGGCCCGAGCCAGCTCCCCCTCGCGCTGCAACCGGTCGGCCTCAGTACGCAGCTCGTCGATCCGGGAACGCAGCTCACCGACCTCGTTCAGACCGAGCTTCTCGGCCTCCCACTGCTGCTCGAGACCGCGCAGCTCCTCCTCGGCGTCGGCGAGCTCGGACTCCAACCGGCCGAGTCGCTCGACCGACCCGGTGTCCGACTCCTTCTCCAGCGCGAACTTCTGCATCCGCATCCGGTCGACGGTGCGCCGCAGCTGGTCGATCTCCTCCGGGGAGGAGTCGATCTCCATCCGCAGCCGCGAGGCTGCCTCGTCGATCAGGTCGATCGCCTTGTCCGGCAGCTGCCGGCTGGTGATGTAGCGGTTCGAGAGGCTCGCGGCCGCCACCAGCGCGCCGTCGGTGATCGCGACTTTGTGATGGGCTTCGTACCGCTCACGCAGGCCCCGCAGGATCGCAATGGTGTCCTCGACACTCGGCTCCCCGACGTAGACCTGCTGAAAACGTCGCTCCAGGGCCGGGTCCTTCTCGATCCGTTCGCGGTACTCATCGAGGGTGGTCGCGCCGATCATGCGCAACTCACCGCGGGCCAGCATCGGCTTCAGCATGTTTCCGGCGTCCATCGAGGAGTCGCCGCTGGCACCGGCCCCGACGACGGTGTGCAGCTCGTCGATGAAGGTGATGATCTGACCCTCGGCGTCGCGGATCTCGGTGAGCACGGCCTTGAGCCGCTCCTCGAACTCACCGCGGAACTTCGCGCCGGCCACCATCGCGGACAGGTCGAGCGACATCAGCCGCCGTCCCTTCAGCGAGTCGGGGACGTCACTGGCGACCAGCCGCTGGGCGAGGCCCTCGACGACGGCGGTCTTGCCCACCCCGGGCTCGCCGATCAGCACGGGGTTGTTCTTGGTCCGGCGGGCCAAGACCTGGACGACACGACGGATCTCGGTGTCGCGGCCGATCACCGGGTCGAGCTTGCCCTCGCGAGCCAGCGCGGTGAGGTCGACGGCGTACTGGTCCAGCGCGGAGGACGTCGCCTCGGCCTCGGGGCTGGTGACGCGTTTGGAGCCGCGAGCTTCGTTGAAGGCGCGCACCAGTGCATGGGGCGTGACCTTGAGCCCGGTCAGGATCTTCTTCGCCTCGGAATCGATGGCGGCGAGCGAGATGAGCAGGTGCTCGGTCGCGACGTACGCGTCGCCCAGCTGTTCGGCCCGCGTCTCGGCGTCGGCCATCACCCGGGCCAGGGCACCCGACATGGCCGGCTGGCTGACCGAGCTCCCCTTGGCCGCGGGGAGCTTCGCGATCGCCGCCTCGGCGCGCGTGTCGACGGCGGCCGGGTCGGCACCTACTGCCGCAATCAACGGCGCGGCGGTGTTGCCCGGGACCAGCAGCAGCGCGTGCAGCAGGTGGACGGGTTCGGCGTTGGGGTTGCCGGCGGTCAGGGCGTTACGCAACGCCGCCGAGACGGCGTCGCGACTCTTGGTGGTCAGCTTCTGGGCATCCATAGGGTCCTCGCATGATTGAGCCTGGTTCGCTCAAGTATGCCTAACCCGACGGGGCTAGGCAACAGACTTGAGCGTTGTTCACTCAACCTTGTTCAGCGCGCCGACATTCCCTGATCCGGGCAGTCGTCCCCGAGCTCGTGGCACCGACGTGCTGGCGTGCGTGTTCGGTCGTCTTCGGCTCGGCCATGGCGCCATCGCCGACGGGCCCGGGCCCCCGTCACTTCGCACCCGACAGGAGCTGAGCACGGTCCACCGGACCAAGACACGTCGCGGGGGCTGCTTGCGCAATGTTTAGGAGGAGGAGTAGTAGTAAGGCGAACAATGTGCCGGCCGAGCGGCCGGGGCACGATTCGGCGGGAGGGTCCCTCACATGACGACCAATACCTCGGCGGAGACCGACGAGCCGCACCTCAAGCGCCACATCGGAATTGTCGGGCTGCTGTTCGCGAGCGTCGGCTCGATCATCGGGTCGGGCTGGCTGTTCGGGGCGCTCAACGCCTCAAAAGAGGCCGGGCCTGCGGCCGTGATCTCCTGGGCCCTCGGCGCCTTGATGGTCCTAGCGATCGCGTTGGTGTACGCCGAGCTGGGCGTGATGTTCCCGTTGTCGGGCGGGGTGATTCGCTACCCGCACCTGGCGTTCGGATCCTTCGCCAGCTACACGACGGGATGGATCACGTGGGTCGGCGCCAGCACGACGGCACCGATCGAGGTGTTGGCGGCGCTGCAGTACGCCACCAAGTACGCCCCCTTCACCGTCGAACAGGAGGTCGGGGGTCAGACGGTGCACACGCTGACCACGGTGGGCTACATCGCCGCCGTGGTCCTGATGGCCCTGTTCGTGGTGGTCAACTACTTCGGCATCCGCTGGTTCGCGCGCATCAACAACGCGCTGGTGTGGTGGAAGTTGTTCATCATCGTGCTGGTCATCTTGGCGTTCTTCCTGGCGGCGTTCCACGGGACGAACTTCACCTCCCACGGCTTCAAGCCGCAGGGTTGGCACGGCGTCTTCAGTGCGATCGCCACCTCGGGGATCGTGTTCTCCTACCTCGGCTTCCGTCAGGGCGTCGAGCTGGCCGGGGAGACCGACAACCCCAAGCGCAACGTCCCCATCGCGGTCATCGGCTCGGTGCTGATCACCGCAGTCCTCTACATCGCCCTGCAGATCGCGTTCATCGGAGCACTGGACCCCGGTCTGCTGAAGGGTGGTGACGCCTGGGCCAACCTGAACTTCGAGAATAGCTTCGGGCCACTGGCGGCCTTGGCCACCGCTCTCGGCCTGGGCTGGCTGGCCGTGCTGCTCTACATCGACGCGATCGTCTCACCCGGGGACACGGGGCTGATCTACACCACTTTGACCTCCCGGCTGTCCTACGCCATGGCCCGTAACGGCAACGCCCCGCAGCGCTTGGCGAAGGTGACCGATCGGGGGGTGCCGCTGTTCAGCCTGGTCGTCACCTTCGTGGTGGGCCTGATCGTGTTCCTGCCGTTCCCGAGCTGGCAGCAGCTGGTCGGCTTCATCACCTCGGCCACGGTCCTTTCCTTCGCCTCCGGCCCGCTGGTGCTCGCCGCCCTGCGCAAGCAGGTCCCGGACCAGCCCCGACCGTTCCGCCTGCCCGGTGGTCACGTCATCCCGCTGCTGGCGTTCTGGGCCTCCAACCTGATCGTGTACTGGTCCGGGTGGTTGACGGGTTGGAAGCTCTACATCGCCGTGCTGCTGGGGTTCGTGCTCCTGGGCCTGTTCAAGGCGTTCGGTGGGGTCCGGCAAGGCAACTTCCACTTCCGGCAGGGCTTCTCGTGGCTCTTCCCCTGGTTGGGTGGGCTGGCGCTCATCTCCTACCTCTGGAACTTCCCGGAGAAGTCCGTGGGGGCGGGCAACCTGGGGCTGCTCAACTTCGAGTGGTCGGCGGTGCTCCTGGCCATCTTGTCGGTGATCGTTTACGTCATCGCGAACAAGGTCTGCCTCAGCCCGGAGATCGCTCAGGAGCACATCGAGCAGTCCAGGGCCGAAGCGGCGGTCGAGGAGGAGGAGCTCGGAGCCGCGCCGTGACCCGGGGTGACCTGCCCAGCCGAAGAAGCTGACCTGGGCCCGGGGGTACCTCCGTCCGCCTGAAGCTCACTCCAGCAGGTCGTCCGGGGCGAAGACCTGAACCAGATCCGTGGTCGCGAGGTGCACCGGCCAGACGCTGAGCGGAGCCAGGGCGCGGGCCCAGGCCCGGTCGTCGGCGGTCTTGGTGTCCGGGCCGGGGCGGGACAACAGCATGACGACGGCAGCGACCTCCCCGTTCTCCACCAGCTCGCGGACCATCAGGGCGAGGCCGTTGACCGCCGTCTCGTCGGGGCGCACAGGGAGATCGTCGATCGGCACCACGTGCGGCACCGGCAGGCCGTCGGTCTCCAGGAAGCTCAGCCAGAGGCTGCGGCGCCCGAAGCCGCCCTCCCCCATCAGCGCCTCCCAGAAAATCTGCAGGTCGCGGGCGGTACGGACGGGGCGGTCGCGGACATCCGCGAGATCAGGTGTGGTCATGCCCTCAGTCTCCGAGTGCGGCGGGGGTGGTCTACCGGTTATCCACAGGGTTTCTCGATCACCCGGAGAGCTGCCTGTCGTGACGCCTTTCTCCAAGACGCCATCGCGGCGTTGCGTCAGACTCGACCCATGACCAGCATCGCCATGACGACCATCGACTGCGCCGAGGTGGAGACGGAGTCCCGCTTCTGGGCCGAGCTGCTCGGGCTGGAGGTGGTGGCCACCGACGGCGAGAACTACGCCATGCTCCGCGGTCCGGACGGGCCGGCCCTCGGCATCGGAAAGGTCGAGGGCTACCGCGCGCCGGGGTGGCCGGACGAGCACGGCAAGCAGTTCCACCTCGACCTGGCGGTCGAGGACCTGGACGAGGCCGAGCGACGCTGTCTCGAGCTGGGGGCCACCAAAGCCGACCCCCAGCCCGGCGAGACCTGGCGGGTCATGATCGACCCGGCCGGACACCCGTTCTGTCTCACCGACGCCAAGAATTGGGCCTGACGCGAGAGCCCGAAAAGCGTTCCCGCGGGAACGCTTTTCGGGTCGAGGGCACGTGGCTTTTCGGTGCGCGGGCGGTCAGCGACCTGGGGGCAAGGCGCGCGGCGCGGCCCAGACCCGGGTTCGGCCGTGCTGCACGCCGCCAGCGGGGTCGGCAGTGAACAGTCGGGAACCCGGCGGAGCGGCCCGGCTGGCCGCCAGCAGTTGAGCCAGTTGGTTGACCTGAGACCGCAGCTCCTCGAGCTCGGTCTCCATGGCCATGATGCGGCGGATGCCTTCGAGGTTGACGCCCTCGTCCTGGCTGAGCCGCTGCACCAGCCGCAGCCGGGAGACGTCGCGGGCGGAGTAGCGACGCCCGCGCCCTCGCGTACGGCTGGGGCTGACCAAGCCCATCCGGTCGTAGGTCCGCAGGGTCTGGGGGTGCATGCCCGCCAGCTGGGCCGCCACCGAGATGACGAACAGCGGCGCGTCCCGGTCGACCGGGGCGAGGTCACGGGGCCGCCCGTCACCGTTCGGGGCGGTCTCGGGGCGCCCGCTGGTCACGAGCGGCCGTTCGCAGCCGCAAAGAGCCCGGCCCGCGGGTCAGCCGCACCGACCGCCGCTGCGTAGCTGGTGAGCGCCTCGCGCGCCTGTTCGTTCAGTTCCTGCGGCACCTGGACCTCGACGCTGACCAGCAGGTCACCGCGGGTGCCGTCCCGCTTGGCGACACCCTTGCCCCGGACCCGAAGGGTCCGACCGTTGGGTGTCCCGGGCGCAAGTCGCAGTCGGACGGCAGGTCCGTCGAGGGTCGGGACCTGGATCTCGGCACCGAGGGCAGCCTCGTCGAAGGTGACCGGCGCGGTCAGCGTGAGATTGTCGTCCTTACGCCCGAACACCGGGTGCGGACGGACCCGGACGAGCACGTAGAGGTCGCCGGAGGCGCCACCGTTCTCCCCGGCCCCGCCCTTGCCCTTGAGCCGGATCTTCTGCCCGTCGGTCACCCCCGCGGGCACCCGGACCTGCATGTTCTTGGTCGACTTGCCCCGGCCGGAGCCGTGGCACACCGGGCAAGGGTCGTCGACCACCATGCCCCGGCCCCGGCAGTCCCGGCACGGCTCGGTGACGGCGAACACGCCACCGGAGGTCGAGGTCTGCATGCCACTGCCCTCACAGGTCGGGCAGACGTGCGGGACGGTACCGGCCTTGGCGCCCGTCCCGTGGCACACCGAACACGCGGCGTCAGAGATCATCTGCATCGACACCGTCACTCCGTTGACGGCCTGCACGAAGTCGATGCCGGTCTCACCCTCGATGTCGCTGCCCCGGCGCGGGCCGCGCGAGCTGGCCGTGGTCCGCCGAGCCGCGCCCGCGGAGTTGCCGAACAACCCGCCGAAGAGATCCGAGACGTTGTCCCCGCCGGACTGGGCCCGCCGGAACAGGTCGTCCATCGGATTCGATCCTGCCGGCCCGGTACCGGCGCTGCCCCCCCGGGGGAAACGAAAACCCCCGCCCCCGAACAGGGATCGAGCCTCGTCGTACTCCTTGCGCTTGGATGGGTTCGACAAGACGTCGTTGGCCTCGGAGATCTCCTTGAAGCGCTTCTCCGCCTCGGCGTTGCCGGGATTCTGGTCCGGGTGGTTGCTCCGGGCCAACTTGCGATAGGCCTTTTTGAGGTCCTCGGGCTTGGCGTCCTTGGCGACGCCGAGCACCTTGTAGTAGTCCTTCTCGAGCCAGTCCTTGGTGCTCATCGGCGCCTCCTTCCGGTCGTCGTGGGGTCGTAGCTGATCCGACGCGGATCAGGCGGGGTCGGCCACGGCGACGCGCGCCGGACGGATGACCCGGTCGCCGATCTGGTAGCCGGGCTGCAGAATCTGCACGCAGGTCGGACCTTCGAGCTCCGTACCCTGCGGAGCCTGCGTGTGCATCAAGGCGTCGTGGACGTGCGGGTCGAACGCGTCACCCGCCTCGCCGAAGGAGGTCAGACCGTGCTTGGTCGTCACCCGCTCCAGCTCGTCGGCCACGGCCTTGAAACCGGGGCTGAGCTCATCGTGCTGCCGCGCGGACTTCACGTTGTCGAGCACAGTGAGCAGTTCGCGCAGCACGCTCTCCACCCCGCCGGCCCGGGCGACGTCGCGGTCCCGGTCGACCCGGCGCTTGTAGTTGACGTACTCGGCCTGGATTCGTTGCAGGTCTGACGTGCGGTCGGCCAGTGACGCCTTGAGCTCGGTCACCTCAGCGGACTCCGTGGGGCCCTCCGACGCGACCTCGGGAGTCTCGCCGTCGGGTGCCCCGGGGGCGGGAGCCGCAGTCGCCTGCGGCTCCCGGACCTCGTAGGTCTCGGGGTCGATCCGCCGCTTGTCGCGGACGGTCGGACCCGATGGTTGCTGATCCTCGGTCTGACCCTGCGGGTCACGTACCCCGTCGAACGTGGTGCGCTCGGTCACTTGGCCTCACCCTTGGCCGTGTCGTCCTCGTCCACGATCTCGGCGTCAACGACGTCGTCGTCCGAGGTGGTCGAGCTCGACCCGTCCGTCGAACCGTTCGGGCTCGCCCCATCGGTGCTCGCACCGTCGGTCGAGGCCTCGGACTGGTTGGCGGCGGCCGCGGCCGCGTACATCGCCTGGCCGAGCGCAGCGCTGGTGGTGTTGAGCTTCTCCACCGCCGCCTTCACCGCCGCGTCGTCGTCGCCCTCGAGGGCGGCCTTCGTCTCGACGATGGCCTCTTCGACCGGCTTGCGGACATCGTCGGTGATCTTGTCGGCGTTCTCGCTGAGCAGTTTCTCGGTCCGGAAGACCAGATTATCCGCCTCGTTGCGCGTCTCGACGTTTTCGCGACGCTTGCGGTCCTCCTCGGCGTGCGCCTCGGCTTCCTTGACCATGTTGGCGATGTCGTCCTTGCCGAGCGCCGAACCGCCGGTGATCTGCATGGACTGTTCCTTGTTGGTCGCCAGGCCCTTGGCGTGCACGTGCACGATGCCGTTGGCGTCGATGTCGAAGGCGACCTCGATCTGCGGCACCCCACGCGGAGCCGGCGGCAGGCCGGTCAGCTCGAAGTTGCCGAGCGACTTGTTGTCACGGGCGAAGTCGCGTTCACCCTGGTAGACCTGGATCATCACCGAAGGCTGGTTGTCGTCCGCGGTCGTGAAGACCTCGGAGCGCCGGGTCGGGATGGTCGTGTTGCGCTCGATGATCTTGGTCATCACGCCGCCCTTGGTCTCGATGCCGAGCGACAGCGGGGTGACGTCGAGCAGCAGGACGTCCTTGACCTCACCCTTGAGGACACCAGCCTGAAGGCTGGCGCCGAGGGCGACGACCTCGTCGGGGTTGACACCCTTGTTGGGCTCCTTGCCGCCGGTCAGCTCCTTGACGAGCTCGACGACGGCGGGCATCCGGGTGGAGCCACCGACCAAGATCACGTGGTCGATCTTGCCGACGCTGATCTTGCCGTCCTCGATCACCGCGTTGAACGGTGCGCGGGTGCGGTCGAGGAGATCTTGGGTCAGCCGCTGGAACTCGCTGCGGGTGAGCCGCTCTTCGAGGTGCAGCGGACCGGACTCGCCGAGGGTGATGTAGGGCAGGTTGATCGAGGTCTCGCTGGCCGAGGACAACTCGATCTTGGCCTTCTCGGAGGCTTCCTGCAGCCGCTGGCGGGCGATCTTGTCCTGGCTCAGGTCCGTGCCGTTCTTGTTCTTGAACTGCTTGACCAGCCAGTCGACGATGCGGGAGTCCCAGTCGTCGCCACCGAGGCGGTTGTCGCCCTTGGTGGCCTTGACCTCGAAGACACCGTCACCGATCTCCAACAGTGACACGTCGAACGTGCCACCACCGAGGTCGAAGACGAGGATCGTCTGGTCGCTGCCGGCCTTGTCCATGCCGTAGGCCAGCGCGGCTGCGGTCGGCTCGTTGATGATCCGGTCGACCTTGAGGCCCGCGATCTCGCCGGCCTCCTTGGTGGCCTGACGCTCGGCGTCGGAGAAGTAGGCGGGCACGGTGATGACCGCGTTGGTCACCTGCTCACCCAGGTAGGCCTCCGCGTCACGCTTCAGCTTCTGCAGCACGAACGCGCTGATCTGCTGGGGGCGGAAGTCCTTGTCGTCGATCTTGACCTTCCAGTCGGTGCCCATGTGGCGCTTGACCGAGCGGATGGTGCGGTCGACGTTGGTGACGGCCTGGCGCTTGGCGACCTCGCCGACCAGAACCTCACCACCCTTGGCGAAGGCGACGACCGAGGGGGTCGTCCGGGAGCCCTCCGCGTTGGGGATGACGGTGGGTTCGCCACCTTCGAGTACTGCGACGACCGAGTTGGTCGTACCGAGGTCGATTCCGACTGCTCGAGCCATGGGTTCTTGTCCTCCGTGTGAGTTGCTGCGGGTCTGGCAAACGTCTGTATCTGGGTGGATCTCGTTGGTGCTGTAGCGGGTACAACTCCCGTCCGACCCGAGATGTTCCGGGTTGAGCGGGTCGCACTCAACTTCAGTGCTGAGCGCGATGGACTCAACTATGCCTCCGCTTGGCCAGCCGCGCAAGTCGAGTTGAGCCCAGGAGACTCAATCTCCCGGGTCGGGGTTCTGCCTGGTTTGGCCGGATGCGAGCGAACGTTTTCCGACCAGCGGCGACAGCTGCACGCCCGAACCGGACCCAGCGCACGTTTCTCGACCAACGGCGACAGCTGCACGCCCGAGCCGGACCCGCGCGGCGAACCGATCAGCGCGACCCGAAGTGCTGGGACCACGCTGCGGCCCGCCGCACAGGCATCCCCGGTGCACCGCGATCGTCGAGGGCGTTCCAGATCCGGGTCAGCGTGTCCTCCGGGTGGTTGAAGAGCGCGTCAGCGTTCACCACGATGAACCGCCAACCGTCGCGTTCGAGTTCCTCGCGACGCCGGATGTCCAGGCTCCACTGACGCCGATCGTCCGCATGGTGTCGTCCGTCGTACTCAATGATGAGACGCAACTCGGGGTAGCACAGGTCGAAGCGGCACCGCCAATCGCCGATGGCGCTCCGCAGGATGTGATTGACCTTCGGCTCGGGAAGTCCGCCCAGCACGACGAGCATGCGCAAGCGCGACTCAGGAGCTGAGTCCACCCCCTCCCGCACCAGTCGGGCGGCCCGGCGTGCTGTCCTGGCCCCGGCACAACGTGAACCGTCGGCTGACTCGAGCAGGCGGTCGATAGTCGTCCGGCCCGAGTGAATTAACGAGTCGCCGGCGACGACCAGGTCGACCAGGCCGACACCGATGGCGGCAAGCTCGTTGGAGGCCTGTTCCGGTGGCGAGACGAGCAGACCGCGATGACGAACCGCGGTGCTTGCCGATGGGGAACGGTGGGAACTCACCCCGCGCCGCACACTGCGGGTCCCTCGCGGAACGCTGATGTGGGTGTTGGGATCCGCAGGTGGCCAACCTCCCCATAGCGCCATGGCGGTGTGATGACTCGCGTAGGAACCCGACGGCGCCACCCGAAGGACCCCACTGGCCCGCTCGAACCGCCCCGCTGTCGCCTGGGCGGGCAGGTACAGGTTGTGAAAGACGCGTTGGAAACCCGGACCCGCGAGTTGCCGAACCGTGACCCCCCGGGCCAGCGCCTCGCGACGGGTGAAGGGCGTGGGTGAACTCGGCATGGTTCAGCCTGAGACACCTGGCGACCCCCGGGACGGGTTATCCACAGGGTTGTCTGGTCTCCTCGAGCACTTGGGCCGCGCGCCACACGTACGGATGTCGCCACTGGTCGAGAAACGCACGCCAGAACCCGCGCCCGACGTCCAGACATCGCCACTGGTCGAGAAACGCACGCCAGAACCCGCGCCGGTGGCCTGGATACGTACCACCGGCGTGGTGCACCAGGCGGAAGGGGCCCAGTCGATAGCGTAGGAGCCACCGTTGCAGGCCCAGCTCAGGAGTTCCCATGTCGAAGTTCTTGTCGTTTGTGCGTGGGCTGGTGCTGCTGATCGCGCGGCTCGGTCTGGGGGCCACGCTGATCGCCCACGGTTACCGGCGCTGGCAGACCTTCGGTGCGCAGAGCCAGATCGACTTCTTGACGCGGTCGGGGATTCCGCAGCCACGCGTGTTCGCGTACGGGTCGATCGTGTTGGAGTTGGTCGGTGGCCTGCTGCTGGTCGTCGGCCTACTCACGCCGCTCGTCGCGGCGTTCGTGGTGGCCGAGCAGGCGCTGATCATCGCCTGGACCAACTGGAACCGGATCTTCCTCACCAACGACGCCGGCCAATACGTCGGAGGTTTTGAGTACAACGCCGTGCTCGGCCTGCTGGCCCTCATCTTCGTCGTGTTCGGCGCCGGTCCGGCCGCGCTCGACCGACTGTTCCGCCGGTCCAAGGAGACCGACCCCGAGCTGGAGACCGGGAGGTCGGGGGCCAGCAGGCCGACCGGGACGACCAACCGGGTGAGTGCGGGTGCCGGCGCTCACTGAGCCCATCAGTCATCGATCGGTGACCTCACAAGACATTCACAGTCACAGTCCGTTCACAGGTTTTTGACAGCGGTCACCGAGTCCTCGGCTGCCACCATGGCGTCATGTCTGCCGCAGATCTCCGCCCCGGCCACGCCAGCTCACTCACCCGCGCCGACGGCTCGCCCGTGCGCGTCCTGGCGGTCGACGACGAGCGCAGTCTGACCGAGCTGCTGTCCATGGCCATGCGGTACGAAGGCTGGCAGGTCACCACGGCGGCGTCGGGCACCGAGGCGGTCAAGGCGGCCCGCGAGACCCGGCCCGACGCGATCGTGCTCGACATGATGCTGCCCGACTTCAACGGGCTCGAGGTGATGCGCCGGATCCGGACGGAGGACCCGAACGTGCCGGTGATCTTTCTCACCGCCAAGGACGCGGTGGAGGACCGGATCGGTGGTCTCACCGCCGGCGGTGACGACTACGTCACCAAGCCGTTCAGCCTCGAAGAGGTCATCGCCCGGCTGCGAGCTCTGCTACGCCGCTCGGGTGCCACCGCCTCCCGCAGCGACTCGACCCTGGTGGTCGGGGACCTCATACTGGACGAGGACAGCCACGAGGTCACCCGCGGCGGCACCGAGATCCAGCTGACGGCCACTGAGTTCGAGCTGCTGCGCTACCTGATGCGCAACCCGCGCCGCGTGCTCAGCAAGGCCCAGATCCTCGACCGGGTCTGGAACTACGACTTCGGCGGCCAGGCCAACGTGGTTGAGCTCTACATCTCCTACCTCCGCAAGAAGGTCGACGTCGACCGGTCCCCGATGATCCACACCATGCGCGGCGCGGGGTACGTGCTGCGCCCCGCCAGTTCCTGATCGCGTGTCCACCCCACCTCCGAGCTTCCTTCCGCCGAGTTCGACGCCGCCGGGCACCACGCCCGCCGCGGGTCCCGACGGCGCGACCGTCGGCCCGGTGGTCCCGGCCGACCCGGTCGTCCCCGCGGGCCCGATTCCCCGCGACCCGGAGCCGTCGGCGATGGGACGCGGCACGCTGGGCCGGCGGCTCGTCCTGCAGGTGGTCGCGCTGGTCGCCCTCGTCGCGGTCGCCCTGGGGGTGCTGACCACCCTGGCGGTCTACCAGCTGATGCTCACCCAGCTCGACGGCCAGGTCTCCGGCGCAGCTACCCGCGTGATCGGTGACGGACCGCGCAACGGGGACGGACCCCGGCAGCAGTCGGGCACCCTGATCGTCGCTCTCCCCGCCCCCGGGAACGGCCGGGCCCAGGCCCTGCTGTTGGGCGAGAAGTACGGGGCGCCCCGCACCCTCGACCCGTCGGTGATCACCGAGGTCCAGGAGGCCGTCGCCGGGAAGTACGAGGCCACCGTGAATCTCAACGACCTCGGCCGCTACCGGCTGGCGGCCCGCGACGTGACCGGTGGGCGGGTCGTGGTCGGACTGCCGATGACCCAGATCGAACGGGTGCTCGCCGGGCTGGTCGGGCTCGAGGGGATTCTCGCCCTGCTCGCGATGGGTGGTGCGGCTCTCGTGGCCCGAGCGCTGGTGGCCAACAGCCTGCGCCCCCTCAACCGGCTCGCCGCGACGGCCACCCAGGTCTCCGAGCTCGAGCTCGGACGCGGCGAGGTGGCACTGGCGATCCGGGTGGACGAGCGCGACGCCGACCCCCGGAACGAGGTCGGCCGGGTCGGGCAGGCGTTCAACCACATGCTCACCAACGTCGACGGCGCACTGGTGGCGCGCCAGGCGAGCGAACGTAAGCTGCGTCAGTTCGTGGCTGACGCGTCCCACGAGCTCCGCAACCCGCTCGCCGCCATCCGCGGGTACGCCGAGCTGACGCGTCGCTCGCGCGCCGAGATCACCCCGGACGCGGCGTTCGCCATGTCGCGGGTGGAGTCCGAGGCCGATCGGATGTCACGCCTGGTCGAGGACATGCTGCTGCTGGCCCGTCTCGACTCGGGACCGAACCTCGACCTCGCTCCGACCGATCTCACCGAAACGATCATCAACGCCACCAGCGACGCTCGGGTCGCGGGTCCCGACCACCGCTGGTCGCTCGATCTCCCCGACCACCCGATCGTGGTCGTGGCCGACCCCCACCGGGTGCATCAGGTGGTGGCCAACCTGCTGGCCAACGCGCGTACGCACACCCCGCCGGGCACCTCGGTGCGGACAGGCCTGCGGACCGACGGTGACCGCGCCGTCATCTCGGTCACCGACGACGGTCCCGGCGTCCCCGCCGACATCCAGGAGAGAGTCTTCGAACGCTTCACCCGGGCCGACACCAGCCGGGCGCGCGCCGGGGGCGCCGACGGATCGGGAAGCACAGGACTTGGTCTGGCCATCGTGTCGGCAGTCGTCGACGCCCACCACGGGGAGGTCTGGGTCGAGAGCAGAGCGGGTCACACCCGGTTCAGCATCGCCTTGCCCATGTCGGTGGACCAGGTCGCTACCTACCCTTCGAATCCGCGGTAGCCTCGTCGCGGAAGTCGGGGGCGAATCGACCGACTTGCGTGGAGAGGGAGCGGGCCTTCCCCCGCCCGCTCCCTCCCCGCCATAGGTGACCGGTTGCCACACGCCGGTCGTTCCGCGGGAAATAGCACCAAACCCCAGTTGCCTGGCGTCCGAATCTGTTGAGACGGCCGTTCGGCCCCGCGGGGGATACGGGACCGGACGGCCGTCATCGTCTGGATCGGCGACGTCATAGGACGCCCACAGCCTGACCGCGATGTCGCCACAGTCGGGTTGTCGAGAGTATCGGGATGGCAACCTTCACCGCGCCGACGCGGGCCGATGACCGACCGTCCCCAGTGCGCCACGGCGACGATTCCGGCACCGACACCACTCCGGGCCGGGCCGACGTCGCCGGCCCGTGCACCAGAGCCGGCGAACGGCCCTGGATCCGCCGCGGCAGCCTCGCGCTGCTGCTGGTCGGTACGGCCGTGCTCTACCTCGTGGGGCTCTCGGCCTCGGGCTTCGCGAACAGCTTTTACGCCGCCGCCGCCCAGGCGGGCTCGCAGAGCTGGGAGGCCTTCTTCTTCGGCTCGCTCGACGCCGGCAACGCCATCACCGTCGACAAGCCCCCCTTCTCGCTGTGGCTGATGGCGCTGTCCATCCGCATCTTCGGGCTCGGCTCGTGGAGCTTGTTGGTGCCTCAGGCTCTGCTCGGCGTGGGTACGGTCGGGGTGATGTTTGCCTCGGTCCGGCGGACCGTCGGCCACGGGGCGGGACTGCTCGCCGGGGTGGTGGTGGCGCTGACCCCGGTGGCCACGTTGATGTTCCGCTTCGACAATCCCGACGCCATGCTCGTCCTCCTGCTCACCCTCGCGACCTACTTCGTGCTGCGGGCCACCGAGCACGCCAGCGCCAAGTCCATGGTCGTCGCGGGTGTCCTCGTGGGCCTGGCCTTCCTGACCAAGATGCTGCAGGGCTTCCTGGTGCTTCCGGTCTTCGCGCTGGTGTATCTGCTCGCGGCTCCGACCACGGTCAAGAAGCGGATCCTGCACCTGCTCGCCGCGTTCGGCGCCGTGATCGTGGCCGCCGGCTGGTGGGTGGCGATCGTGGAGCTCGTCCCCGCGTCCTGGCGTCCCTACGTCGGCGGCTCCACCGACAACTCGGTCCTCAACCTGACCCTCGGCTACAACGGTCTCGGCCGGATTTTCGGCCAGAGCTTCGGCACCGGCGGAAGTGGGTCTGGGGCCGGCGCCAGCTTCGGCAGCGAGGTCGGCCTGACCCGGATGTTCGCCGGCGTCTCGGGAGGCATGATCTCCTGGCTCATCCCGGCGGCCCTGCTGCTGGGGGCGGCGGCCCTCGTGCTCCTGCGCAAGGCCCCCCGGACCGACCTGGGCCGGGCCGCGGTCATCGGTTGGCTCGGCTCGCTGGTGATCACCGCACTCACCTTCTCCGTCATGGCGGGGACCTACCACGACTACTACACGGTCGCGCTGGCCCCCGGGATCGCCGGCACGGTGGCGGTCGCCGGCACGCTGCTTTGGCGTCGGCGCGACCAGCGGCTGGCCCGGGTAGCACTCACCGCGGCCCTGGCGCTGACCACGGCGTGGAGCGTGGCCCTGCTGGGGCAGGCGACCGGGGTCTATGCCGACCTCCGATGGGTGGTCGCGATCGCCGGTGCGCTGGCCACCGTGGGCTTCCTCTTCGCCTCCCGGCTGGCCAAACCGTTGGCTGCGGCCGTGGTCGCCCTGGCGGTGGCCGGTGGGCTGACCGGCCCCGCCGCGTACGCCCTGAACACGGCCGCCACGGCTCACCGCGGGTCGATCGTGACCGCCGGCCCGGTGCAGGGCACCGGCATGGGGAGCAGGGGTGGCCCGATAGGCGGTATCCACGGGCCGCGACCCGACGGCGGGATGGGTGGGGGTGGCACGGCCGACAGTGCCCTGGTCACGCTGCTGAACGCCGACGCCGACTCCTACACCTGGGTCGCGGCGACGACCGGGTCCGCTACGACCGCGACCTACCAGCTCGCGACCGAGCACCCGGTGATGGCCATCGGTGGCTTCACCGGAAGCGACAACGCCCCGACCCTCGACCAGTTCACGGCCGACGTCTCCGCCGGAAAGATCCACTACTACCTCGGGTCGGCCGAGGGCGGAGGCGGCAGGGGCGGCGGGAACTCCTCGGCCGCCGCGATCGCCAGCTGGGTCGCCGACAACTGCACCGCGACGACCGTCGGCACCACCACCGTCTATGACCTCACCGCCGCCAACTGAGCGCCCGCGTCTCACCGCGAACCCGAAGGACGCCGACAGGCCTGCGCTCCGCCAGCCCTTTTTTCGGCAGCGTGGCCGCCGAGCAGCTGTTTCTCGGCCTCGGTCCGCCGGCTCGACGCCTACCTCGCAAACTCGTTCCCCTACCGCTACGCGATCACCATCGCCGACAACGCAAGTAGCGACGCCGGCTGGGAGATCGCCGTCCGACTGACCGCCGAGATCCCCCGGGTCCGCGCCGTCCGGTTGGAGGCGAAAGGACGCGGTCGGGCCCTGCGGTACGCCTGGTCGTACTCGGCCAGCCCCGTCCTGGCCTACCTGGACGTCGACCTCTCCACCGACCTGCGCGTCCTGCTGCCGCTGGTGGCCCCGCTCATCTCGGGGCACTCCGACCTGGCCATCGGCACCCGGCTGTCGAGGGGGAGCCGGGTGGCCCGTGGAGCCAAGCGCGAGTTCATCTCGCGCAGCTACAACCTGGTGCTCCGCGGCACGCTGGCGCGTCGTTCTCCGACGCCCAGTGCGGGTTCAAGGCCATCCGCCGACCCTGCGCCGTCGAGCTGCTGCCGCTGATCGAAGACAACAACTGGTTCTTCGACACCGAGCTGCTGGTGCTCGCCGAACGCGCCGGGTTGCGAATCCATGAGGTGCCGGTGGACTGGGTCGACGACCCCCGCAGCACCGTGGACATCGTCGCCACCGCCACCGAGGACCTGCGCGGCATCCTCCGGCTGGGTCGCGGGCTGGTCACCGGACGGATACCGGTCGCCCGGCTCCGGGCCGAGATCGCCGGCGGGTCTGCGGTGCCGGCCACGGTCCCCGGTGTCCCCCGAGGTCTGCTCGCCCAGCTCATCCGCTTCGGCGGCATCGGGGTGCTCAGCACGCTCGCCTACTTTGCGCTCTACCTCACGATGCGCGACCTCACCGGTCCGCAGACGGCGAACTTCGTCGCCCTGCTGCTCACCGCGGTCGCCAACACCGCCGCCAACCGGCGGCTGACCTTCGGGGTGACGGGCTGGCCCGGCGCGCTGCAGCACCAGGTCGGTGGTCTCCTGGCCTTCGGGGTCGGCCTCGCCCTGACCAGCGGGTCACTCTGGCTGGTGCACGTGGGGTCTGCCGCTCCAAGCCAGGGCGCGGAGCTCGGGGTCCTCCTGCTGGCGAACGCCGTCTCCACCCTGGTGCGCTTCCTGGCCCTGCGTCAGCTGATGGCGCGTCGCGCTGGCCAGCTAGGAGCGCGGCGTGACCTTGCCGACGATGTCGTTCTTGCCGTTCGAGGTGGTGAAGTAGAGGGCTCCGCCCGGTCCGGACTGGACCGTACGGATCCTGCCCTTCGCGACCGCGGTGAGCTTGGTGGACTGGACGACCCGGCCGTGAACGACCCGCAGCAACCGAATCTGCTGTCCTTTGAGGACCCCGACGGCGAAGGCGCCTTCCCAGCGGCCCCACGCCTTGCCGGTGAGGGTGGTGACACCGCTGGTCGCGATGGTGCTCCGGCCTGAGCTCCACTTGGCCCGGACCGCCGTCGGGTACTTCCTCGTGTCGGTCATCGGAACCTTCTCGTTGTAGCCCGGGACGGGGTTGTAGCCGTAGTTGCGCCCGCGCTTGACCACGTTCAGCTCGTCGTCGCGGTAGGTGCCCTGCTCGACCGACCAGAGCTGCTTGGTGCCGGTCCGCAGGGTGAGGCCCTGGACGTTGCGATGGCCGTAGGTCCACACGTAGCGCGCTTTGCCCCCGAGCTTGTAGAACGGGTTGCTGGTGGGGATGGTGCCGTTGCTGTTGACGCGGAGCACCTTGCCGCCGAGGGACTGCTTGTTCTGCGGGTTCCGTCCTTGAGCGGCGTCGCCGGTCGAGACGTACAGGCGGTGGTCGGCACCGAACCGCAGCCGACACCCCGAATGCCGACCCGTGCTGATCGGCAGGCCGGAGACGACTGGCTTGCCGACAGCGGTCGCCGTCGTCGGGGAGGACAACCGGTAACGAAGCACTCTGACGTCGTGAGCTTTTCCGCTCGCGGTCCGGGTAGCCACGCAGATGTAGAAGAGCTTGTTCGTCCCCGCCTTCGGGTCGGCGACCATGCCCAGCAGGCCGGCCTCGGAGCCCGTCCAGAGGCGCGGGAAGGTAATCTTGACCCGCTCGCGGACCTTGGCCGGCCGCTGGCTCCACAGCCGGCCGGACCGCTCGTCGACGAGCATGGTCGAGCCGACCCAGGTCACGTCCCACGGGATCGCGAGGCTTGTCGCGACGACGCTGACCTTCACCGCAGGTGCCGCGATCGCAGCCTAGGTGGCGGCAGCGGGTGCGGCCTGGACGGGAACGGCCGAGGCCAGGGGCACGCCGACCGGGGTGATCACGCCGGTGGCCGCGAGCCCGAGGGACACAGTCAGCACCAGCAGGCGGGCGGGGGTACGCGGCGAACGAGGCACGGGGGGACCTCCAGCTCGTGATCCGGCCCAGCGCCGGGTCACAATGACCTCACCATAACTTCGGAGCGCCCGGTTGACCACCGACCCATCCAACTTGTTGTGTTCCTGGACATGCTGCGTTCCTGGTCAGGCGAGGCCCTTGCTCGTCAACCACTCCGCGGCGACGTCGTCAGGATTTCGTCGATCGCTCTCGACCTTCGTGTTGAGGGCCGCGAAGTCGGTCCGAACCAGCGGGACGATGTGCGGCGAGCTGGATCTTGCCGTCCTCGAGGTCCCGGATCTTGACCGCCGGCGAGTTGTACGCCGTGAAGCCCTTGATCGTCGCGCCGTAGATTTCCTTGAGCCCCGGCGGACCGTAGGCGCGCCCCTTGAGCTCGGTGGCACCGCCGAGGGTCACGTTGGCCGCGGCCTCGGCCAGGTCGGCTGCAGGATCTGCAGCTGCGCTCCTAGCGCGTCCGGCAGGGCCTGTTCGACCTCGGCGGCGGTGGTGGCCGTGGCGTTCTCCTCGAGGTAGAGCAGAGGGCCTGCGCGTACAGGTTGGCGAGGATCACGTTCTCGGTGAAGGTGGCCGAGCCGACGGCAAGGTGAGCGCCGGCCGGGGCCCCCGACTGGTCGGCGAACGGGTCGAAGTTGGCTCCGCATGCGGTGAGGGCGGCCGCCGCCCGAGGAACCAGCCGATGCCGCCGAGGACCAGATCGAGGACGATTGCGAGGACGGCCACCAGCAGCGCCCCCGCGAACACCTGCGGGTAGTCGCGGACCGCGAAGCCGTCGAGGATCAACCGACCGAGGCCGCCGAAGGTGACGTAGGCGGCCACGGTGGCCGTCGCCACCACCTGCAGCGTGGCGCTGCGCAGCCCCGAGATGACCAACGGCAGGGCCAACGGCCACTCGACCGTGCGCGCGACCTGGGCACCGGTCATGCCCAGACCGCGCGCCGCCAGCACCGCCTCCCGGTCGGCGCCGGAGATCCCTGCCGACGTGGCGGTCAGGATCGGCGGGACGGCCAGGACCACCAGCACCACGACCACCGCGCGGACGTCGGTGCCGGCCAGCAGGACGATCAGCACGATCGCACCCAGGGTGGGGATGGCGCGGGCCGCGTTGCTCGTGCCGATGACCAGGAACCCGCCGCGGCCGGTGTGACCGACCAGGACGCCGAGCGGGATGGCGATGAGAGCAGCGACCGCCACCGAGATCGCGGTGACGAGCAGGTGCTGACCGATCCGCCAGGGGATGCCGTCGGTGCCGGCCCAGTTGGCACCGTCGAGCAGGTAGCCGAAAAGCGTCATGCCCGGACCGTCCGGCGCCAGGGGAGGGCCCCGCGCTGGATGGCGAGAATGAGGGCGTCGATCAACAGGGCCAGCACCACCGAAAGCACCAACCCGACGATGATCGGGGTGTAAAACGCCTGCTGGAACCCCTGCTCGAAGAGGGTGCCCAGGCTGGGCTGACCGACGATCACCGAGATGCTGACCAGGGCGATGTTGCTGACCGTGGCGACCCGCAAACCGGCGAAGATCACCGGCATCGCCAGCGGGAGCTCGACCTTCACCAATCGACGCCACCCGCCGTAGCCGACCGCCGACGCCGACTGCCTGACCGGCTCGGGGACCGCGCGCAGCCCGTCGACCACGCTGCGCACCAGCAGCGCAAAGGCGTAGATGCTCAGCGCGACCACGATGTTCTGGGGGTCGAGGGTCTTGGTGCCCAGGAAGGCGGGCATCGCCACGAAGAGGGCCAGCGACGGGATCGAGTAGAGCAGCCCGAGGGCGATGAGCAGCCCGTTCGCGGCCAGCTTGGTGCGGGACACCAGGTAACCCACGGGCAACGAGATGATCAGCGCCACCGCGACGGGGATTACCGACAGGGCGACGTGCACCCCAGCCAGCCGGGCGATGTCAGCGAGGTTGCGGTGCAGCCAGTTCCAGTCCAGCATCAGGCCCACCGCTCCGCCGGTTCATCGACCGGGATCCGACGGATCTCGGTGGGGGTGTCGACCTCCGCGGCCGGGGTTCTGGTGTCCTTGGCGAAGAAGCTCTCGAGCACCCAGGGCTCAGCCGGCTCGGTTTCAGACGCTGCGGGGAGGACGGTCACCGTCTCGGACCGGCCCGAGATCGAGTCGGCCACCGCGGCTCGGGACTCGGTGACCTGGGACAAGATGTCGGCTGCCCCCACCACCCCGGCGTAGCGACCGGTGTCGTGGTGGACCGCCACGGCCAGGCCCACCGGCGAGGTGAGCGCCGAGTCGAGTGCTGCGCGGAGAGTGTCGGTCTCAGGGTCGAAGACCGAGCCGAGGCCCAGGATCTTGCCGGGACGCTCGCGGTCGACCCAGCCCAACGGCTTGGCGTCGCCGTCGATCACCAGCGTGGGCCCGGCACCGGACACGCTGGTCGGATCGCGGACCGCCGCCACCCGACCCAAGGACAGCCCACCCGCGGGCTGGAAGGACAGCGCGCGGTAGCCGCGGTCGCGACCGACGAAGGCTTCGACGAACTCGTCGGCCGGCTCGTCGAGCAGCTGCTGCGGCGTCCCGATCTGGGCGAGCGTGCCGCCGACCCGCAGGATCGCGACCTGGTCGCCGAGCTTGATCGCCTCGTCGATGTCGTGAGTGATCAGCACGATGGTCTTGGAGAGCTCGCGCTGCAGCGAGAGGAAGAGCTCGTGCAGGTCGCTGCGAATCACCGGGTCGACCGCGGCGAACGGCTCGTCCATCAACATCACCAACGGGTCGGCGGCCAGGGCCCGGGCCACCCCCACCCGTTGCTGCTGACCACCCGACAGCTGCGCGGGATAGCGATCGGCCACCCGGCGGTCGAGGCCGACGTCGTCAAGCAGCTCCAGCGACCGCCGGCGGATCTTGGCCCGGTCCCAGCCGATCAGGGCGGGCACCGTTCCGATGTTGTCGAGCACGGTGCGGTGCGGGAAAAGGCCACCGCTGTGGATGACGTACCCCATCTGTCGACGCAGCGCGGTCTTGCGCCGGGAGCGTAACGGCGTGCCGTCCCAGGTGATGCGGCCCTCGGTGGGCTCCAGCATCCGGTTGATCATCTGCAGCGTGGTCGTCTTGCCGCAGCCCGAGGGCCCGACGACGACGGTGATCTGGTCCGACGGGATCGACAGACTCAGACCCTCGA
The DNA here is from genome assembly GCA_050996715.1 of Propionibacteriaceae bacterium. Classification (GTDB taxonomy): domain Bacteria; phylum Actinomycetota; class Actinomycetes; order Propionibacteriales; family Propionibacteriaceae; genus Microlunatus. The sequence goes on from JBPCRP010000123.1 coordinate 42,186, forward strand.
CGGCGAGCGTCCCGTCGCGGTAGACCTTGCTGACTGACTCGAACTCGATCACGCGAACCTCGATGCTGTCGTGCACGCTGTCTGGGGGAGAGCTCCGGCTGGACGGCTCGCGCTCAGCACGCCACGGACCGGGGCGATCCGACCCTAACGGGCGGCGCCGACGAAACCGCGGTGCCGATCGGCGCGCCGGGCGCGACGGACAAGTTACTCTTCAGTAACATCGATCGACCTGGAGGTACGCGTGACGATCGTCGCCATCGTGATCGCGCTGGCCGTCTCGGTGGTGGGGGTTGCCCTCTTCGCCCGGGCCGCCGGCTCCATCGTCGGGGTGGTCAAGCTCGGCCGACCGACACTGGGCCGTCGCGACCACCCGGCCGACCGCTGGAAGCACCTCCTGGCCGAGACCCTCGGCCACACCCGCCTGTTGCAGTGGAACGTGATCGGGGCCGCACACTTCGTCGTCTTCATCGCCTTCGGCGCCCTCTTCTTCACCCTGATCACGGCCTACGGCCAGCTCTTCGACCCGAGGTTCGCCCTGCCCGTGATCGGCCACTGGGTGGTCTACGAGTGGGCCTCGGAGATCATCGCGTGGCTCGGTCTGGTCGGCATCGTCTTCTTGATGGGCGTCCGGATCCGGTCCCGGCTGGTGTCCGGCGGGGGGCGGACCTCCCGGTTCTTCGGTTCCTCCACCTGGCAGGCGGTCTACGTCGAGCTGACGATCCTCGGGATCGTGCTCTGCGTCCTCACCCTGCGGGCGATGGAGTTCCGGCTGATCCACGGTGATCTGGGGGGTGGTGGCTCGGCGGTGCACTTCCCGCTCACCTCATTCCTGCTGCCGGCCGGGATCTCCCCGCGCTCGCTGGAGACCGGCATCGTCATCGTCGCGGCGCTCAAGATCGTGATCTCGATGGCCTGGTTCGTGGTGCTGGGACTCAACCCCACGATGGGCGTGGCCTGGCACCGCTTCACCGTGTGGCCGAACGTGTGGTTCAAGCGGGAGTCGTCCGGGAAACCCGCCCTGGGAGCGATCCCGCCCATCGTGGTCGGGGGCGAGCCGGTCGACTTCGCCGATCTCGAGGACCTCGACGAGGACACGACGCTCGGCGTCGGCCAGGTCGAGGACTTCACCTGGAAGGGGCTGCTCGACTTCACCAGCTGCACCGAGTGCGGCCGCTGCCAGAGCCAGTGCCCGGCCTGGACCACCGACAAGCCGCTGTCACCCAAGCTGTTGATCACCGGCCTGCGGGACCATGCGTACGCCAAGGCCCCCTATCTGCAGGCCGCCGAGGCCGCTCGCGGGTCCCTCCCCCAGGCCCTGCAGGACGAGGCCGCCCGGCCACTGGTCGGTCCGATCCAGGTCGAGAACGGGCTGGCCGGCATCGTCGACCCCGACGTGCTCTGGTCGTGCACCAGCTGCGGTGCCTGCGTGCAGCAGTGCCCGGTCGACATCGAGCACGTCGACCACATCATGGATCTGCGCCGTTACCAGGTGATGATGGAGTCGGAGTTCCCCCAGGAGCTCACCGGGCTCTTCAAGGGTCTGGAGAGCAAGGGCAACCCGTGGAACCTGGCGCCGCGCGGTCGGCTGGACTGGGCCAAGGACCTGCCCTTCCCGGTGCCGGTCGTCGGTACCGACGTCGAGGACCTGACCAGCGTGGAGTACCTGTTCTGGGTCGGCTGCGCCGGTGCCTTCGAGGACCGGGCCAAGAAGACGACTCAGGCGGTGGCCGAGCTGCTGCACACCGCCGGCGTCACGTTCGCGGTGCTGGGCACGGGCGAGACCTGTACGGGTGACCCCGCCCGGCGGGCCGGCAACGAGTTCGTCTTCCAACAACTCGCCCTGGAGAACGCCATGACCCTGACCGAGGCGAAGGCGAGCAAGGTCGTCGTCACCTGCGCCCACTGCCTGAACACGCTGAAGAACGAATACCCGCAGGTCGGCGTCGAGCTCGAGGTCGTGCACCACACGCAGCTGCTGAACCGGCTCGTCCGAGACGGTCGGCTGACTCCGGTCGCCCCGCCGGCCGGATCGGTCGCGGGCCGGACCATCACCTACCACGACCCGTGCTACCTGGGTCGGCACAACGAGATCTACGACGCGCCACGGGAGCTGCTGGGTTCCCTGTCGGGTCCGGGGTCGGGGACGACCTTCACCGAAATGCCCCGGAACCGCGAACGCTCCTTCTGCTGCGGCGCCGGCGGCGCCCGGATGTGGATGGAAGAGAAACTCGGCACCCGGATCAACGAGAACCGGACGACCGAGGCGCTGACCATCATCGGCCAAGGCTCAGAGGGTGCCGGGTCCGGCGCGATCGCCACCGGCTGCCCGTTCTGCCGGATCATGTTGAGCGACGGGCTGACCGCTCAGCAGGCCGCGGGCACGGCTGAGGAATCGGTCGAGGTCCTCGACGTCGCCCAGCTGCTGCTGGAGTCGGTCCGTCGGGGCTAGCCGGCCCGCGTACCGGCTCGGCTCACGGATGCGGGTCGCAGCCGTTCCCGGCGGTAGGTTGGGTTTACGTGACGCTCACCGCACCGCCCGAACCGACCCCCACCGTCCGCAGCGCTCTGCGTTCGCCCCGTCGGCTGCGGATCGAGGTGCTGGCCGGGTTGGTCGTGGCCCTGGCTCTGATCCCCGAGGCGATCTCGTTCTCGATCATCGCCGGCGTCGACCCCCGAGTGGGTCTTTTCGCCTCCTTCACCATGGCCGTCACGATCTCCATCGTGGGCGGCCGACCGGCGATGATCTCGGCCGCCACCGGCGCGGTGGCGCTGGTGGTAGCGCCGTTGACGAGGCAGTACGGGGTCGACTACCTCGTCGTCACGGTGCTGCTGGCCGGGGTGCTGCAGATCGTGTTCAGCCTGCTCGGGGCGCCCAAGCTGATGCGCTTCGTGCCCCGCAGCGTCATGGTGGGCTTCGTCAACGCGCTGGCCATCTTGATCTTCGTCAGCCAGGTGCCGCAGCTGGTGGGCGTGCCGTGGCTCGTGTACCCCCTGGTGGCTCTGGGTCTGCTGATCATGGTGGTGCTGCCGCGGCTGTCCACCGCCTTACCGGCCCCGCTGCTCGGCATCGTCGTGATCACCGGCCTCGTGCTGGCGTTCGGCTGGCGGGTGCCCACGGTCGGCGACGAGGGGGAGTTGCCGCGCAGCCTGCCGTCGCTCTTCATCCCGCACGTGCCGCTGGAGTGGCAGACGCTACGGATCGTCGCCCCCTACGCCCTCGGCGTGGCCCTGGTCGGCCTGCTCGAGAGCCTGATGACCGCCAAGCTGGTCGACGACATCACCGACAGCCCGTCCAACAAGACCCGCGAGGGTTTCGGCCAGGGCGTGGCCAACCTGGTGACCGGGGCCTTCGGCGGCATGGGCGGTTGCGCCATGATCGGCCAGACGATGATCAACGTCCGAATCTCCGGTGCCCGGACCCGGATCTCGACTTTCTTGGCCGGGGTCTTCGTGCTGATCCTGGTCGTGGTGCTCGGTGACGTCGTCGGCCTGATCCCGATGGCCGCCCTGGTGGCGGTGATGATCATGGTGTCGGTCAGCACGTTCGACTGGCACAGCATCCACCCCCGTACCCTGCGCCGGATGCCGTTGAGCGCGACGCTGATCATGCTCGTCACGGTGGTGGCCACCGTGGCGACCGGCAATTTGGCGATCGGGGTGGTGCTGGGGGTCGTGGTGGCGATGGTCTCGTTCGCCCGCCGGGCCGCCCACTTCACCGAGGTGATCCGCGAGGTGGACGGCGAGTCGGGGACGCCGACGTACCGGGTGCGCGGGGTCCTGTTCTTCGCCTCCAGCAACGACCTGATCCACCAGTTCGAGTACGCCCACGACACCGACCGGGTGGTCATCGACCTGAGCGAGGCGCAGATCTACGACGCCTCGACGGTCGCGACTCTCGACGCCGTCGAGCAGCGGTACGCGCGGCGGGGCATCGCGGTCGAGATCGTTGGCCTCAACCCCGCGAGCCAGGCATGGCACGGGAAGCTCTCGGGGAACCTCGGCGTCGGCCACTGACCGCACCGAGTCCCGTCCTACCGGTTGACGCCAATATGACGTCATTATCCCTTGTATTGACGTCATGACGGTGTCATAGTGGCGTCATGGATCTCTCGCCGTACGTCAGCTCTGTCCAGGCCGGCCTCGGCCGTGCCGCCGCCCTGGCCGATGATCACAGCCAGC
>JBPCRP010000167.1:0-4675 GCA_050996715.1 Propionibacteriaceae bacterium
GTCCCGCCAACTGTAGGTCGGGGTCCAGCCGAACAGGGTGCGCATCTTGGCGCAGTCGAAGGCCGACGCGGGCTCGTCGTAGTCGGCGGCGAACCGGTCGTAGCCGTCGTAGTACTGGGCCATCAGCTCGCGGAGCCCGCGCTGGGCCCGGGTGTCAGCCGCCGCAATCAGACACACCTCGTGACCACCGCTGGTCCCCTCCAACGCCGCGCGGTAGGCCGTACCTACGTCGCGGGCGTCGATGTAGCTCCAGAAGTTACCCATGCTGACGCTGGGGTCCTCCCACTCGACCTCGAACCGGTCGTAGGTGTCGGGCGGGATGACGTTGTTGATCCGCAGCCCCACCCAGGCTGTCTGCGGGTAGCGGACCGCCATCGAGTCCGCGATCACCTCGCTGATGAACTTGCTCAGGGCGTACGCGTTCGGCGACGGGTGACGCTCGGTCTCGTCGAACGGAATCTGGGCCGGCACCGTGCCCTCGGTCAGCAGACCGGTCGCCATCTCGCTCGACGCGTAGACGAACCGGGTGACCCCGAGATCCCCGGCCGCCTGCATCAGGTTATGGGCGCTCAGCACGTTGTTGTCGAAGACGTCGATCTGCGCCTGACCGCTCGGGGACGGGTTCGCCGCCAGGTGGCAGACCCCGGCGGGGCGGTACTGGAAGAGCGCGTCGTACACCTTGCCGGCGTCGGTGAGGTCGACCCGGCAGTGCTCCCCGGGGAGCTCCAGATCCGGTCGGGTTGCGACGTCGAAGTTCACGACCTCGTGGCCCGCCTCCGCCAGCTCGCGGACGACCCACTGACCGGCTTTGCCCGTACCTCCGGTGACGACAACGCGCATGGCGACTTTCCCTTCCTCTGGAGTGCGGTGAGTTGAGGTCGTCCGCCTCGTCGGGCGGGAGGATCTCACTGGATCGTGTAGCCACCGTCGACGAGCAGGTCGGCTCCATTAATCATGGCAGCCGCGTCCGAGGCCAAGAACACCGCGGCCGCGGCGACCTCCGCGGGTTCGGCGAACCGGCCCGTCGGGATCTTCGCCTGCATCGCCTCGCCCTTCGCTCCTGACCAGGCCGTCCGGCCGAGGGCGGTGAGCACCACGGTCGGACTGATCGTGTTGGCGGTGATCCCGTGCGGCCCCCACTCGAGCGCGAGCACCTTGGTCAACCCGACGAGACCGAACTTCGAGGCGCAGTACGCCGCGTGGTCGGCGATAGCGACGGTCGCGGCCTGCGAGGCAAGGTTGATGATCCGTCCAGCACCCGCCTCGATCATCAACCGGCCGACCGCCTGGCTCATCAGGAAGGCACCGCGCAGGTTCACCGCCATCGTGGTGTCCCACGCCTTGCTCGACAGCGTCTCGGCCGGATCGAGGAGGGCCACGCCGGCGCAGTTCACCAGGATGTCGATGCGGCCGTACTCTTCGTGAACCCCGCGGACGCAGTCGGCGATCGAGACCTCATCGGTGACGTCACAGGGGAATGCAGCGCCCACCGCCACGTCGACGACCGCGACCTGGGCTCCCTGGGCGAGGTAGGCCGTCACGATCGCAGCCCCGATCCCGGACACCCCACCGGTGACCAAGGCGACCTTGCCGTCAAGCCCGTAGGCCGTTGCTCGGTCGGCTCCGTCGCTGCTCATCGCTCTCCGCTCCCGTGGGTGACGACGCCACCGTACAGCCGACGCCGAACCCTTTCGCGGTCACGTAGCGTTCACCCGTGGGTCTGTTGAGCGGTGTGCGTACGTATCTCATCCTTGCCGGGTCCGTCATGGTCGGGTCGGCCATCCCCTTTGTGCCGACCGGCGAGATGGTCAGCGGCGCCTCGGCCTACGCGACCCACTCCAAGGTCAGCGCTGTCGCGATCTTCGTCATCACCTTCGTCTGCTCGGTGCTCGGTGACCTGATCATGCTCGGTGAGTTCCGCCTCGGGGCGCGGAAGCTCCGACCCTGGATCGCGCGGCGAAGGTTCGGCACGACGGTCAAGAAGGCCCAGGCCGCCGTGACCGAGAACGCGTTCCACGCGATCGTCACGGGCCGCCTCATCCCCGGCGGCCGTACCCCAGTCCTCATCGCGTTGGCCCTGGCTCGCTACTCGCCCCGCCGCTTCGTGCTCTACGACCTGCTCGCCTGCGCCTTGTGGGCCGCGGTCTACACATCCATCGGCACCATCGGCGGCCGCGTAGCCACCCATCCGATCTGGGCCATGGCGGTCGCGATCGCGTTCTCGATCTGCCTCGGCCTCGGCATCCAACAGCTCCGTAAGCTCAACGACTGGCGCCTCCACCGCAACGACCCCACCCCGGACCAGACCCCTGCCGACCACCCCGTAGTTCAGTAAGCCGCGTCGCGCGCAGCACCACCCCGGCACGACGGCCATCACGGTCGCGCGGAGGAGTGCTTGGCGCGTCGGCACCGGGCCCTTGCCACCAGTTGGGTGGAGGCGCTGGGGCGACGGACCGAGTCAGGGTGTGGTGGGCGTGGTCGAGTGAGCGCCAGCGAGCGAGCGGGCAGGACTCGGTCCGCCGCCCCAGCGCCGGTCAAACAACTCAGACGCAGAAGAGGGCCCGGTGCCGAAGCACCAGACCCTCCTCCGCAAGCTAACTAACGCCTACTTCACTCCTCCGGCCGTCAGACCCGCCACGATCCGACGCTGGAAGATCAGTACCGCGACCAGGAGCGGCACCGTGACGATCACCCCAGCGGCCATGATCGAGCCGTACGGGGTGTCGAAGCCGGTCACCCCGGTGAACTTGCTGATCGCCACCGTGGCGGTCTGCTTGGACGGGTCCTGCAGGAACGTCAACGCCACGAGGAACTCGTTCCACGCGCCGATGAACACGATGATTGCTGTGGTCATCACACCCGGGGCGGCGAGCGGGAGGATGACCTTCCGGAACGCCACGCCAGGGGTGCAACCGTCGACCATGGCCGCCTGCTCCAACTCCATCGGGAGCTGCTTGAAGAAGGCGGTCAGGTTCCACACGGCGAGCGGCAACCCGAACGACAGGTTCGGGAGGATGACGGCCTGGTAGGTGTTGATCCAGTTCGGGAACCACTCGAATGGCGCCGTGCTAGAAAACATCTTCAGCAGCGGCGGCAGCAGAATGATCAGCGGGAACATCGAGCAGGCCATGATCACCCACAACACCACACCCTTCCCGCGGAACTTCAACCGCGCCAGCGCGTACGCCGCGACGATGCCGAACAGCAGGGTGAGGACGGTCGTGGTGCCGGAGACGATGATCGAGTTGATCAACGACCGACCGAAGTTGTTCCCTCCGGCGAACACACCTGAGAAGTTCTTGAACGACACCGGGTTCGGGAGGAATTCGGTGCTCCGGCCCTCGGTGGGCAGTCGGAGCGCAGAAACGACCATCCAGTAGAACGGGATGATGCAGTAGATGACGATGAGCGCCATCCCGACGTAGGAGGCGACTTTCCCGACTCTTGCCTTGGGACTCTCCTTCGGCTTGCTGAGTTGCGAGATCTCTTCAGGGCTGAGTCGCGCCCGAACCGGCGGGTCAGTTGTCGTGGTCATCAGTGTGCCCCTCCCACGGCGATGCCGCTCATCCCGCCGGCGGCGATGTCGGCGCCCTTGTCGCCCTTCTTCTTCTTCTTCTTCGGCACCCCGCTGTCGCCGATGAGGTCCGCCCCAAGTGCCTTGACGAAGATGAAGGCAACGAGCAGGACGTAGATAAACAGCACGATGGCGTAAGCCGCCGCCGGCCCGTATCGACCCTGGGTGGCCTCCTGGTAGGAGAAGATCGATGGTGTCTCTACCCGATACTTCCCCAGGCCGACCAAGCCGTAGGGCAGGTCGAACATCCGCATCGTGTCGAGGGTGCGAAAGAGCACCGCGACGACCAGCGTCGGCCTGACCATCGGCAGGGTGATCCTGACGAACTGCTGCCAGACCGTGGCCCCATCGACCTTGGCCGCTTCGTAGACCTCGGCCGGGATGGTCTGCAGACCCGCGAGAGTCAACAGGGCGATGAACGGGGCCGTCTTCCAGACGTCGGCGATGACGACCGCCCAGAAAGACGCGCCCGTGTCGGCGAGCCAGAGGATTTGCTTGCCGAGGATCCGGTTCATCACCCCGGCCTCGTCGAAGATGAGTTTCCACATCAGGGCCGAGACGATCGTCGGGATTGCCCACGGCACCAGGATCCCGGCCCGGACGATCCCCCGGCCCCGGAAGGCCTTGGCCATGATCAGCGCCATGATCACGCCAAGCACCGTTTCCAAAATGACGCAGACGATGGTGATGAAGGTCACGTTGAGGAACGCGTTGCCGAACCGTCCCATCGTTCCGTAGGAACCGATGACCTGATCGTTCCCGCTGAAGATGTCGGTGAAGTTCTGCAGCCCGACGAAGCGATCACCCTGTGCCACCATTCCGGTGTTCGGATCGACGCCGCTGTTGGCCCGGAAGAACGACTCGCGGATCGACATCAGCACGGGAATCCCCGCCACGACGAGGATCACGAGCAGCGTCGGCGCAAGTAGCATCCACGCCAACCGCCCCTGCCCGTCGCTGAGGGCGTTCTTCTTCCGCTTGTGCCCGTCCCCCTGGGTCGCCCCGGGGGCCTTTACTGCAGTGGCTGTGGCCGTGGCACCCCTCCCTCTCGACGTACCGCAAGTTCCGGGGCGGCCATAAGGTCAGCCCAAGACCAGACGC
>JBPCRP010000156.1:0-40939 GCA_050996715.1 Propionibacteriaceae bacterium
CTGTCGTCCTACCCCGCTGATCCGGGGCGACACGCCCAGTACGGCACGGCCTATGAGCAGTTCATGGACGCATACCGCCGACTCGAACCCTGGTTCGACCACCACGATTCCTGAACCCTGCGGACACGGCAACGCCGCGACCCGACGGAGAACGGACCGTCGAGCCGCGGCGTCACCACGATGATCAGCAGCGGCTGGTCAGGTGCGGCCCCGGTTCATCAGAAGACGCTTTTCGGGTCGTAGTACTCATCGATGTTCTTGCAGCCGATGCCGACCGCCTTGGTGAAGGACTGCGGCGGGTAGTCCGACGGCTTCTTCTTCCCGGTGGCGATGTCCACGGCGATCTGCAGCGCTTCCTGCGCGGCCAGGGACGGGGAGTTCAGGCCGGTGGAGAGATACCTGCCATCGCACCCACCCTGCTTGATCAACGCCAGCGCCTCCTTCTGCCCGTCGGCGGCCGCGGCGACGTAGACGTTCTTGTACTGGTCCTTGGCGGTAACCACATTGTAGGCGCCCAGGGTCATCGAGTCGTTCAGCCCCATCACCAGATCCGCGTCCGGGTGCCCGGCCAGCATGTTCTCGGCGGCGACCTGACCCACGTCCTGGGCGTAGTTCCCGGGCTGCTCCTGGAGGATCTCGTAGGGCATCCCGCCTTCCTTGAGCCCGTCCAGGAAACCCTGCCGCCGGGCCGGACCGACGAACTCGTCGGTGGCCGGCCCCGTCAGGATGAGCATCTTGATCTTGGACTTTCCCATGTCCTTGAACCGCTGGGCGGTGATCTTGCCCGACTCCCGGCCGATGGTCAGGTTGTCGGACTGGACGCTGGTGGTGCCCGTACCCGGGACGCTGGTGTCGATGTAGATCACCGGAATCTTGGAGGCGACCTGGGTCATCATCTGCTTTTGGCCCTTGACGCTGGTGGCGTTGACCACCAGCACGTTGGCGCCCTGGGCCATCATCGCCTGCATCTGATTGAGCTGGATGGCCGGGTCCTTGTTGGCCGCCTGGAAGAGCAGCTTGAAGCCCTTCTCGTCGGCGATCCGCTGCGCCTCCACCTGCATGGCAGCGAAGTACGGCGCCTGCAGCTGCTGTTGGGCGAAACCCACCACGACGTCGGAGACGGTAGGTTGCACCCCCCCGGCCGGACCGGTGGCCGGGGTGCTCGAGGGGTAGATGTTGCCGCAGGCGGCCATCGTGGTCAGGGCGAGGCCGGCGGCGGCGACCGCGGTGATCCGGCGCAGGATCTTGGCTCTCATCGGCGTCCTCTTTCCTTCGTGCGGATCCGGCTCACTTCGTGGCGGTCGTGGTCGAGGCCTTGCGCCGGCCGGTGAACTGCACCGTGGCCAGGGCCACCGCGACCAGGATCAGGGCACCGCGGAAGGCGTCCTGGAGGAAGGTCGAGACGTTCAGCAGCGACAGCAGGTTGGCGATCACCGCGAAGATGATCGTGCCGACCACGGTGCCGAACACCTTGCCGTACCCACCGGCGAGTCGGGCGCCGCCGATGACTACGGCCGCGATGGCTTCGAGCTCCAGCAGGTTGCCGGCGGTCGAGGTGCCGGCGGCGAAGCGGGCCAGGAACATCCAGCCACCGAGGCCGACCAGCAGCCCGGCCAGGATGTAGACCGACCACAGGGTGGTCTTGACGGGGATGCCCGAGCTGCGGGCCGCCTCCTTGTTGCTGCCGATGGCGTAGACCCGCCGACCCCAGACGGTGCGGTTGAGCAGGAAACCGATGGTCAAGACCATCCCGATCCAGATCAGGGCCAGCACGGGGACGCCGAGGATGGTCGTCTGGCCGATCTTGGCGAAATGGTCCGCCGCGCCGGGGTTGATCGGGATGCCGTTGCCGTAGGCGTAGACCAGGCCGCGGGCCAGGGCCAGCATGCCGAGCGTCACGATGAACGGCTCGAGCCCGCGGAAGGCGACCAGCCAGCCGTTCACCACCCCGACGATGCCGCCGATGATGACGGCCACGATCAGGGCCAGGAACACCGAAGGACCGCCGAAGAGACCGGCGGCGATCACGGCGGCCAGCCCGAGGGCCGAGCCCACGCTGATGTCGATGCCACCGGTCAGCACCACGATCAGCTCGGCGAGGGTGACGACGCCGATGATCGACATCTGCAGCAGCAGGTTGGTCAGGTTGGTGCCACCCCAAAAGATTGCTCCTTTGGTGATCGAGGCGACCAGCAGCAGGGCGACCAAGATGTAGAGGGCGTACTGGCTCTTCAACCAGCCGGTGATGGCGCTGGAACGGTTGTCCTGCTCGGCTGCTGGCTGGTCGGGCGGGGCGGTGACGGTGGACGTGCTCATCTACGGATACTCCTTCGTTGCGGCGCGCTGAACGGGGTCATCAGTCTTGGTGGCTGAGGGCGGTGCGGATGAGGTCGTCGGTGTCGGCATGATCGGGGTCGAACTCCTCGACGATCTTGCCGTTACGCATCACCAGGATGCGGTGACAGAGCGAGAGCAGTTCCTCGGCTTCGCTGGACACCACCAGGACGCCTTTGCCGCGGGCGGCCACGGCGTGGATGATCTCATAGATGTTGGATCGGGCCCCGACGTCGATCCCCTTGGTGGGCTCGTCGAGGACGACGAACTCGGGGTCGGACTCCATCCACTTGGCCACGACGACCTTCTGCTGGTTGCCGCCGCTCAATGTGCTGGTGTAGGTCTTCGGTCCGCCCTTGACCTGGAACTCCGTGATCAGCTCGCGGACCCGCTTCTTCTCCCGGGGTGCGTCGACCACGCCGGCCCGGGCCATCCGGGGGAGGACGACCAGGCTCATGTTCTGCCCGTTGTCGAAATCCTTGACGAATCCTTCGAGCCGCCGATCCTCGGTGAGGTAGGCGATGCGCTTGTTCAACGCCGCCCCGGGGGAGTTGAGCTGAACCTCTTCCCCGTGCATGGTGATCGTGCCGCTGGCCGCCTTCTTCTGGCCGGTGATCGATCGCGCGACCGAGGAACGCCCGCTGCCGACCAGGCCGTAGAGACCGACGATCTCGCCGGGCCTGACGTCGAAGGAGACCCCCGCAGCCGTCCCACCGTAGAGGTCGCGGACCGAGATCACCGGCGCGGCGTCGCTGACCTCGACCGCCTGCGGACGGGCCAGAGCCTTGAGCGCCTGACCGATCATCAAGGTGGTGATCTCGTCGGGGCTCGAGTCGGCCGCGGTGACGACGTCGACCAGCGTGCCGTTGCGCAGCACCGCGATCCGGTCGGCCATGGCGAAGACCTCGTTGAGACGGTGCGAGACGAAGATGATGCACGTCCCGGCCTCTTTCTCTCGCTTGACCAGGGCGAGGATGTCGTTGAAGTGCTCCTCGCTGGTCGAGGCGGTGGTCTCGTCCAAGATCATGATCTTGTGCGTGGTGACCGCGGCCCGGCTGAGCGAGAGCATCTGCCGCTGCCCGGGACCCAGATCTCGAGCCAGCTGGTTGGTCCGCAGATGTCCCAGGCCGACGTGACGGAGCACCTCGCGGGTGCGCTGGTCGTTGGTGTCGGTCTTTTGAGCCCAGGGCCGGATGTCGCGGCCCTCGCGCAGCTTGTAGAGCCAGACGTTCTCCCCCACGGTGAAGTCGTCGATGATCAGCGGCTCCTGATGCATCATCAGCACCCCGGCCTGCTCGGCCTCGGCGGCGTTACGCACCGGATGGTCGTAGCCGGTCACGGTGAACTCACCCTCAGTCGGGGTGTCCACCCCGGCCAGCAACTTGGCGAAGGTCGACTTGCCGGCCCCGTTGGCACCGCAAATGGCCAGCACCTCACCCGCGTACCCCTCGAGGTCGACGCCGTCGAGGGCCTTGACGCCGGGGTAGTACTTCTTGATCCCGACGCCTCGGAAGGCCAGGTCACCGGCGGCCGGAGCGCTGGCGCCAGCTTCTTGTTGATCTACGGACATGACGGACCAGACCTCCTGGAATGACGGGCGAGGGAGGATGCGCCGACGTCATGCGCTGACGTCTCGGCCTGAGGGGTGTAGACGATGCAGACGTCGACCCGGGTACCACCTCAGGTGGCTTCCCGATCCTGCTGAGGCGACCACTCCGGGCCTCACGTCTCGGAGCTTGCTGCCGCGACTTCGCAGGTGTGCGACGTCATGATCGGGACTGTACTCCAAGATCGCTGATTTGAACCCGTCGGATAACCACGGTGTGTCGATCAACGTGCGGGCGAGTTTGATCATGGGCCGAGTCGGGGACCCGAGACACCCGGCGGCGGATCGGACGTGGCGTCTCGGTTGGCATCCTGGCCACCGCCATCGGCCCCGTGCCGGCCGCTACGCTCACCGCCGTGACCGGTGAATGGTGGCCCTCAGCGGCGGTGGCCGGACCCGAGACGCGTGGTCATGGCCTGGCCCGGCTCGAGGACGCCGCATGAAGGCGGTCGTCGTCCACGCGGCCGGTGACCTGCGGGTCGAGGAGCGGCCGGATCCGAGGCCCGGCCCCGGTGAGGTGGTGATCGCCGTCGAGTGGGGCGGTATCTGTGGCTCCGACCTGTCCTACTGGCGCCACGGCGCCTCCGGTACCGCGGTGCTCGGTGACCCGCTGGTCCTCGGCCACGAGGTGGCCGGCCGGATCGCCGAGCTCGGTACGCAGGTGAGCGGCCTGACCGTCGGCCAAGCCGTCACCGTGCACCCGGCCACGGTGGTCGGGGACGTCGCGCTACCCGACCGGATCGCGGGTCGGACCAACCTCCACCCGCAGGTGCGCTACTTCGGCTCGGCCGCCTTCCGGCCGCCCACCGACGGTGGGTTCAGCGAACGCAAGGTGGCCCGGGTCGAGCAGATCCGGCCGCTACCGGCGGCGGTCGACACCCGGCACGGTGCCCTGGCCGAGCCGCTCGCGGTGGCGATGCACGCCGTCCGACGCGCCGGTGCGGTGACGGGCGGTGTGGCCGGGGTCGACGTCCTGGTCAACGGTGCCGGGCCGATCGGGTGTCTGGTCGTTGCTGCCGCGCGCTACGCGGGGGCTCGGAGCGTCACGGTGGCCGACGTCGCCGACGCCGCGCTCGCCGTGGCGTCGGCGATGGGGGCCGACCGGGTGGTGAACGTGACCCGCGACGCCCTGCCCGGTGACGTCGAGATCGTCGTCGAGGCGTCCGGCTCACCGCGGGCTCTGGGTGCGGTGCTGGCGGCGACCGCCCGCGGCGGCACGATCGTGCAGGTGGGCAACCTTCCCGGGGACGCCGCGCCCGCGGCTCTGGGGGCCCTGGTCACCCGGGAGATCACCTGGGTCGGCTCCTACCGGTTCGTGGACGAGATCACCGACGCCGTGGCGGCGATGGCGGCCGGGCTCGACGTGGGTCCGCTGATGACCCACACCTTCGACCTCGCCGACGCCGATGCGGCGATGCGGGTGGCCGGTGACCCCGCGTCGGGGAGCAGCAAGGTCATGCTCCGGATCGGGACCTGATCATGACGGCCATCCCCAGAACCGCCGACGCACCGAAGGATCCCCGATGAAGATCACCGCTGCCCGCGTCGTCGTCTCCTCGCCCGGCCGCAACTACGTGACCCTGGTGATAGAGACCGAGGACGGCGTCACCGGGGTGGGCGACGCGACCCTCAACGGCCGTGAGCTTGCCGTGGCCGCCTACCTCACCGAGCACCTGTGCCCGTTGTTGATCGGACGCGACGCCCGCCGGATCGAAGACACCTGGCAGTACTTCTACCGGGGCGCCTACTGGCGACGCGGACCCGTGACTATGACCGCCATTGCCGCGGTCGACGTGGCGTTGTGGGACATCAAGGGCAAGCTCGCCGGCCTCCCGGTCTATGAGCTCCTCGGCGGCGCGGCGCGGGACGGGATCATGGTCTACGGACACGCCAGCGGGTCGACGCTTCCTGAGCTGGACACCGACGTCCAGCACCATCTCGATCTCGGCTACCTCGCGATCCGGGTCCAGGCGGCGATCCCCGGTCTGGAGAAGACGTACGGCATCGCACCGACCGACGGCCGGGTCTACGAGCCGGCCAGCGGCAACGTACCCCAGGAAGACGTGTGGGAGACCGGCGCCTATCTCGACTTCGCGCCGCGGATGCTCGCCCACGTGCGGGAGCAGTTCGGCTACGGGGTGCATGTGCTGCACGACGTCCACCACCGGCTCTCCCCGATCGAGGCAGGCCGGCTCGGGGCCGCGCTGGAACCGTACCGGCCGTTCTGGCTCGAGGACCCGACCCCGGCTGAGGACCAGTCCGCCTTCCGACTGATCAGGAGCCACACCACCACCCCGATCGCGGTGGGCGAGGTGTTCAACAGCATCTGGGACTGCCAGCAGCTGATCACCGAACGGTTGATCGACTACATCCGGACGTCGGTCTCGCACGCGGGCGGGATCACCCATTTGCGACGGATCTTCTCCCTCGCCGACCTCTACGGCGTCCGCTCGGGCTCGCACGGACCGGGGGACCTGTCCCCGGTCGCCACCGCCGCGGCGCTGCACGTCGACCTCAGCATCCCGAACTTCGGCATCCAGGAGTACATGGGTCGCCGTGACCCGGTCGGCGAGGTCTTCAGCACCAGCTACGACTTCCGTGACGGGTACATGCATCCTGGTGACGAACCCGGCCTCGGGGTGATCTTCGACGAGCAGGCGGCCGCTCGCTTCCCGTACGACCCGAAGTACCTGCCGATCAACCGGCGGCTCGACGGCTCGGTGCACGACTGGTGAGCCGCTCACCTGCACCCTTCGACGTGATCACGATGGGCGAGGTGCTGGTCGAGGTGGCCACCGAGCTGCCGCTGGCCCACGGCATCCCCGCCACGCTGGGGGTCTCGGGCGACGCCCTCAACGTCGCCGCCGCCGCCGCAGCAGCGGGGGCCAGGGTCGGGCTCGCGGCGGTGCTGACCGACGACGACCTCGGCCGCGCGATCACCGAGCGGGTCGCCGAGCTCGGCATCGCCATCGACCTGCTCCGCTACCGGCACGGCCACCAGGGCGTCTATCTCTCGCACAGCGACCCGGCGGGGGAGCGGGAGTTCAGCTACGCCCGGACGGGCAGCGTGGGCTCCTGGTTGGCCAGGACGGATCTCGCCGACGAGGTGCTCGCCGCCGCGGGTGCCGTGGTCGCCAGTGGCATCACCTGCGCCATCTCCTCAGCGGCCCGCGACGCCGTCGTCCACGCGGCCCGCACCGCCCGCCGGTTCGTCTACGACCCGAACTTCCGGCCCCGGCTGACCGACGCCGCGACCGCGGCGAGGATCCTGAGCGAAGTCGCACCGTACGCGTTCGTGATCACGCCCTCCTTCCCCGGCGAGACGGCGGCGCTGCTCCAGGTGGACACGGCTCTCGAGGCGGCGTGGCGGCTGCGCGCGGCGGGCGCCGAGTACGTAGCGGTGACCTGCGGGTCCACCGGCGTCCAGCTCCTCGGTCCCGACGGTGCAACCTGGATCGAGGCGGTCCCGGCGCCGGTGGTGATCGACCAAACGGGTGCGGGCGACGCCTACGTCGGCACCCTGACGGCCCGACTCGTGCTGGGCGACGACCCCGTGACCGCTGCCCACCTGGCCGCCGCCGCGGCCAGCCTGGTCGTCGGCGGGCGGGGCGGAACCGGCCCGGTGCCGACCCTCGAGCAGACCCGTGCGCACCTCAGGGCCGCGACAGCGACACCATGACGGCACCACCGGCTGCACCACCACCTGCACCACCGGCGGCACGGCCACCTGCACCGCCACCTGCACCGCCACGACCGAGGAAACGCCCATGATCAGCAGCCTGCTCGACGTCTCCCGGGTGATCCCGGTGGTCACCATCGACGATCCTGATCATGCGGTCCCGGTGGCCCGCGCTTTGCTGGCGGGGGGGATCCCGGTCATCGAGCTGACCCTGCGGACCCCGACCGCCGCCGAGTCGCTGTCGCGGATCGCGCAGGAGGTGCCCGAGATCCTGGTCGGGGCCGGCACGGTGATCACCGCCGCCCAGGCCGATGACGCGGTGGCGCGGGGCGCTCAATTCCTGGTCAGTCCGGGGGTGAGCCCGGGGTTGCTCCGGCACTTCCTCGGGCTGCCGGTCCCGTTCCTGCCCGGCGTCGCCACGGTGGGGGAGATGTTGACCGTGCTGGATGCGGGCGTTACCGAGCTCAAGTTCTTCCCGGCGGGACCGGCCGGGGGCCCGTCGTACCTCGCCGCGGTGGCCGCCCCGGTGCCGCAGGTCCGGTTCTGCCCGACCGGGGGAGTGACGCCGCAGAACATGTCCGACTACCTCGCGCTGCCCAACGTCGGCTGCGTCGGGGGCAGCTGGCTCACCCCCCGCGACCTGCTGGCCGAGCACCGGTGGGACGAGGTGGCCCGGCTCGCCGCGGCGGCCGTCGCCGACTGACCGCAGCGACGCGCGCCTCGGTCTCTCATTAGGGTGGCGGAATGACCGACATCCCCAGTCCGGAGCACGTCGCCGAGCGCGCCCACCTGCAGCCCGAGGAGATCGCTGCGGGGAGCGACGACCCCAAGACCCAGGCCGAGATCATCCTCGAGGACTCCGAACGACGCACCGAGGAGCCGGAGCAGACGCGCGCGGAGTCCAGCCAGACGCCTTGATCTGCACCCGCATCCGCGACCCGGCGAGCTACTCAGCCGAGCGGCGAATACGCCGTTGGCGCCAGGAAGGTGCTCTCGATCCGTGCGACCAGCGGGCCGTGCGGCGCCTCGGATGCAGCCTTGGCCCGCTGCCATTCGGGGTCGGAGAGGAAGGCCTCCCAGGCGGCGTCGGCGCTCGGCCGGTCTGGGAAGTCGAGCAGGTAGACCAAGGTGGTGTCGGCCTCTGTCCCGTCGGTCGGGGTCCAGAAACCGACCACGCCGATCCCGTGCCTGGCGAAAAGATCGAGCGTGTGGTCGACGAACCGCCGCTGGAGGTCCGCGAGACGACCAGGGTGGGTGTAGTAGGTCCGGAGCTCGAAGACTCGGTGGTCGGTCATGGGGGTTCCTTCCTGGCCCGTGCAGGGCGGTCGTGCTCCGAGGCTCACCAGGAATGGGCTTCGGGGGAGCGACCGGGCCCGATTTTGCGGCCCCGGTTGATGTTGAAGATCACGTCGAGCCGGGTCATCTCCTCGGCGCCCAGCTGCAGCGACGCGGCCCGGTCGAGACCGTCGAGCTGCGCCACGGTTCGCACGCCGACGATCGCGCTGTCGACGGCGGGATGCTGCAGCACCCACGCCGTGGCCACGACGCTCTCAGACTCACCGATCTCGCGGCAGAGCGCGGAGAAGTCGGTGAACTGGGTGTTCTCGTCGCCCAGGGTGATGCCGTACTCCTGCTCGACCTGACGGGTGCGGGTCCCGTCGAAGGACGCGGTCTTACCGGTCAACAGGCCACCGGCCAACGGCATGTAGGCCAGCACCCCGATCCCAAAGTGCTGGGCCGAGGGCAGCACCTCCATCTCGGGCACCCGGCTGAGCAGGTTGTACTGGGTCTGTTCGGAGACCAAGCCCAGGAAGCCGCGCTGCCACGCCTTGAGCTGGGCCTCGGCCAGCCCCCAGCCCGAGAAGTTGCTCGAGCCGGCGTAGAGGACGTCGCCGTCGGCCACCGTCCGCTCGTAGGTCCCCCACAGCTCCTCGAAGCTCACCGACTCGTCGATGTGGTGGATCTGGTAGAGGTCGATGTGGTCGGTCTGCAGCCGGCGTAGCGAGTCGGCCAGGTGCTTGCGCACCTTGTAGGCCGAGAATCCCGGACCCTCGTTCGGTGCCCAGGACGTGGTCATCGAGTGATAGACCTTGGTGGCCAGTTGAACCTGGTCACGCACGCCGGGCCGGGATGCGAACCAGTTGCCGATGATCTCCTCCGATCGGCCCTTGCCGGCAGAGCCGCCGTAGACATTGGCCGTATCGATGAAGGTGATCCCCATCTCGAGCGCCTTGTCCAAGATCGCGTGCGACTCCTCCTCGCTGGCCTTGGGGCCGAAGTGCATGGTGCCGAGGCAGATCTTGCTGACCGTCATCGTGGAACGGCCCAGGGTGGTGTAGTCCATCTAATGTCCTTGTGCTTGGTCGGTGGTCGGTGAAGAAGGGGATGGTCAGTCGGTGGCGTGGTCGATCACGATCAGGGCGTGCCCGTCGAGCACGGTGACCGTGGTCCGGGCGATTCCGTCGGACCACCGAAGGGGCAACTCCTTCCCGGCGGGCTGGAGCATCGCCCGGCGGGGATGCTGCTCGACCGCGATCTCCACGGCGAGCTCGACCAGCGGGAACGGGTCGTCGACCAGGTCGATGTCACCGCCGAGCCCGCTGCCGACCCGGGTGGGGAGATAGCTGAGCAGGTGCACCACGGTGCGGTCGGGTCCGCGCCATACGGTGGTCTCCAGGTGGAGCGGGCCGTCGACTCGAACGGCCGGCCGCGGCAGGAACGCCGCCAGCACGCTCGCCATCACCTGCCGGTGCACCTCGTTGCCCAGTCGGCCGTAGCTCTGCAGCAGGGGGGCGGCGACGCTGGCGACGCGTCCACGCCGGGTGACCGCCGCCCACTCCGACAACGCATCCGGTGCGGTGTAGGAGTGGCCGGAGAAGTGCTCCCAGGTGCGGTCGAAGTAGGGCTCGACCGTCCCGATCAGCACCTCGGTACCGTCCAGGGCCCTGACCTGCAAGCCGCGGTCGTAGACGACGGTGTCCTGGCCCGGATCGGGTAGCTCGGCGGACAGGGTCCGCAGGAAGGTGTGCGCGAAGGGTGAGCGACCGTGCACGACGATGCCCGCCGCCGGGAGGCTGACCTCCCCGTCGGATCCGAGCAGCGCGTCGCCGACCAGCACCACGGCGCCGCCACGTTCGACATACGCCGACAGCGCCGCCCGCAGCGCGGGGTCGACCACGGTGGTCTCCGGCACCAGCACCAGGGCGTACGGCGTCAGGTCGGTGCCCGGTGGCACCACGTCGAACTGGTACCGGAGCTGCTGCAGCATCCGCACTGCCCCGATCCCGGCAGCCCCGGGCGCGTCGCCCAGCTCCGGATCGACCACCAGGGCGACCTCGGCCACCGGCCGGGTGCCATCCAGGAAGGGCTCGCACGCCTCGATGTAGGCGTAGACCCGGCCGATCCGGTCGTAGACGGCGGCGTTGGGCACCCCGCGCGGATGCAGCAGGTCGCCGACCCCGTTGGTCAGGCCGAGGCTGAGGATCTGCCGGCACTCGTAGGCCAGGGCAGCCGCGGGCTTGAGCGAAGCGTTGTCGCCCCAGCTCTGGTGGAAGCGGCCGGTGTGGCTCAGCGTCGGCAGGCCGAGGGGACGCACGAAGCGGGCGACGTAAGGAAGGTAGGCGTAGCCCCAGCCGCCGGTCGGCAACGACTCCACCTCGACGTGGCGGAGCAGCTTCGCCTCCTCGTGCAGATTGGTCTTGGGTCGGCTGTTGAACCACACCCCCGACGCCACGTCCGGGGCCAGGTACGGAGCGGCCAGGTCCTGGAAGCGCCGCATGTAGCGCAGAGCCGCTATCCGGGCGTACGCCGCTCGACCCTCGACCGTCGACGGATCCAGGCCCTCGGCGAGAGCCCCCGTGATGGCGTACCGGCTGCTGCTGGGCTGGTCCCAGCACATGTCGAGGAAGAGCCCGTCGACCTGGCCGAGGTGGTCCAGCACGTCGCGGACCTGGTCGGCGAGGTAATCCTGGTAGGGACTCGACATGTCCAGGATGAACCAGCCCGGCACGAAAGCCGAGCCGGGAGTGCGGGCGACCGCCCCCCAGCGCACCAGGCGCAGATCCTCCTCCAGGGCCACCCACTCCGGGTGGAGCATCGCGGCGTGCTCGTCGACCTGCACGCTGAGGTAGACCGGGGCGTGGATGCCGACGGCGTGCAGGGCATCGACCTGCTGCTTCAGCAGGTCGAGGCCGGACGCCAGACCGGGGTGCCGCTCCGCCCGGTCGGTCCCGTAGTAGAGCAGGCCGTGGTGGCACTTGGCGAAGACGGTGACGCTGTCGACATGCGCGTCGGCGAACGTAGCGGCGAAGGCGGCCGGATCGAAGTCGGCGCCCACGTCCGGGACGTCGGGACCGGTGTGAAAGTCGAGGTGGATAGTGCGACGGGGAAAGAACGACGGGTTCATGGGGTCAGCGACCTCCGAGGCCGGATAGGGCGATACCGCGGACGAGGTGGCGCTGCAGCAGCAGCACCATGATCACCGTCGGCAGCATCGAGATGGTCGACGCGGCCATCAACAGGTGCCACTGGCTGCCCTGCTGGCCGAGGAAGCCGTTGAGACCGACGGGCACGGTGAACATGTCAGCCGAGTTGGTGATGATCAGCGGCCAGAGGAAGCTGTTCCAGTAGTTGATGAAGGTGAAGACGGCGAGGACCGCCACCGCCGGCCGGGCGATGGGCAGCACGACTTGGAGCAGCACCCGCATCCGGTTGGCCCCGTCCACCCGCGCCGCCTCCTCCAGCTCGGTCGGGATGCCGAGGAAGAACTGGCGGAGCAGGAACGTGCCGAAGGCCGAGAACGCCCACGGCAGGATCAGGGCCTGGTAGGTGTTGATCCAGCCGAACTGCTGCATGAGGATGAACATCGGCACGATCATCACCTCCTGGGGCACCATGAGCGTGACGAGGTAGAGCAGGAAGATCAGCTCGCGGCCCTTGAAGGTCAGCCTGGCGAACGCGTAGGCCGCGAAGATCGAGGTCACGCAGACCAGCAGTGTGCCGAGCACGGCGACGATCAGACCGTTGAGCATGTAGCGCCCGAACGGCACGTAGTTCCAGGCCTCGCTGAAGTTCGCGAAGCGGAGCTCTGTGCCCACTAGCGACGGCGGGGTGGTGAACACCTCGCTGCCTGGCTTGAGGGCGGTGGCCACCATCCAGACGAACGGAACGAGGAAGATCACCAGCACCACGGTCAGCAGGATCTGGGAGAGCACCGCGGGCCGGGCGCGGTCCACCTGGTTCTTCCGCCGCCGGCCGGGCTGGGCAGGGCGGGCCGCGGGGTGCGTCCGGGCGGCCTCCTGGGTGGACAGTTCAGGCGTCATAGTGCACGAACCTCCGCTGGCCGAGGAACTGGATGCCGGTCACCGCCACGATGATCACCAGCAGCACGGTCGAGATCGACGAGGCCATGCCGAGCTGGAAGAACTGGAACCCCTTCTGGTACATGTACATGACCATCGTCTGGGTGGCTACACCCGGTCCGCCGCCGGTGAGGATGTAGGGCTGGATGAAGACCTGGAACGACGTGATCAAGGTCAGCACCGCCGCGAAGAACATCGAGGGCGACAGCATCGGGATGGTGATCGTCCAGAACTGCCGGAGCCGGCTGACCCCGTCGATGTCAGCGGCCTCGTAGAGGCTGGGGTTGATCGCGTCCAGTCCGGCGGAGAACACCAGCATGTTGTAGCCGAAGCCCTGCCACACCGACATCGCCACCACGCTGATCAGCGCGGTCATGCCGTTGCCGAGGATGTTGGTCGGCTCCATCCCGAAGACGCCGGTCAGGGTCGAGTCAACGAGCCCGCGGGGCTGCAGCATCAGCCGCCACACCAAGGCGTTCGCCACGATCGGGGTCACCGCGGGCAGGAAGAACAGCACCCGGTAGAGCCCGCGCAGCCGGATCCGCGGCGAGATCCACACGGCGATCCCGAGCGAGATGACGAAGTTGACCGGCACGTAGAGGACCACGAACAGCGTGGTGTTCAACATCGCCCGGAAGAACACCGGGTCGGCGGTGAACAGGGTGTGGAAGTTGGCCACTCCCACGAACTCGTGGTCGCCGAGGATCGGCCAGGCGAAGAAGGCCAGCGCCAGCGACCCCACGATCGGGATCAGCGTGAAGGTGAAGAACCCGACGCCGCTGGGGGCGAGGAATCCGAGGGCGGACCACCCGTTCCGGGACCGGCCCGAACGCGGCTGCCCGGTTGGGGCGCCCGCGCGCCGAGTGGGCGTCGGTGCGACGAGAGTCATCGGTCCCTTCCTGGTGCTCGACCCTGCTCCGGGGTGGTGAGCGGATGCGCGACCGTGGTGGCCGCGCACCCGCGGAGGACGGCGGTGGGTCAGCCGTTCGCGGTCTGCTGCTGGACCAGCTTCAGGAACTCCGCCGCGCTCTGCTGCCCGTCGTAGGCGGGGATCCCGTACTGCTGGAACACCGTCTGCACCTGGGTGAGGTTGGCCGAGGAGTGGAACGGCTCGGAGTCGGCGATCGCCGCGGTCAGGGCCGGCTTGGCCTGCTTCAGGTCCCCGACATACCAGGCGTCGGACTGCGCTGTGCGGGCTGGGTAGGCACGACCGACCTCGCCGAGATACTGCTCGGCCTCGGGCCCGGTGATCGTGGCGATGGCCTTCATCGCCGCCTCCGGCTGGTCGCAGGTCTTCGAGATGCCGTACCCGGAACCGGCGATGTGGGACTTCCCGCCCGCGTCGCCGGCCGGAATGACCGCCACCCCCGCCTTGAACTTCGCGGTCTTGAGGATGTTGCCGTACTGCCACGGGCCGTCGACTACCATCGCGCTGTTCCCGGCGATGAACGCGTTGAGGGCGGTGTTGGTGTCGGTGGTCGCCGGTAGCTGCGGAGAGACGCCGTCCTTCACCATCTGCTGCAGGAACTCGAAGGTGGAGATCATCTCCGGAGTGTCCAGATGCACCTTGCCGTCAGCGTCGATCGGCTGCTGCCCGGTCCGGGACAGCGACCAGGCGGCGAACTGGTCGACCGTGGGAAAGAACGAGTAGCCGCTCATCTTGGCGGTCGTGACCTTCTTCGCCGCGGCCTGGAAGTCGGCGATCGTCCAGTCGATCGACGGCGGGTCCACGCCGGCCTTCGCGAACGCGTCCTCGTTGTAGTACATGATCAGCGGGCCCAGGTCGTACGGCACCGCGATCTGCTCACCGTCGGCCTGCAGTGCCTCGCTGATCGACGGGTTGAAGTCGGCCATGTCGATGCCGGCGGCGCTCAGCCGATCCTTGGTCAGCGGGAGCAGCAGCGAGGTGATGCTGGGGGCCCGGGGGCCCTGCACACCAAGGATGCAGCCAACGTTTCCGCCGCTGGCCTGCGCGGCGAGCTTGGTCCAGTAGTCGGGGAACGTCGTGGTCTGCAGCGTCAGCTTGATGTTGGGATTCGCGGCGGTGACCATTTCCGAGAGGTGGTTGAGGGCCTCGGTCTCGACCTCCGAACCCGACCACATCTGCCAGGTCAGGGTGGTGACCCCGCCCTCGGTCGAGCCCCCGGTCGAACCCGAAGAGCCGCCACAAGCGGTCAGGGCCAGCAGGGTGGTCGACGCCAGCGCGGCGATCCTCACGCGGGTACGTGTCGTGCTCACAAAGCTCCTTCAACGGTGAAGTGAGAGGTGCTGCCTGGGCGTCCTGCTGACGTGACCCAGGAATAAACACCTGATGTCTGGGAGTATGCGTGCTTGATTTCGACACTGTCAATAGCCGTTGCGTGGGAAGCTGAACGACGTAAGGGGTGGAGACGGGCACTACCTGAGGCTCGGCGGCGCGGGTCTCGACCTCGGGTGCGCCAGGGCTGCCGCGAGCTCAGCGGTGCGCATCCACCATCGAGCGCAGCCAGGTCTCGATGCTGGCCACGTGCACCAGCGCGGCCGCCTGCGCGAGCTGCGGGTCGCGGGCCTGGAGTGCGGCGTAGATGGCCTGGTGCTCCTCGATCGTGCGGTGTGCCGCATCGGCGTCGACGACCCCGCGCCACACCCGGGTGCGGACGGTCCCGCTCGAGATCCCCAGCAGCACCGAGGCGAGCACGGGGTTGCCGCTGGCGTGGGCGACCGCGGAGTGGAAGTCGGCGTCGTGGAGAACCAGCTCGTCGGCCACGTGCTCGCTGGTCTGCATGAGCCGCAGATGGGCACCGACGACGGCGAGCTGCTGCTCGTCCATCCGGCTGGCGGCGAGTGCCGTGACGGGGGGTTCGATGACGCGCCGGCACTCCACCAGCCCGAGGATGGAGTCGTCCTGCAGGAGTTCCACGGCCGCACCTATTCCGGTGAGCAGACGGCCCGGGGACAGGCTGGTGACGTAGGTGCCGTCGCCGCGCCGCACGTCCAGCACCCCGGCGGTCACCAGGCCGCGGACCGCCTCGCGCAGGCTCGATCGCGACACCCCGAGCTCGGTGCTCAGCTCCGCCTCGGCCGGGAGTCGCTGTCCGGGGACCAGGCCACCTGACATGATCAGCTGTCGGACCCGCTCGATCGCCGCGTCGGTCAGAGGGGCCGCCATCGACCTTCCTTCCTCGCCGTGGGTGTTCGTCCACCCCGCAGACATCTGACGATAAACATCAGGCCTTTCACTGGACCGGGCGCCACCGGAGGACCTAGGGTTGTCTTGCTGTCCTGTCTGTTCATGTCGTGTTGCCGCCGCGAGCCTAGCGTTCTCGGCCCGTCGCCCCTTCGGAGTCGCCCCGTGCGGAGTCAACGTCCTGCCTCTGCGATCACCGCCTTGACGGTGCTCGACGTCCGCTTCCCCACTTCTCGTGATCTCGACGGCTCTGACGCGATGAACCCCGAACCGGACTACTCCGCCGCCTACGTGGTCCTGAGCACCGACGCCGGTGACGGCCTCGAGGGGCACGCGCTCGCCTTCACCACGGGCCGGGGCAACGACGTGCAGGCGGCGGCGGTCCGCGCGCTCGGGGAGCACGTCGTCGGGCTGGACACCGAGGAGGTCTGTGCCGACCTCGGGTCGTTCGCCCGACGACTGACGCACGAGCCGCAGCTGCGCTGGCTCGGACCCGAGAAGGGCGCCATGCACATGGCGATCGGAGCGGTGATCAACGCGGCCTGGGACCTGGCGGCCAAGCGCGCCGGGCAACCGCTGTGGCGTTTCCTCGCCACGATGTCACCGGCGGAGCTGGTCGCCCAGGTGGACTTCCGCTGGCTGTCGGATGCGTTGACCCCTGAGGAGGCCCTGCAGCTGCTGGAGTCCGCCGCTCCCGGCCGGGCTGAGCGGGAGGCCACCTTGCTGGAGCACGGCTATCCCGCCTACACCACGACGCCAGGGTGGCTCGGCTACTCCGACGACAAGCTTTCCCGGCTGTCGAAGGAGGCGGTGGCCGACGGCTTCACCCAGATCAAGCTCAAGGTCGGCGCCGACGTCGACGACGACGTCCGCCGGATGGGAGTGGCCCGCGACGCCGTCGGGGCCGACATCCGGATCGCCGTGGACGCCAACCAGCGTTGGGACGTCGGACCCGCCATCGCCTGGATACAGCAGCTGGCTCCCTTCGACCCCTACTGGATCGAGGAGCCGACCTCGCCCGACGACATCCTCGGCCACGCGACCATCCGGCAAGCCGTCGCGCCGATCAAGGTCGCCACCGGGGAGCACGTGGCGAACCGGGTGGTGTTCAAGCAGCTGCTGCAGGCCGGTGCGGTCGACGTCGTCCAGATCGATGCCGCCCGGGTCGCGGGGGTCAACGAGAACGTCGCGATCCTGTTGCTGGCGGCGAAGTTCGGCGTGCCGGTCTGCCCGCACGCGGGCGGCGTGGGGTTGTGCGAGATGGTCCAGCACCTGTCCATGTTCGACTTCGTGGCCGTGTCTGGGACCGTCGAGGACCGGGCGATCGAGTACGTCGACCACCTGCACGAGCACTTCGTGGATCCCGTGCAGATCCGCGACGGTCACTACGTCGCCCCGGCGGCTCCAGGGCTGACCGCGGAGATCCGGCCGGAGTCCCTGGCCGAATTCAGCTTCCCCGATGGTCCGGCCTGGTCGAGTGGCCTGTGATGGCCCGGTCGCTGGGGGTGTCCGTCTGGTCGGTGGTCTCATGACCCGCACCGGGGCGCCGGGTGAGATCGACCTCGCGTACGGCCGCGACCGCCTTCGCCTGCAGCTGCCCGCGCACGCGCGTCCCGCTGTGATCAGACAGGCTCAGCTACCGGCGCTGCCCGACCCGGAGGGCGCCGTGCTCCGAGCACTGGCGGCGCCCATCGATGCGGCGCCCCTGACCGAGCTGGCGCGGGGGCGGACCAGCGCCTGCATCGTGGTCTGCGACACCACCCGTCCCGTGCCCAACCGGCTCTTCCTGCGGCCGATGATCGAGCAGATCGCCGCGGCCGGGGTTCCGCTCCACACCATCACCGTCCTGGTCGCCACCGGGCTGCACCGACCCAACGAGGGCGACGAGCTGGCCGAGCTGATCGGCGACCCGTGGGTGCTGTCCCACGTCCGGGTCGAGAACCACGACGCCCGCGACGACGCGGGCCACCGGATGCTGGGCCGGACAGCTACCCGCGGCACCCCGGTCGGGCTGGACGCGCGGTTCGTCGAGGCAGATCTGCGGATCGTCACCGGTCTGGTCGAACCGCACTTCATGGCCGGCTGGTCCGGTGGTCGTAAGGTAATCGCCCCTGGCGTGGCCCATCACGAGACGATCCGCACCCTTCACTCCGCCCGCTTCATGGCCGACCCTCGCGCCACCCAGTGCGTCCTGGAGGGCAACCCGCTGCACGAGGAGCAAGTGGCGATCGTCGGGATGCTGGGGGAGGTCTATGCCCTCAACACGGTGATCGACGAAGAGCGCCGGTTGGCCCACGTCACCTTCGGCTCGGTCGTGGCCAGCCACCTGGCCAGCGTCGAGGTCGTCGCGGCGTCGGTCCGGGTTTCGGTCCCGCGACGTTTCCGCACGGTTGTCACCTCGGCGGCCGGTCATCCTCTGGATACGACCTTCTATCAGACGATCAAGGCCATGGTCACCCCGTTGGACGTCCTCGAGCCCGGCGGTACCTTGATCATCGCTTCGGCATGCGCGCAAGGACTGGGATCCGCGGAGTTCCGGGCCGCCCAGGAGCGGTTGGTCACCCTCGGCCCGGACGGGTTCGATGCACTGATCCTGGACAAGCAATTCGCCGATGTCGACGAGTGGCAGACCCAGCTGCAGCTCAAGTCCCTGCGAGCCGGTCGGGTCGAGCTCTTCACCACGGGCCTCGGTGCCGCAGATCGGAAGCTGACCGGAGTGCACCTGGTCGACGACCTGGCCGCCGCCGTCGACGCCAGCCTGCGCAAACACGACGATCCGCACCTCGCCGTGCTGCCCGAGGGTCCTTACGTGATCCCCTACGTGGACCGGGACGTGCCAGGGTAGGGACGCGTCGACTGACGTCGGCCGAGCTTTTGCCCCCGGGACTGGGTCCCTCACCGACCCGATCGGTTCGTGTCCGCGACACGGCAATCAGGTATCGGCCAACTATCGGTGACGACCACCTCAGGTCCGCTGCAGACAGTTTCGTAGCAGTGGAGGGTCGGCGCGCCCGGTCGGTGCTGATCAGGTCCACCTGGCCGACGACGGCGAGCGAGCCGAACGATTCGCGGCCGAGCTGGCCCGAGATCAACCCGACGATACACGTCTGGGACCGAGCATCGACCCGCCGGACCGTCGTCTATCGTCGGGTTGATCGGGTCGTGCGGAGCACCCGCCGTCCGAGCCCGCGACCGATGCCGTCCACCACCCGCACAGGAGCGTTCATGACCCCCGCCGAGTCCTCGTCCGACCACTCGATCCGGGGGGTCCTCGACCTCGACCTACCGGGCCACGTGATCAACAAGCACGTCTACGGCCACTTCGCCGAGCACCTGGGTCGGTGCATCTACGACGGCTTCTTCGTGGGTGCGGATTCACCCATCCCCCACGAAGGCGGGATTCGGCTCGACGTGGTCGAGGCACTCCGGGCGCTGCAGATCCCCAACCTCCGTTGGCCCGGTGGCTGCTTCGCCGACGAGTACCACTGGCGGGACGGCGTCGGGCCCCGGGAGCAACGCCCGCGGATGGTGAACAGCCACTGGGGTGACGTGGTGGAGGACAACAGCTTCGGCACCCACGAGTTCATGGCGTTGTGCGAGCTGCTCGACACCGAGCCGTACGTGTCGGCCAACGTCGGCAGCGGCACCGTGGCGGAGATGAGCGACTGGGTGGAGTACCTGACCCGCGGGGACGACAGCCCGATGGCCTCGCTGCGCCGGACCAACGGACGGGACGAGCCGTGGCCGGTTCGCTTCTGGGGTCTTGGGAACGAGCCGTGGGGCTGTGGCGGCAACATGCGAGCCGAGTACTACGCCGACCTCGCTCGCCAGTTCGGCACCTACTGTCGTGACCACGGCGACAGCCGGCTCTACCGGATCGCCGCGGGGGCCGCCGAAGCCGACTACCGGTGGACCGAGGTGTTGATGAAGGCGCTCGGTCACCGGCTGGGGTCGAGCGAGCGGCCACGCCACGGCGGTGGCGCGTGGCAGGCGATCTCCTTCCACTACTACACGGTTCCGGGACCCTGGAACCACAAGGGCAGCGCCACCGACTTCGATCTCGACGAGTACTACCTCACGCTGCGGGAGGCACAGCGGATCGGGACGATCTTGAGCGGACACGCCGCGGTCATGGACGCCTACGATCCTGACCACAAGGTGGGCCTGGTGCTCGACGAGTGGGGGACCTGGTTCGACGTCGAGGTCGGCACGAACCCGGGATTTCTGTACCAGCAGAATACGCTTCGTGACGCGTTGGTGGCTGGCGTGCACTTCGACGCCTTCCACGCCCACGCCGACCGGTTGGTGATGGCCAACATCGCGCAGACGATCAACGTGCTGCAGGCGATGATCTTGACCGACGGCGAGGCCCTGGTGCTGACGCCGACCTACCACGTGTTCGAGATGAACAAGGGGCACCAGGACGCGGCCGGGTTGCCGTTATCGCTGAGCGGGGTGCCGTCCCGCGCCGTCGAGGGCACCGACCTCGCCCTGGTGTCCGCGTCAGCGAGCACCTCGGGGCCGACGGTGCTGATCTCGATCACCAACCTCGACGCGGGCGCCGGGGTCGACCTCGCGCTCGACCTGCGCGGGGCTCAGGTCGGGTCGCCGGTCGGCCGGGTGCTGACCGCGCCGGAGATCACCGCTCACAACACCCCCGCCAACCTGACCGCCGTCCGGCCGGAACCGCTGTCCAGCGTCGAGGTGCTCGGCAGCACGCTCCGGGTGTCGCTCCCGCCGCACTCCTTCGCCACGGTGGAGCTGACGGTGCAGGGGTGAGCGACGCACCACAGATCGAGCTGGGGCTGACCACTTTCGCCGAGGTGCTCCCCGGCAGCACCCCGGGGACACGGTTGCGCGAGGTGGTCGCCGAGGCCAAGCTGGCCGACGAGCTGGGGCTCGACGTCTACGGCGTGGGCGAGCACCACCGCGCCGACATGGCCGCCTCCACCCCCGAGATCGTGCTGGCCACGATCGCCGGGGCCACCGAGCGCATCCGGCTGACCAGTGCCGTGACCGTACTCAGCTCGGCCGACCCGGTGCGGACGTACCAGAAT
Source organism: Propionibacteriaceae bacterium (assembly GCA_050996715.1). Classification (GTDB taxonomy): domain Bacteria; phylum Actinomycetota; class Actinomycetes; order Propionibacteriales; family Propionibacteriaceae; genus Microlunatus. The sequence continues at coordinate 21,203 of JBPCRP010000156.1, forward strand.
TTCGTCACCCTGGACCTGCTGTCGGGGGGCCGCGCCGAGCTGATGGCCGGCCGTGGGTCGTTCGTGGAGTCGTTCCCGCTGTTCGGCTACTCGCTCGGCGACTACGACGAGCTGTTCACCGAGAAGCTGCAGCTGCTGCTCGCCCTTCGCGACCAGGAGTCGGTGACCTGGTCCGGCCGGTTCCGACCGGCGTTGCAGGACGTCACCGTCCACCCCCGGCCCGAGGGCCACCCGCTGCCGGTCTGGCTCGCGGTGGGCGGGACGCCGCAGTCGGTCGTCCGCGCCGGCACCCTCGGGCTGCCGATGGCGCTGGCGATCATCGGTGGCCAGCCGGCCGCGTTCGTCCCGCACGCCGACCTCTACCGGCGGGCGTTGGAGCAGAGCGGACACGACCAGGCGACCCCGTTGGCCGTGCACAGTCACGGTTTCGTCGCCACCGACGAGACGCGGGCCCGCGCAGAGTTCCTGCCCGGCTACCGGGCGACGTTCGCTGCGATCGGCCGCGAGCGCGGGTGGCCACCGATGACCGACCGCCAGGTCGAGGGCCTGATCGGGCCGGAGGGGGCGCTGTTCTTCGGCCACCCCGAACGGGTGGCGGACAAGATCATCGCCCTGCATGACCGGCTCGGCATCCAGCGCTTCGAGCTGCACACCGCGCACGTCGACCACGCCGCGACCATGACCTCGATCGAGCTGTTCGCCACCCGGGTACGGCCGCTGGTGGCGCAGCGACTGCAGGAGCGCGCCGCTCAGCGGTAGGGATCGGTGATCTCGCGCAGCCGGGTCAGGGCCCGCTGCAGCTGGCCGGTCGCCCGGGGCCCCAGATGAGCCCGCCACTGGTCCTCGATCTCGCGCTGCCGGGCGGTGGCGACGGTGATCACCGCGTGGCCGCGATCGGTGATCATGATCAGCCGGGCGCGGCCGTCGGTCGGGTCCGGGACGCGGGTGACGTAGCCCCCACGCACCAGCTCGTCGACCAGGACGCCGGCGGTCTGCTTGCTGACCTGCGACGACGCGGCCAGCGTGGTCAACCGACTCCCGGTGTGGTCGACGCGTTGGAAGATCCGGGCCTGGGCGAGGGTGATCGGGTGCCCGGCCGCCCGCACCGCCGCCAGCACCTCCTGCTCCAGGTGGCGGTACGGCAGGAACAGCAACACCCCAAGGGCGGGCTCGCGGCGTTCGGGGATCGACGACGTGCGGTCGGTCGGCATGATGCCCCTTGTCAAACGGCCCCGTTAGGGAGATATTGGTCAGTATTACTTACCATATGAGGTGGCACGATGGACGACTCGACGTGGACCGCGATCGAGCAGGAGCGGCGTAGTCTGGCTGACTTCCTCGACGGACTGAGCAGTCAGCAGTGGGACGCCCGTTCGTTGTGCCGCGAGTGGCGGGTCCGCGACGTCGCGGCCCACCTGGCCATGACGCCCGCCGGACAGCCGGGGCTCGGGACGCTCGCTCGGGCGTTGGCGGCGAACCGGGGCGACCTGTGGGGTGCCGGCCGAGACGTGGCGATCGCCTACGCCCAGCGGCCGCCGGGTGAGCTCGTCGATGCCGTCCGGGCGTCTGCCGGTGCGCGGCGGAAACCGGTCTTCGTGGTCGACCAGAACATCCTGCTCGACCTGCTGGTGCACGGTCAGGACATCGCCGTCCCCCTCGGTCTGCACCGGCCGGTCGACCCTCGGTTCGCAACGGTTGCCCTCGACCGGATCTGGGCGATGGGGTGGCCCTTCCGCGCCCGCCGGCGACTCGCTGGGGTCCGACTCCGGGCGGCCGACGCGGACTGGGAGCGCGGCGAGGGACCTGAGGTCATCGGGGGCGTCGCCGACCTGTTGCTGCTGACCACCGGACGCACCGACGCCGCCCTGGCTCGGCTGGCCGGGGCGGGTACCCACGTGATCCGAGCGAAGGCCGACGCCCGGACGGGCTGAGCGCACCCGACCCTTGACGAGGTTAGGCTCGGAGCGCTAATCCTGGTGCCACCGGACGAGGTGGGGGCAAACATGGGTGAGGCAGTGCTGCTGGTCGGCACCAAGAAGGGTCTGTGGATCGGACGGTCCGACGACGCGCGGGAGCACTGGGAATGGTCGGAGCCCCAGTTCCTCATGCAGGGCATCTACGGGCTCGGCATCGACACCCGCGGCGCCTCTCCACGGATGTTCCTCGGCGGGACCAGCGAGCACTGGGGGACGGGGGTCTACCGCTCCGACGACCTCGGCCACAGCTGGACCGAGACCGCCGGCGCCGCGGTGCGCTTCCCTCCGGACCTGGGCAGCAGCGTCGAACGGGTCTGGCAGATCCAGCCCGGCGGCGCAGCCGAACCCGACGTCGTCTGGGCGGGCACGCAGCCCTCGGCGCTGTTCCGGTCCGAGGACCGCGGCGAGTCGTTCAGCCTGGTCAGGTCGCTCTGGGACCACCCGCACCGGCCCGACTGGGGCGCCGGCTTCGGCGGGCAGGCGATCCACACGATCGTGCCGCACCCCAGCGATCCGGCGCGGGTGACCGTGGCCATGTCGACGGGCGGGGTCTACCGGACCTACGACGGGGGCACGTCGTGGAACCCGGCCAACCAGGGCATCAAGGCCTACTTCTTCCCCGATCCGTGGCCCGAGTTCGGGCAGTGCGTGCACAAGGTCGCGTCGCACCCGGCCGCGCCCGACCGGTTGTTCGCCCAGAACCACCACGGCGTGTACCGCTCCGACGACGCCGGTGACCACTGGGTGTCGATCGCCGACGGGTTGCCCGCCGACTTCGGTTTCCCCATCGTGGTCCACCCGCACGACCCGAAGTCGATCTTCGTGTTCCCCCTGGTCGCCGACGGTGAACGGATCCCACCCCAGGGTCGGGCGCGGGTCTGGCGGTCCGCGGACGCCGGCGAGACCTGGACCGCCTCCAGCGGGGGGCTGCCCGACGACTTCTGGGCCGCCGTCATGCGCGACGCGATGACCACCGACCAGGCCGACGACGCCGGGCTCTATTTCGGGGCCCGCGACGGATCGGTGTTCGCCAGCCTCGACTCGGGCGACACCTGGACCCAGATCGCGGCCCACCTGCCCGACGTGCTGACCGTGCGCGCGGTGGTGGTCTGAGGCGCTCCCCAAGCGTCCGACCGCACCAGCAGGGTTGCCGTGGCGGACCGGCTGCCGCCCGGCCGGTCCCTGCGAGGCCTTGTCGCACCGCCGCCCACGGATCTACTGTGACCGGCGGGGGTCTAGATGCACGAGCTCGCCATCATGCAGAGCGTCGTCGACCTGGTCGTGGAACGCACGGCCGGCCGGCCGGTCGCCGCCGTCCGGCTCGAGATCGGTCGGCTCAGCGGGGTGGTTCCCGACGCCATGGACTTCTGCTTCGAGCTCATCGTGGCCGGTACGCCGCTGGACGGCAGCACGCTGCAGATCACCGAGACGCCCGGCCGCGCCGCGTGCCGCACGTGCGGCGACCGGTTCGAGGTCGACGACCTGATCCTGTTGTGTCCCTGCGGCAGCGCGGACGTCGCGGTGGTCGCCGGTCGCGAACTGCTCGTGACCTCGGTCGAGATGCGGGTCGAGATGGGAAGCGAAACATGTGCCTGACCTGCGGCTGCGGCGATGAAGACAACGTCCGGATCACCAGCCGGGACAGCGGTCACGACCACCCCCACCCGCACGGTCACCCCGGAAGTCACGACCACGACCACGACCACGACCATGACCACGACCACGAGTCGATCGACCGGCTCGGGCACGCCGAGCTGCATCGCCCGCCCACCACCGAGACGCTCGTCCTGGGGGAGCGCATCCTGGCCAAGAACGACCACCTGGCCGCGCACAACCGGCAGTGGCTCACCGAACGTGGCATCCTCGCCCTCAACCTGATGAGCTCGCCAGGCTCCGGGAAAACGGCACTGCTCGAGCGCACCATCACCGCTCTGCGTGACGACCCGCTGACCTCCGGCTCGGAGCTGCTGGTGATCGAGGGTGACCAGGAGACGACCTTCGATGCCGACCGGATCACCCGGGCCGGCGCCCGCGCGGTGCAGGTCAACACCGGCGGTGGCTGCCACCTCGACGCCCCGATGGTGCAACGGGCGCTGGAGGTGCTGGACCCCCGCCCGGGCTCGGTGGTGTTCGTCGAGAACGTCGGCAACCTGGTCTGTCCGGCGCTGTTCGACGTCGGCGAGTCGGCCAAGGTCGTGATCATCTCGGTGACCGAAGGCGACGACAAGCCGCTGAAGTACCCGCAGATGTTCGCCGCTGCCGACCTGGTCGTGATCAACAAGGTCGACCTGCTGCCCTACGTCGACTTCGACCTCGGCCGGCTCGAGGAGCAGGCTCGCAGCCTGCAGCCCGACGTCGAGGTGATCGCGTTGTCGGTACGGAGCGGGGCCAACGTGACGGCCTGGCTCGAGTGGCTGCGAGACAGAGTTGCCTTACCCATGACCAGGTACCCACAACCACCAGCCACAGGTGATCCTTGACACACCGAGCACCCGGAGGTTGAATCGGTGAGACCGCCCACGACCGCCGAGACACGGCCCCGGGACGGTCGCAGGAGCGGGGATACCGGCTCCGGGGGAGTGGTGCGACGATGCCCACAGACGCTGCCGTCACGGCCGAAGAAACTCTCATCCACGTGCTGTGGATCAACGCCGGCTTGAGTTGTGACGGGGATTCCGTCGCCCTGACGGCCGCGACCCAGCCCAGCATCGAGGAGATCGCCCTCGGCGCCCTGCCCGGTCTCCCGCAGGTGGCGGTGCACTGGCCGCTGATCGACTTCGAGTCCGGGCCGGTTGGCGGCGCCGACGACTTCCTCGAGTGGTTCCGCAAGGCCGACCGCGGCGAACTCGAACCCTTCGTGCTGGTGGTCGAAGGGTCGATCCCGAACGAGCAGCTGCACGACGAGGGCTACTGGTGCGGCTTCGGCAACGACCCGGCCACCGGCCAGCCGATGACGACCAGCGAATGGCTGGACCGCCTCGCGCCCAAGGCCACGGCGATCGTGGCGGTCGGCACCTGCGCCACGTACGGCGGCATCCACGCCATGGCGGGCAACCCGACCGGGGCGATGGGGGTCCCCGACTACCTGGGCTGGGAGTGGAAGTCCAAGGCCGGCATCCCGATCGTCTGCGTACCAGGTTGTCCGATCCAACCCGACAATCTGTCCGAGACGCTCACCTACCTGCTCTACATGGCGACCGACCAGGCTCCGATGATCCCCCTCGACGAGGCCCTGCGACCCACCTGGCTGTTCGGCAGGACCGTGCACGAGGGCTGTGACCGGGCGGGCTACTACGAGCAGGGTGACTTCGCCACCGAGTACGGCTCCCCCAAGTGCATCGTCAAGCTCGGCTGCTGGGGGCCGGTAGTCAAGTGCAACGTCCCCAAGCGCGGCTGGATGAACGGGATGGGCGGCTGCCCCAACGTCGGCGGCATCTGCATCGGCTGCACCATGCCGGGCTTTCCCGACAAATTCATGCCGTTCATGGACGAACCGCCCGGCGGCAAGCTGTCCACGACCATGGTCAAGGCTTGGGGTCCGACGCTGCGCAAGCTACGCGGCATCACCACCCACACGCTCGACCAAGAACCCAAGTGGCGACGGCCGGGCCGTGAGCTGGCCACCGGCGCCCGCCGTACCTGGTAGTCCTCACCTCCGCCCCGCAGCACCCGACCAGAAGGAGGTGGCGGTGAGATGACCGCGACCGTGTCCAGCTCGGACAGCAACACCGACAACCCCGACCTGGTGGAGATGGCGTGGGACCCGATCACCCGGATCGTCGGGAGTCTCGGGATCTACACCAAGATCGACTTCAAGCAGAAGGTCGTCGCTGAGTGCCACAGCACCAGCTCGATCTTCCGTGGTTACTCGATCTTCATGAAGGGCAAGGACCCCCGCGACGCGCACTTCATCACCAGCCGGATCTGCGGCATCTGCGGCGACAACCACGCCACCTGCTCCTGCTACGCGCAGAACATGGCCTACGGCGTGAAGCCGCCGCACCTCGCCGAGTGGATCGTCAATCTGGGCGAGGCCGCGGAGTACATGTTCGACCACAACATCTACCAGGAGAACCTGCTGGGGGTGGACTACTGCGAGCGAATGGTGGGAGAGACCAACCCGGCGGTGCTGGAACAGGCGAACCGGACCGCGTGCCCCCACGGTGGTGACCACGGGTACAAGACCATCGGTGACATCATGCGCTCGCTCAACCCCTTCACCGGCGAGTTCTACCGCGAGGCGTTGCAGGTCAGCCGGATGACCCGGGAGATGTTCTGCCTGATGGAGGGTCGGCACGTCCACCCCTCGACGCTCTACCCGGGCGGCGTCGGCACGGTCGCCACGATCCAGCTGATGACCGACTACATCACCCGGCTGATGCGCTACGTCGAGTTCATGAAGAAGGTCGTGCCCATGCACGACGACCTCTTCGACTTCTTCTACGAGGCGATGCCGGGGTACGAGCAGGTCGGGCTGCGCCGGACCCTGCTGGCCTGCTGGGGATCCTTCCAGGACCCCGAGCACTGCAACTTCGCGTACCAGGACATGACCAACTGGGGACGCAAGATGTTCGTCACCCCGGGGATCGTGGTGGACGGCAAACTCGTCACCACCGATCTCGTGGAGATCAACTTGGGCATCCGGATCCTGCTCGGGTCGTCCTACTACGACGACTGGACCGAGCAGGAGATGTTCGTGACCAAGGATCCGCTGGGCAACCCGGTGGACCGCCGGCACCCGTGGAACCAGCACACTAACCCGCACCCGCAGAAGCGCGACCTGGACGACAAGTACAGCTGGGTGATGTCGCCGCGCTGGTTCGACGGGAAGGATCATCTGGCGCTGGACACCGGCGGCGGTCCCATCGCCCGGCTGTGGAGCACCGCGCTCGCCGGCCTGGTGGATATCGGCTACGTGAAGTCGACCGGGCACAGCGTGCAGATCAACCTGCCGAAGACCGCGCTCAAGGGCCCGGTCAGCTTCGAGTGGAAGATCCCGCAGTGGAGCAACACCATCGAGCGGGGTCGGGCGCGCACCTACTTCCAGGCGTACGTCGCGGCCGCGGCACTGCACTTCGCCGAGCAGGCTCTGATCGAGATTCGGGCCGGTCGGACCAAGACCTGGGAGAAGTTCGAGGTCCCCGACGAGGGGATCGGCTGCGGGTTCACCGAGGCGGTCCGGGGGGTGCTCAGCCACCACATGGTGATCCGTGACGGCAAGATCGCGAACTACCACCCTTACCCGCCCACACCGTGGAACGCCAACCCGCGCGACTCGTACGGCACGCCGGGCCCCTACGAGGACGCCGTGCAGGGCCAGCCGATCTTCGAGGAGAACGACCGGGAGCACTTCAAGGGCATCGACATCATGCGAACGGTGCGCAGCTTCGATCCGTGTCTTCCGTGTGGAGTGCACATGTATCTCGGTGGTGGCCAGAAGCTGGAGCGGATGCACTCCCCGACCGAGTATGTCGCGGACTGATGCCCCCGCTCCCTGAGCCTGTCGAAGGGCCTGACTCCGTCGGAGGATCGACCGATCAGCTGCGGGCCACGGGAGAACGGATCGCCACGCTGCTGGAGGCCAGCGGCGCCGGTGGCGCGGTCGCGCGGGAGCGGGCCGAGGAGCTGGTGCGGCTGGTCGCCGACCTTTACGGAGCCGGGCTCGAGCGACTGTTGACCATCCTGTACGACCGGGGTGCGCTCGACGACGACTCCGTCGACGCCCTCGCCGCCGACGATTTGGTCGCCAGCCTGCTGCTCGTGCACGACCTGCACCCCTACGACGTCACCACCCGGGTGCAACGCGCCCTGGACGGGGTCCGGCCCTACCTCGGCAGCCACGGGGGCGACGTGGAGCTGCTCGGGGTCGGCGAGGACGGGGTCGTGCGGCTGCGGCTGCTGGGCAGCTGCGACGGCTGCGCGTCGTCCTCGGTGACCCTGACCCTCGCCGTCGAGGGGGCGATCGAGGCGGCCGCACCGGAGGTGGTGGGGATCGAGGTGGAGACCCCGTCCAGCGAGCCGTCGGGACCCCTGGTTCCCGTGGACTCGCTGTGGTCCCGCGTCGGTGATCATGCTGGTGATCACGCGCACGCCGAGGACGCGCGCGGTTCGACCTGGCAACACGTACCCGAGCTCACGCTGCTCGCCGACGGCGCCGTGACGGGGTGCCTGGTGGCCGGTACGGCCGTCGTCGGGTGTCGGATCGGCACCGACCTCTTCGCCTTCCGCGATCGCTGCGCGGGCTGCGACAGCTCGCTGGCCGGGGGTGCGCTCGGTCGCGTGCTCGGCGACCATGACGTCGCCTTGCGCTGCCCGGGTTGCGGCAGCCACTGGTCGGTACGGCGGGCGGGCGCCGGCCTCGACCGGCCCGAGCTGCACCTGCACCCGCTGCCCTTGCTGGTGACAAACGGCGAGGTCACGGTCGCCGTCGGTGCCCCGGCAGTGGTGCCGGCGTGAGTGGCGCCCCCCTCGCCGGGCTGCGGCGGGTGGTCACCAACCGACCACCCCCGGTGGTGGGCGAACGGTGCGAGATGTGCGCCGAAGCGATCTCCGAGGAGCACCAGCACGTCGTCGACCTGCACAGCCGCGCGCTGATGTGCACCTGCCGCGGCTGCTACCTGCTCTTCACCGCCGAGGACGCGGCGCTGCGCTACCGGGCCGTACCCGATCGGTACCTGTCGTTCCCCGACGTGGCGCTGGACGCCCGTCAGTACGACGATCTGGAGATCCCGGTCGGGTTGGCGTTCCTGTTCGCCAACTCGGTGCAGGATCGGATGGTGGCGTTCTACCCCGGACCTGCGGGAGCGACGGAGTCCGAGCTACCGCTGGCGGCCTGGACGCGGATCGTCGCCGCCCACCCCGAGCTGGGGCGGCTCCGCCCCGACGTCGAGGCCCTGCTGCTGCGCGGCACCGACCGTGGCAGCGCCTGCACCGTGCACCTGGTGCCGATCGACGCCTGTTACGAACTCGTCGGCACCCTGCGGAAGCTGTGGCGGGGCTTCGACGGCGGATCGGAGGTGCAGCACGCCATGGACGCGTTCTTCACCACCGTGGACGACCTGAGCCGGCCGGCGACATGAGCGTCGACCTCACGTTCACGGTGATCGACGTGGTCCCCGAGCCGTACGCCGCCGACCCACAGCTCACCGCGCGGCTCCGGATCGAAGAGGCCAGTGGGGCCGTCGTGCACGCGATGGCGCTGAGCGCTCAGGTGCGGATCGAGCCGCAACGCCGGCCGTACGGCGCGGCGGAGGAGGGCGATCTGCAGGGTCTCTTCGGGGGACGCGACCGCTGGCGGGACACCCTGCGGCCGTTCCGGTGGATGACGTGCAGCTCGCAGGTCCAGGGGTTCACCGAGAGCACCGAGGTCGACCTGCCAATGCCGTGCAGCTACGACTTCGAGGTGACCGGATCGAAGTACCTGCACGCTCTCGACGGTGGCACCGTCCCGCTCGTCTTCCTCTTCTCGGGCACGGTCTTCACCAGGGGCCACCACGGGTTCGGGGTCGAACGCGTGCCGTGGAACTGCGAGGCGTCGTTCTCCTTGCCGGTGGCCACGTGGCGGCGGCTGATCGACCTGCACTTCCCGGGCACCGGCTGGCTCCGCCTGGACCGCGACCTCGTCGAGGCGCTCGCTCGCTACCAGGCTGAGCACGGGCTGACCACTCCGGACGCGGCGGTGGCCGAGCTGCTGGCCGCCGCCCGAGCCTCGATCGTGAGCCGATCATGAGTCTGCACCAGGTGCGCGCGATCGCCGACGCCGTGCTTTACGAGGGTTACCTGCTCTACCCCTACCGGGCGACCTCGCGGAAGAACCAGGTGCGCTGGCAGTTCGGGGTGCTCGGCCCGCCCGGTGCCGCGAGCCAGGGATACGGCGAGGACGCCAGCCTGCGTACCCAGTGCCTGCTGGCTGTCGGCCGTGCTGACCACGCCGAGGTCGAGGTCCATCTGCGCTTGCTGCAGCTGCAGACCCGGTCCGTCGAACGCGCGACGGACGGCGCGTTCACCCCGGCGGCCGAGCTCTGGGTCGACGGTGCCTGCCACTTCGGCTGGGACGAGGCGGTGGAGCAGGAGGTGACGGTGCCGGCCTACGGGCTGGTCGGTGAGCTGACCCATCCCGTGAGCATCCCGGGAGGCGTGGAGAACGAGCTGATCAAAGCAGCCGACGGCACGGTGGCCGGCCGACTCGTCCGCCGACGGTGGCCGTTGCACGCTGAGGTGCGCGTCGAGACGCTTACCCTCGACCCGTACCTCAGGCTGACCGTCACCGTCGACAACACGTCGAGAGTGGTGATCACCGACCAGGACGCGGCGCTCCGGTGTTCCCTGATCGGGACCCACCTGCTGCTGCAGGCCCACGGTGCGCGGTTCGTGTCGGTGATCGACCCTCCCGCCGACGCCGTCGCCGCGGCCGCTGAGTGCCGCCAGCAACGGTGCTGGCCGGTACTGGCCGGCCCGGCGGGAAGCGACGACGTCGTGCTGGCGGCGCCGATCATCCTCTACGACCATCCAGAGATCGCCGCGGAGAGCGCGGGTGCGCTGTTCGACGGCACCGAGATCGACGAGATCCTCACCCTGCGGGTGCGGAGCCTGACCGAGGACGAGAAGGCCGAGGCGCGGGCCACCGACCCCCGGGCCGCGGAGATCATCGACCGCTGCGATCGGCTGACCGAGGCCGATCTGCAGCAGCTGCACGGCGTACTGCGGAACCCGCACGCCAGCGGGAGTCCCGGCACCGACGACCCGATGGCGTGGCTCGACACGGGCGACCGGCCCTGGTGGGATCCCGCGGCCGACGAGAACGTGCAGCCCGACGTCGACGCCGTGCTGATCGACGGGGTCAGGGTGGCCAAGGACAGTCTCGTGCGGCTGCATCCGTCCCGGCGTGCCGACGCCCAGGACCTGTTCTTCGCCGACCAGGTCGCCCGGGTGACGGCGGTGCTCTCCGACGTCGACGGCGCCGTGCACGTCGCCGTAGTGATCGTCGACGACCCGGCGGCCGACCTGCACGAGTGGTACGGCCGCTATCTCTACTTCGCACCGGACGAGCTGGAGCCGTTGCCGAGGGCTACCGGTGTACCGCAGGGAGCACAGCCAGGAAAGGAGAGTTGATCATGAAGAAGCTCGGTGAGGTGACCGCGGTGCTGCTGGTGCTGGCCACCGCCGCCGCCGTGGTCGTGGGCGTGCGTTCGATTCCCGACATCCGCCGCTACCTCGAGATGCGGCAGATGTGAGCCCTACCCGGGTGCTGGTCGCCGGGGTGGGCAACCACTTCCTCGGCGACGACGGCTTCGGTCCCGAGGTCGTCCGGCAGCTGGCGGCGGCCGGCGATCTCGGTGCCGGTCCAGAGGCCGACGTGCGCCTGGTCGACTACGGGATCCGCGGTGTACACCTGCTCTACGACCTGCTCGACGGTTACGACGCGCTGGTGATCATCGACCTGCTGCCCGGTCGCGGTGCGGTCGGCGACGTCGTCGTGCTGTCCGTCGGGGCCGCCGACCTCGAGCGGTTCGGCGCGACTCCCGACCCGCACGGCCTGCACCCGGTGGCCGTGCTCGCCGGGTTGCCCGCGCTGGGCGGCAGGCTGCCGCCGACCTACGTGGTGGGTGCGGCGCCCCGGACCCTCGACGAAGGCATCGGGCTGAGCTGCGAGCTGACCGCCGCCGTCCCGCTGGCGGCCGCCGCTGTGCGGCAGTTGCTCGCCGACCGTCCCTGGGTCGCGACCGGGTGCAGCGCCGCCGCGTTGGCCGGACGGGAGGGCTGAGCCGTGTGCCTGGGCATTCCCGGTCGGGTCGTGGAGGTCGTCGAGGGGTACGGAGGGCAGCTCGCGTTGGTCGACGTCCAGGGAGCGCGACGCCGGATCAACCTCGGCCTACTCGACCCCGCCGCGGCGCCGGTGGCCGCCGGTGACTGGGTGCTGATCCACATGGGGTTCGCGCTGGAGATGATCGGGGAGGACGCGGCCCGGGAGGCCCTGGCCGGTTTGGAGCTGATGGGGAGGCCGGCGCCGTGACAACCGCCCAGGCGCCCGGTCCAGCCCGGGCCACCGGCGTACCCGGTCCGGTCCTGTTCGCCCGGTACGCGTTCCCGCCGAACCACCACGGCTTCTGCGGGCCCGGCGACAGCTCCGGCTTCTTCTCCTACGGGGTCGCGGGTCGCGACGACCGGGGTCTGCGGGAGCTGTCCCGGCAGTTCGCCGGCGCCTGGCCGTACCTGGAGCTGATCGCCTCGGCGACGGGGTTGACCGACCCGCTCGACCCGCGGGTGGTATCGGCCTACTGGGTGGGCAGCCCGCGGCTGGACGCGGTGGACACGCGCGCCGTCGGGGACTCCATGGAGCAACGGTTCCGCCGACTCACCGGGCGGTCCTTCGGCACCCTGACCACCAGCGTGCTGGCCGGTGGGGTGCCCCACCACAGCTTCGCCGTGTTCTGCATCTATCCGTGGACGGGACTGCTCAGCGAGCGCCGCAAGGCCCCCCAGGCGCTCACCGTGCTGGACCGCTGCCGGATCCGCTGGGGCCGGGTCCGCGCGGTGAGCGGCGACCAGGTCGTGGTCGATTCGCGACCGCTGACCTGGGACGGCTACCGGCTCGGCCTGGGTGAGCCGGCGCCCGAGACCGTCGTCCGGTCGCTGGACGGGGTGAGCATGATCGGTGAGCTCGCGGTGGGCGACTGGGTCTCGCTGCACTGGGAATGGGTATGCGACCGACTGACGTCCCGGCAGGTCGGCTACCTCCGGGACTTCACCCTGCGCCACCTCCGGATCGTCAACGAGGGCAACCTGCACGCGGGCCCCGCGGCGCTGCTGGACGGCTGACCCGGCCGCGTGTCAGCCGAGCCGGCTGGGCGTCAGCCGCCGGTCGGGACCGGCCAGCCCCGGTCCAGCGACCAGGTGACCGACTCCCCGCGGACGTGGGCCGGCGGGGCCGGCGTCCGCAGCAGCAGGGCGCCGATCGCGGTGTCAAGCGCATAGTCGGTATGCGAGCCGCGGAACCACACGTCGAGGACGGTCGCGGTGCGGTCGCCGCCCAACCGAGCCCACTCGGGCCGCACCAGCACCGGGCCCGAGGGAGTACCCAACAGGGAGACGGGACCGGTCAACGCGGCGGCCCGGAGGTTTATCGGCTCGGCGTAGACCTGCTGGGGAGTGCCGGCCTGGACCACCCGGCCGCCGACGAGCAGGACCACCCGGTCGGCGAGGCCGAGCGCTTCCCCGGGGTCGTGGGTCGCGTAGACGGCGGCCGCCCCGGAATCGCGCCGGCGGGCCGCCAGGTCGGCCAGGAACACGTCGCGGACCTCGGCGTCCAGGTGGGCGGTCGGCTCGTCGAACAGGTGCAGTGCTGCCCGCCGCGCCAGGGCCCGGGCGAGGCCGACACGTTGCTGCTCACCGCCCGACAGCTGCGCCGGCCGCCGGTCCGCCAGTGCGCCGATCCCGAGGCGTTCCAACAGCTCCAGCGCCTCGGCGCGGGCGGTGTGGCGGGGGACCCGCTGCCGGCGGAGCGGATAGGCGACGGTGTCGACCGCAGTCAGGTGGGGCCACAGGCCGTAATCCTGGAACACCACGGCCACCTCGCGCCGTTCGGGCGGGTCGGCCCGGCCGGGCACCGCGACCCGGCGTCCACTCAGCACGATCTCCCCGCCGCAGATCGGCAACAGACCGGCGACGGCGTGCAGCAGGGTCGACTTGCCCGACCCCGACGGCCCGAGCAGGGCGACCAGCTCCCCGGCACCCACCGTCAGGGTGATCCCGTCGAGCACGGGGGTGTCGCCGTAGCCGACCGCGACCTCCCGCAGCGCCAGGACGTCAGCCACGGCGGCCGTGCCGACCGACCACCCAGAACAGGCCGCCGGGGACCACCACGACCGCGGTGACCACCACGGCCAGGGCGGCCGTGACCCCGATCTGACCCAGGTCTGCGCTGTTGAGGACGACGACCGCGAGCGTCTCACTACCCGGCCCGTAGAGCAGGCTCGACATGGTGACCTCGTGCAGGGCCGTGAGGAAGCACAATCCCCAGGCCGCGACCAGGGCCGGGCGGAGCAGGGGGACCACGACCGTGGCCAGACCGGTCGCCAGGGTCGCCCCGCTCGCGCGGGCTGCCGCCAACCCGGTGCCCGGCACCCGGTCCAACCCGGCGGCGATCGGCCGGTGCGCCAACGCCCAGAGTTTCGCGAGGTAGGCCAGCAGGATGATCGCCACCGTGTTGCCGAGCTGACGCCCGTAGGCGATCAGCAGGCCGACCGCCAACACCGATCCCGGCAGCACGAAGGTCAAGCTGACCAGGACGCTCACGGCCCGGCCGCCCCGGGTCCGGCCCAACGCCGCCGTGCACCCGCCGAGCGCGAGCAGGATCGAGGCCGCGGCGAACGCCAGCAGCACGCTACGCGTCAGGGCTTGACCGGTCCGGGGGGTGAGCACTGCGGTGAAATTGTCCAGGGTCCAGTTGGCCGGGGTGGACGGTACCCCGATCGCCTTGGTGACGGCCGCGCCGACCAGGGCGAGCAGCGGGAGGCCGCTGGTGGCGGTCAGGTACAGCCCGAGACCGGTGGCCAGCAGGACCCGCGTGACCGGGTGCCCCGGTGGCCCGGGGGCGCTGCTGACGAAGGCCCGGTCGGACTGCCGCCCGCCGCGGAACGCCATGTCGGCCGGTACGACGACGACCAGGGCGAGCGCGACGAGCAGCACGGCCGACGTCACGGCCGTCACGAAGCCGGCAGGATCGCTGCCCAGGGCGAGGTCGGCGTAGATCCGGGTGGAGACGGTGCCGAAACCGGCGGGGGCGCCCACCAGCTCGGGTACGGCGAAGGTACCCAACGTGAGCACGAACACCAGGACCGCGGCACTGGCGACAGCCGGCCCGAGCAGCGGCAGGGTGATCGTGGCCAACACGGTGGCCGGGCGGGCACCGGACGTGCGGGCGGCCCGTTCGGTGGCCGGCTCGGCCCGGGTGGCCAGCCCGACCGTGGTGATCAGGTAGACCAGGGGAACGGCGTGGGTGGCCACGATCACGGCCACGCCGACGGGGCCGATGAGCCCCTCCCACTCCCGACCCACGACCTCGGTGGTCAGGCCGGCTGGCCCGTAGGCGCGCAACCAGCTGTAGGCCAGGACGTAGTCGGGGACCAGGACCGGCAGCAGCACCCCGGCACGCCAGAGTTGACGTCCGGGCAACCGGGGGTCGCGCAGCGCCAGGGCGATCGCAACTCCGGTCGGCACCGACAGCAGGGTCGCCGCGACGCAGAGTTCCGCGCTGTGCGCGACGGCCAGGGTCAGGCCGGGGTCGGCGAGGAGGTCGACGAGCCGATGTCGGCCCTCCGCCCAGACCGTGCCGACCAGCGCGGCCAGCGGGACGACGACCACCGCAGCGGTGGCGAGCAGGAGCAGGACCCAGGCCACCCGGACCAGGGCCGGAGCCGAGCGCACTTCAGCCGCCGAAGATCGTGGCGTACTCGTTCAGCAGCGTCGTCTTCCGACCGGCCAGGCTGGTCCAGTCCGGATAGACCGTGCGCGCGTCGGCGGGCTTCGTCGGACCGGGTACGCCGGGCAGTGCCGGGTACGAACCGGCCCCGGCGAGGACGGCCTGCCCGGGGCGACTGGTCACGTACTCCACGAACGCGTGCGCCGCCGCCGTCCGCGTGGTGGTGGTGGAGACCGCGACCGGGCCGTAAACCGCGACCGCGCCGGGCTCGGGCCAGGTGACGACGACCGGCGACCCCTTCTTTTGGGCGGCGTAGGCCGAATTGGCGATGGTGATGCCGGCGTCGAAGCGGCCGGTGGCCACTCCGGTCGTCACGTCGTCCGGTGTGCTCACCTGGGCGGCGCCGTGGTCCTTCAGGTCGGCGTAGAAGGCCGGTCCGAAGTAGCCGAGCGCGCCGAGTGCGGAGGCGGCGACCCTGGGGTCGGGCACGGCGACCGTGCCGGCCCCGGCGAGGTCGCGCCAGGTCGCCGGGGCGGGCACCCCCTTCCGGCTGATCGCCACCAGGTAGAGCATCGCCACCCCGACGTAGTCGGGGGTGCGCACCTGGGCGGGGATGTCGGTCTGCGGCGTCCAACCGCCGACCAGGTGCTGGTCGACGTACCCCTGCATCGTGAGTGGGTCGCAGGCCCAGACCACGTCGGCCTTCAGCCCGCCCGACCGGACGTCGGCGGCCACCCGGGCGTTGAGCTGCCCGGTCGGGGCCCGGAACAGCTGCACCGAGACGTCGGGATGCGCGGCGGCGAACGCGGTGAGCACCGGTTGGATCGTGCTGTCGCTGACGCAGGTGTAGAGGGTGAGGGTGGACGTCGTCGGGGCGGCGGGAACGCCGCACCCGGCGGTCAGGACGAGCAGGAGCACGACGGACAGGGCGCTGACCCTGCGTTGGACCCCGACCACCCGATCAACGTATCTCGGACCTCGGCCCTTGTCAGGACACCCGGGCACTCGGATCGGGAGCAAGCGATCTCCGGTGGGTTTCCAGGTCGTTGCCGTGGTCTCTCCGACGACATAACGACGTTTGCGTTGACGGTGCATCACGACGACGTCGGCGTTTATGCTGCACCCTCTCCCGTCGTCGCCGGCGGGATCAGCGACCACCCCTGGGGCCGGATCGCCGCCTTCAAGGACAGCGAGGGCAACGACCTGCGGTTCTACGGACCGCCGCAGGACTGAGCCGGCAGCCGTCTCGCGGTGAATCCCTCACCGCGTCCTGTCGGTGCGGACTGGCAGGCTCTGCGGGGTGGGGAAGAACAACCAACAGCGCCGGGCCGCCAAGGCCAAGGACCGCCGTCGGCGGGCTCAGACACCGCCCGAGCGCGGCTCGGGGCCGCCGCAGAACCCGTTCGGGTGGGATCCGCGGCTCCTGGAGCCGACGCCTGAGGAGCTCCGCGCGGCGGCAGCGGCCGACCTGCTGAGCGTGCTGGCCGAGGCCGCCGCGGTGGCCCCGGCCGGCCAGCTCCCGCACCTCCTGCGTCGCCAGCTGGCGGAGCACGATTCGGCGGTGCGCGCGGAGGCCGAGCGGATGGTCGTCGGGGAGCTGACCTCCCGGTTGGCGGCGGCCTGGGAGCACGGCTGGCAGCCCCAGGACCTGCAGCACGGGGCTTCGAAGCGGGGCAGCCGCACCGAGGGTCTGACCGCGTCCTTGATCACCGAGCAGGCCAGGATGATCGGGGCCGGCCGGCGGGCGCCCTACGCGTGGCGCGAGCAGCTCCAGCTGGTGGCGGAGCGGGCCACCCCGAGCCCACCCGGCGGCTGGCACCCCGTGCGCCTGCTGCAGACGGACGGCGTGGCCGAGGCCGAGGCGTGGGCCGAGGTGCTCGGTCTGGTGAAGATTCTCGCTGAGCTGCCACCCCTGGCCGTGCTGCTGCCGCCGCCGTCCACGTGGGGCCGAGACGCGGCCACCGACGTCCGGTCCGACTCGTCTGACCGCGACCGGGTGCTGAACCGGATCCGGGCCCTGCTGGCCAAGGCCGAGGCGACCGACCATCCGGCTGAGGCGGAGACGTTCACGGCCAAGGCCCAGGAGCTGATGACCCGGCACGCGGTGGACGAGGCTCTCCTGCGGGCCGGGGCCGAGGAGACGATCGAGGTGGTCACCCGACGGGTGCACCTGCAGAGCCCGTACGCCGCGGTGAAGGTGCTGCTGGTCAACGCGGTGGCCGGGGCCAATCGCGCGCTGACGATCTACCTCGAGTCGTTCGGGATCGCGTCGATGGTGGGCACCCCGGTGGACCTCGAGCAGGTCGAGCTGCTGTTCACCTCGTTGCTGATCCAGGCGACCCGGGCGATGGCTGCGGCCGGAAAAGCACGAGCCGGGTCGTTCGATCGTTCGGCGACCTTCCGGCGGTCCTTCCTCACCGCGTACGCCCACCGGATCGGGCAGCGGCTGACCGAGGCCGACCGGTCCACGACGGAGTCCTACGGTGCCGAGCTGGTGCCGCTGCTGCACCGGCAGGCCAGTGCCGTCGACGCGGAGTTCGAGCGTCAGTTCCCGCACACCAGGAATCTGAACGCCGGCTACATCGACCCGCGGGGCTGGCGGGCGGGGCTGGCGGCGGCCGACGAGGCGGTTTTCGTGGCGGGCCGGCTACCGACGACCTGACGCCGTCAGCGCCAGGCGTTCCCGCGGGAACGCTTTTGGGACACGACGTCACGCAGCGTCCGGCCGGCGTCGGGCCACGCCGCGGTAAAGGTAGCCGGTCGCCCGCATTCCCGGGCTGTAGCCGGTCGTCAGCGCCATGGTCTGCAGCCCGGCACCGCCGATGAGCTCGTCGATGGGTTCGTCGAGCCGGCAGCCACCGGCGAACCGCCGCTGGATCGGGTTCAGCCGACGCTGCCAGCGTCGTACCGACGCGTCCGGGGACCGACCGTGCTCCAGGAAGTGGAACGAACCCCCCGGTCGCAGCACGCGCACGACCTCTCGCAGGGCTCCGGCCGTGTCGGGGATGGTGCACAGCGTGTAGGTGGAGAGCACGGTGTCGACACTCGCGTCGGGTAGGTCGAGCCGGGCGCCGTCCAGACCGACCCGCTGCACGGGTCGACCCAGAGCGCTGATCCGGGCGGCCGCGAGCTCCATGGCCAGGTCGGACGGCTCGACCGCCAGCACCTCGGTGACGTCGTCGGGGTAGTGCGGCAGGTTGAGACCGGAACCGAACCCCAGCTCGAGCACCCGACCGGTCAGTCCGGCACAGACGAGAGCTCGACGCGCGGCGATGTCCGGCGCACTGAGCACCCGGTCGACGCATCGCGGCAGGATCCGTTCAGCCCACAGTCCCATCGGGCCATCCTGCCTGTCGCTCGTGCGTGGCGTGCGATCTGGTCACCGCCGAGCCCGGGAACTCTCGCGACCTGATATGCCCCTCGATATCGTTGCCGTGTGACGAGCGCCGAGACCAGGACGGCGGCGCACGTCGTCCGTGCTGCCCGGCTGCGCGCCGCGTTGTCTCATTCAAGGGGCAGCAGAGTGAGCAACGCAGACATCCTTCGCCAGGGCTACGCTGCTTTCGCAGCTGGCAACACCTCCGAGGTCTTGGCCTTGTTGCACGACAATATCGAGTGGACCGAGCCGGCCGGGCACATTTACGCTGGCACCTCCACTGGGGGAGACGCGATCGTTGAGAATGTTTTCATGCGATTGGGTAGGGAGTGGGATTCATACCTCGTCGAACCTGACACATTCATCAGCGAAGGTGACCAGGTGGCGGCACTCGGATGGTTGTCGGGGACGAACAAGGCGACCGGCATCGCCTTCCGGCTCGATTCAGCCACTGGTGGACCATGACCGTGCCGTCCGGTTCGAGGCGATCGAAGACATCGTCAAGATTGCTGAAGCGGTCTGACCGCCGGCCAATCAGAGCAGTCCCGCCGACGTGCACTGACCGCCGGGCGGTCCTCCAGGCGAACACGGGACACTCCACGCCCAGAGTCAAGGCCGTCGTCGACTCATACCATGAGTTTCCGCGGGTGGTGAGCCAGGGTGGGCTGATGATCACGCGGCGTTGGCGACCGCTTCGCGCGGGCCGTCAGCACGCCGTGGGTGGCGCATCATCGCTTCACTGCCGGCTCTGGCGCCGTGCTTCTCGATCCGCCCGACCAGCCTTCGCATCAACCAACGGACCCTTCTGAGGTGCTCGGGCTCAACTCGACGTGGAGTCCAGGCGACGTCCATTGGTCGATGCTGCAGCGGCCCAGCTGACAGCTGCGGCCGCGCTGAACGCGCGAACCGGTCACACCGCCGGCACGCGGTGCTCACGGCCGAGGTCGGTGACCTCCGAACCGGGC
>JBPCRP010000158.1:0-32947 GCA_050996715.1 Propionibacteriaceae bacterium
CGGACGCATCTCGACCGGCGGCGATATTTGCACGCCCAACCCCACCCCACGCGCACGTATCTCGACCGGCGACGACCTGTGGACGATGGACGGGTCGGCCAGAGGAAGGGGACGCCCACACCTCGACGGCGGACACGTTGTCGGACCCGGAGTCGGACACCACATCGGTGTCCAGGAGATGCGTCGCAGCTCCGCAGTGCGCGCGGAGGAGACCGAGACACTCAGGCTCGAACTCGGCGCCGACAGCTTCGGCTGTGCTCAGCAGGGCGGGATCGCGTCGCGCTCACGGGAATCAAGCGCCTCCTCCGTCGAACGAGAGGGGAGAACCTCAGCGGGAGGAGATCCCGTTCAGCATGCCGGAGATGAACCGCTTCTGTAGGAGCAGGTAGAGGATGACGATCGGTAGCGCGACGATCGTTCCGGCGGCCGCCAGGAGCGAGTACTCGGTGACGTGCTGACCCTGGAAGAAGGCCAGACCCAGCGGAGCTGTTCTCTTGTCCTCGCCCGACACCATGATCAGCGGGATCAGGAACTCGTTCCAGGTCCACATGCTCACCAACAGGCACATGGTGCTGATAGCGGGCACCGACGGTGGCACCATCACCCGCCACAGCAGTCTCCAGTCCGTCGCTCCGTCCAGTCGACCCGCCTCCATGATCTCCCCGGGAAACGTGCGGAACTGGTTGCGCATCCAGAAGATCCCGAAGGCCAGGGACTGTGCGGTCTGCGGCAGGATCAGCGCTGCGTAGGTGTCGGTCAGACCGACCGTGCGCAGGTTGAAGTAGAGCGGGATGATGAACGCCTCGGCCGGGAGCAACAGGCCCGAGAGCAGCACGTAGAACAAGACCTGCTTGCCGGGGAACTCCATCCGGGCGAACGCGAACCCGGCCAGGGTCGCCAGCACCATGGTCAGCACCACCACCGAGACCGTCACCAACAGACTCGACAGCAGGTAGCGCGAGAAGTGGCCGCGGTTCCAGGCCTCGGCGAAGTTGCCGATCGCCAGCGACGACGGGATCCTGATCCCGCCCTGAGGGTCACCGGCCGGCGTCACCGCGGAGAGCACCACGCCGATCAGCGGTACCACGGCGAACAGGCTGAAGACGATCAGCACCAGGTAGTTGAAGCTGACCTCGACCGCCCCCCGTCTCACGCGACGTCCTTGGGCTGGACCCGTTGGATCGCCACCGTGACGACCAGGATGAGCACGGTCAGCAGCACCGCGATCGAGGCCGCCGAACCGACCTGCCCGGTGTTGAAGGCCCGGTTGTACGCCTCGAACGCGGGCAGGGTGGTGCTGGTACCCGGTCCACCTCGGGTGGTGATGTAGACCAGGTCGAACGTCTTGAGGGCCGCGACGACCGTCAGGGTCAGGGCCACCGCAATCTGTCCGCGCAGGGCGGGCAGGGCGACGTAGATGAACTCGCCGACCGGACCGGCCCCGTCGATCCGGCTCGCTTCGAACAGCTCCGGCGCGATGTTGGCCACCCCGCTGAGGAACAGCACCAGGCACAGACCCACCCCCAGCCAGGTCCCGATGATTCCCACGGCGATCAGCGCCGTGTCGAAGTCACCGAGCCACGCCCGGCTGAGCGAACCGAACCCCACCAGATCGAACAGCTGGTTGCTCAGTCCGTCCGGGGAGTAGATCGCCACCCAGCTCGTGGCGACGACCACCGAGGCGATCACCTGGGGCAGGAACAGCACCGTCCGGAACAACGACATCCCCGGTAGCCGGGAGCCCCGGGAGATGATCGCGGTCAGCAGCAGAGCGAGCGTGACCGGGATCGCGGAGTAGAAGACGACCAGCACGCCGGCGTGCAGGAACGACTGCTTCAGCACGTCGTCACTCAGCAGGTCGAGATAGTTCTGGACTCCCACCCAGGTCGACGGCCCGATCCCGTTCCAGCGGTAGAGCGAGTACTGCGCGGTCTGCACCGCCGGAGCACCGAGGAAGACCGCGAACAGCAGGAACGCCGGCAGGATGTAGAGATAGCCCTTGTAGGAGCGCGAACTCCTCACGGCCGGGTCACTTCCGTTCGAGGAACGCCGCGTAGTCCTTCTGCAGCTTCGCAGCGAACTCCTGCGGGGTCAGCTTGGCGGCCGTGAGCTGCTGAACGGAGGCGGACAAGGTGTCGTAGAAGGTCGGCGTGGCGTAGTCGAGGTAGGGAACCAGCCCCGAGCCGCCACTGACACGCCGCCACTCCGAGGCGACGTCGCCCTGCACCGTGCCCTGCTTGGGCTTCCAGCTGTCCGGCGGTACGGCGGGCAGGTTGCCGTTGTCGATCAGGACTTGGCCGGCGTCGGCGTTGGTGATGAAGTCGATGTACGCCGCGGCGACGTCGGGATGCTTGCTGCCCGAGGTGATGGCCCAGGCCAGCCCTTCGCCGCCGGTGGTGACCGGAGTGTCGGAGCCGTCTGGGGCCAGTGCGACGAACCCGCCCTTCGCGCCGAGGCCCTTGATCACCTTGGGCAGCTCCCAGGTGCCGGTGATCACGAACGCCGACTTACCGGCGGCGAAGTCGGCGAGGGCGTCGTCGCGTGAGATGCCGTTCGCGCCGGCGGTGAGGTAACCCTGCTTGGCCCAGTCCTGGATGGTCTGCGCCGCCTGGACCGAGGGTTCGTCGGTCCACGCCCCGCCCCGACCCGTGACCAGGTCGGTGACGGCCTTCTCCCCGGCGAGTGCGGCCTGGGTGATGCCGTAGATGTGGATGCCGGGGCTCTTCTCGACGTCGCCGTACGCGATCGGCAGCACGCCGGCTGACTTGATCGTGGGCAGCATGGCCTGGAATTCACCGAAGGTCTTCGGGGTGGCCAGCTTCAGGTCGGCCAGGATCTTGCGGTTGTAGTAGACACCGACGATCTCCCCGGTCTGGGAGACGCCGTAGAGGTTGCCGCTCTGCCAGTCCTTGCCGTTCGGAGTGAACTTGTTGAGGTTCAGCAGCTGCTCGGGGTAGTAGCTGTCCCAGCCGTAGAGCTTGGCGTAGTCGTCGACGGGCCGGAGCAGGTTGCCCTGAACGAACGACCCCATGTCCGGATAGCCCTGGTTGGCCTGGACCACGTCGGGGGGCGACTTCGACGTCAGCGCGAGCTTCAGCGTCGTCTTCAGATCCGAGAACGAACGGCTGACGCGCTTGATCGTGACGTTGGGGTACTTCTTCTCGAATTTCTGGTTAAGAGCGACCTGAGCGTTGTCGATGCCCAGGTCGGTGTTCTGGTCCCAGACCGTGAGGGTCACCTGGCCCGCCGCGGCCACGTCCTTGGAGACGGGGTTCACCGACTGGCTGGGTTGCGAGTCGCTGGTGGTCGAGCCGCCTGGGGCGCACGCGGACAGGACCAGAGCCAACGCGGCGGTCACGCCCCCGATCAGCTGGAGGGACCTTTTCATTTCTGCTCCTTGATGGTCGCTGGCTGGTGACACGGTTGGGCTGTTGCCCAGTCCTGGATAGCGGACCAGTCCTGTGAGGGGTGGGCCTGCTCGCCGCTGGCTGAGCTCAGGTAGGTGGCGATCTGGCCCGGGTGCGGGGCGCTCACGGCCCCGCCGAGCGTGCGGACCGACAGGGAGGCGGCCAGTCCGGCCAACCGGAGGCGCTGCTCCAGCGGCCACGCGAACCCGCCGCTGGCCATGAACGAGGCGACGAAGACGTCGCCCGCCCCGGTGGAGTCAAGCGCGGCGACCGGCACCGCAGGAATCTCGAGCAGCCGATCGCTGCCTTGGTCGTAGGCCACCACGCCTCGGGATCCGCAGGTGACCACGGCGAGCCCGACGTGGCGGCCGAGCTCGCGGGCGGCGGCAGTCGGCGTGTCGGTTCGGGTGTAGCGCATGGCCTCGGAGTCGTTGGGTACGAAGACGTCGATCGCCGCCAACCGGTCGATGACCAGTCGCGACCACTCGCCGCTGGAGTCCCAGCCGACTCCCCCGTAGACCACCGTGCCGGCGCGTCGGAGCCGGGCGACCCAGTCCGGGAGCTCGCGCTGGAGGCTGACGTGGGTGGCCGCCACGTTAGGCCGCTCCGGCGGCCACTCGAGTGGTGTGGCCGTCTCCTGGTAGGTGATGAACTCCCGCTCGTGCTGTCCGGTGAGCGAGACGGTGACCGGGCTCTGAAAACCCTCGCGGTGCTGCAGCCAGGTCAGGTCGAGGTTAGGCTCGCGAGCGAGCACCTCGGCGACGTGAGTGCCCAACGGGTCGTCTCCGAGCTGAGAGAGCAGGACCGTACGAGCGCCCAACCGAGCGCCGGCCACCGCCCGGGTGGCCACCCCTCCAGCAGTGAACGCGAACGCCTCGGCGTAGACCTCAGCCCCGGGTTCCGGGGTGGCGACGCCGGCGAAGACGAGGTCGCAGAAGACCGACCCGGCAAACAGCAGATCGATGGCACCCGACGAGGACCGCTCATCAGTCACGGCCTCCCCCTTCGGTTGCAGCACGGGCTCAAGTTATGCCCAGATGAGCAATGAACGCCAGAGCTTCCGCTTTTTCGATCAAACTCTCTTACTCTGCGTCAGAGTTGGTCATATGGTAGAGCCGTGATCCTCCGCGAGCGGCAGCAGCGCATCGTGCGTGAGCTGCGTGCCGACGGGGCGGCGTCGGTCCGCGATCTGGCGCGCACGCTGCGGGTGAGCGAGTCGACCATCCGGCGCGACCTCGATCTGCTCGACCGCAACGGAGAGCTCACCCGCACCTACGGCGGAGCCGTGCTGGGACCTGGTGAGACGGTCACCGAGCTCGGCGATCCGTTGCAACGGGAGCGGCCTTTCCGCCCCGACGCCGGAGCCGAGCTGAAACAGCGCATCGCCGACCAAGCCGCCGCGCGCGTCCCCGACGGCGCCGTCGTCCTGCTCGACATCGGCACCACCACGCCGTTGCTGGCTCGTCGGTTGCGCGGGCGTCCGGTCACGGTGATCACCGCCAACCTGGCGGTGCTGGACGAGTTGCGCGACGACGACACCGTACGGCTGGTGATGCTGGGCGGAGTGTTCCGTCGCAACTACCGGTCCTTCGTCGGGTCCTTGACCCAGGCCGCACTGGCTCAGGTCAGCGCGGACCTGCTCTTCCTCAGCTGCACCGGCGTGCGCCCGTCGGGACGCGTCGTGGACAACATGGCCGTCGAGGCCCCGATCAAGCAGGGTCTGGTCGAGTCGGCGGACCACGTAACGCTGTTGGCCACGGCCGCGAAGTTCCCCGGCACCGGCGCGCTGCGGTTGTGCGACCTGACCGACATCGACTGCCTGATCACCACCGTCGGTGCCGACGAGGCAACAGTGGACCTATGCCGGCGTGCCGGCGGAGAGGTGGTCATGGCGTGAAGCTGTGTCTGCTCGGTGGGGGCGGTTTCCGCACCCCCTACGTCTACCAGGCGCTCCTGCGCGACACCGGCTCGCCGCGGGTCAGCGAGGTGAGCCTCTACGACGTCGACGAGGGCCGACTGCGCTCCATGACCGCGATCCTCGAGCAGTTCGCCGCCGGCTTCGACGACCCGCCACGGTTGGTCCCGACCACGTCGCTGGTCGACGCCATCGCCGACAGCGACTTCGTCTTCGCCGCGATCCGGGTCGGTGGCCTGGAGGGCCGGCGCTGCGACGAGCACGTCGCCCTCGACCTGGACGTGATCGGCCAGGAGACCACGGGGCCCGGTGGTCTCGCATACGCGATCCGCACCGTGCCCGTGATGATGGATGTGGCCCGCCTGGTGAGCGAGCTGGCCCCTCAGGCCTACGTACTGAACTTCACCAACCCGGCGGGGATCATCACCGAGGCCATGCAGTCCGTGCTCGGGGATCGGGTGCTGGGAATCTGCGACACCCCGTCGGGGCTGGGTCGGCGGGTGGCCGGCGCTCTGCAGCTG
The DNA here is from genome assembly GCA_050996715.1 of Propionibacteriaceae bacterium. Taxonomy (GTDB): domain Bacteria; phylum Actinomycetota; class Actinomycetes; order Propionibacteriales; family Propionibacteriaceae; genus Microlunatus. The sequence goes on from JBPCRP010000158.1 coordinate 5,844, forward strand.
GACCACACCCGGGTGCAGATGGACTACGTCGGGCTCAACCATCTGGGGTGGATGCGCCGGGTGCTGTACGACGGCGAGGACGTGCTGCCCCACCTGCTGGCCGACGACACGCTGCTCGGTGGGATGGAGGAGGCGAAGGTCTTCGGTCCGGACTGGATCCGGACCCTCGGGGTCATCCCGAACGAGTATCTGTACTACTACTACTTCAACCGGGACGCCGTGAGCCGGATCAAGGCCTCCGGACCCACCCGTGGGGACTTCCTGGCCGAGACCCAGCGCGAGTTCTTCGCCGCCGTGCGTGACGGAGCACCCGGAGCCTCCGACCTCTGGCGGACCACCGTCGATGCCCGGCGCGACAGCTACATGGCCGAGGCCAAGGGTGGCAGCCAGGGTGCACCCGAGACCGAGCGCGAGCGGGAGGCCGACCCGGCCCACCAGGGTTACGCCGGGGTCGCGCTCGGCGTGATGGCCGCCGTCAGCCGCAACGAACGGGCGACCATGATCCTCAACGTCCGCAACGGCTCGACGATCGCCGGCCTGCCCGCCGACGCAGTCGTCGAGGTGCCGACCATGGTCGACGCCAACGGGGTACACCCACTGGCGACGACGCCGCCGTCGCTGAGCCAGCTCGGTCTGCTCCAACAGGTCAAGGCGGTGGAGCGGCACACCATCGCGGCCGCCCTGACCGGATCGCGCGACCAGGCGCTGCTGGCTTTCGCGCTGCATCCACTCGTCGACTCGGTCTCGGTGGCCCGCGACCTGCTTTCCGGTTACCTGGAAAGGATCCCCGAGGTCGCCGCGGTCCTCACCGACTGATCGGCGGTGCCCGCAGGTCGCCCACCTCCGCGGTTCCCAAGCGGGCACGGCGCCACCTCGCGGCTGAGGATCCAGGCGTGCTTACCCACCTGCCGTACGCGCGAAGTCGAATGCTCGAAGAGCTCGCAGCTACCCTCGTCCAGCGCTCGCGTGGTGGACCCGGTCACCCTATCGAGCGACTCGGGACAACAGCTCGGCCAGCTTCGTGGGTCGGGTGATCATCGGCCAGTGTCCCGAGTCGATGTTGACGTAGGTGACGTCCGTGGCCCGGGCGAGTTCGGGTACGTCGCCGCCGTCGACCCACGCCCGGGCTTCGTCGGGTCCGTACTCCGGACAGACCACGGTCACCGGTACGTCGAAGCGTCGCTCGTCGGTCAGCCGAACCGTTCCCCGCGCCACCCCCTCCGGCACGGGGATCGCCGCGTCGACGAACCGGCGGCGGGCGTCGTCGTCGAGGTCGTCCGCATCGCGTCCGTCGAACGGTTCCCAGCCGGGGAAGGACATCTGGCCGTCGACGATCGGGAAGAAGTCGGCGTACGCGCCGCCGTCGGTCGCCGGGAAGCCACCGACCATCACCACCCGCGCGACCCCGGTCGGTCGACGGTCGGCGGCCAGCCAGGCGAGGGTGCCCGCCGCGGAGTGACCCACCACCACGGGCCGCTCCAGCGCGTCGATGGTGTCGAGCAACGCGGCGAGCTGGGTGTCCAGGTCGACCGCCGCCGTTCCCGGACGGGCGTGCAGGACCGGCGCGACGACCGCCCGGTGGCCGAGACGGACCAGCTCGGTGATGACGTCGTCCCACGCGGCAGCGGTCAGCCAGAGGCCAGCGACGAGCACCACGTCGGTGCGCCTCGCGTCGTCGCCGGCGGTCATCGGGTTGAAGGTCATGGCAGGACGCTAGACCGAAACCCGGACGATCGTCGTCCTGGTGCACTGGCCTCGGTGACCACCGTCGCGAACAGACCATCGGCGCGGGCGCTATCCGGTCAGCCGCGTACCGGATTGCTGACGCGCGAGCACGCGTGGCTGGCTGCCATCCCCGTCGACTTCAGGACCGTACGCCCATCTGGGGCCGTGGCGCATCGCGAGCGTGCGCTCCTGGTCGCATCGTGCGTGGTGATCGAGCGACAACCGCGCAGTCGCGTCCCGATCAACCCCGGGTGTTCCACTCCGCCGGGAAGTCGAGATGAGATCGGCCGAGTGCGGTGACGTCGGACACCCCGAGAAGCTGGAGGGTCTCGAGAATCTCCTGCCGGTAAAGGTTCGCGACGTGGGTCACGCCGCGTTCCCCGGCCGCGGCCAGACCCCAGGCCCAGCTGCGCCCGACGGCGGTCGCCGTCGCTCCGATCGCCAGGGCCTTGATGACGTCGCTCCCGTGTCGGATCCCGCCGTCGAGGATGATGTCCAGCCGTTCGCCGACCGCGTCGACGATCCGCGGCAGCGCGCTGATGGTGCTGGGCAGACCGTCGAGCTGGCGGCCACCGTGGTTGCTCACAAATACGCCGTCGGCACCGATCTGGTGGGCTTTCACGGCGTCCTCTGCGGTCGTGATGCCCTTGATGAACAACGGACCCCGCCACCGACGTCGGAGCTGCGCCAGGTCCTCCCAGGAGGCTCGGCGGTTGACGAGTTCGGTGTTGATGTACTCCTGGTGCGACATCGCACTGGATCCCTCGGCGATCCCCTGCAGGTTCCGGAACCCGATCGCCGGTCCGCGCATCAGGCCGAGGAACCAGGACGGGTGGCGAACGACGCCAGCCGCGTTCCCCACGGTGATCTTCGGCGGGATCGACATGCCGTTGCGGTGGTCACGGCCACGCTTGCCGTTGATGGGGACGTCGACGGTTACCACCAGCGCCGTGCACCCGGCCTCCTCGGCTCGGTCGACCAGGGTGGACACGACGTCGGCGCCACGCCACAGGTACAGCTGAAACCACAAGGGTCCCGACGCCTCGGCGGCAATCTCCTCGATCGACCAGCTCGACGCGGTGCTGATGGTGTAGGTCAACCCGGCCTTGCCCGCCGCGCGGACCGCGCTGAGCTCGCCGTCCCCGCCCGCGATGCGCATCGAGCCGCACGGTCCGAACACCAGCGGCACCGGCAACGTCTGACCGGCGACGGTGGTGGTCATCGACGGCGCCGAGACGTCGACTAGGACACGCGGTCGCAGCGTGACCCGGGCGAGGTCGTCGACGTTGGCGCGGAGGGTGATCTCAGCGTCCGCTCCACCGTCGATGAAGTCGAAGGCCATCTTCGGTAGGCGTTTCCTGGCCAGCAGCCGCACGTCGTCGATGGTCGGCGCCTTGGTGAGCGGGTCCAGCGAGACGCCGCCGGCGATGAGCATCCGGGCGAGTTCAGTGGCCGCGGAGAGCCGGTTCGGTATCACGATCTTCCTTCCGAGGTGGGATGGGGAGCGAGGATCGAGCTCCTGCTCGACCACTCGCTCATTCGCCCGCCGGCTCGTGCTCGCCAGCCTGGACGTCGGGGAACTGGTCCCGCCAGCGACTGATGTCGTCCAACGAGACGTTGCCACCGCAGAGGATCAGGGCGACGCGCGCGTCGTCCGGCAGTCGGTCGCGGATGCGCAGCGCGGCCGCCCACGTGCAGGACGCCGCGGGTTCGGTGATGATCTTGGCGGTGGCGGCGAGCAGCTCGATACCGCGGACGGCGTCGGCGTCCGACACCACCACGACGTCTTCGACCAGGTCCTGCACCGCGGCCAGAGCCGACGCCGAGACGGTCGGGGCGCCCAGGGTGGTGGCGATCGAGGTGACGACGTCGAGGGTCACGGGTCGACCCGCCCGGAGCGAGCGCGCCATGGTGTCGGCGCCCTCGGTCTCCACACCCCAGATGCGGATCGCGGGGTCGAGCGACTTGAGGGCGGTGGCGACACCGGTGATCAGTCCGCCCCCGCCGATCGAGACGATGACGTCGGTCACCTCCGGTGCCTCGGCGTAGAGCTCCAGGGCGACGGTGCCCTGACCGGCCACCACGACCGGGTCGTCGTAGGGGTGGATCAGCACCTTGCCCTGCGCCACCACCTCGGACACATGACCGAACGCCGCGGCGATCGTGTCCATGATCACGATGTCGGCTCCGTCGGCCTGGGCGCGCTGCACCGAGGAGAGCGGGGTGGTGAGCGGCATGTAGAGGGTCGCCTGGATGCCGAGTTCGCGGGCCGCGTACGCGACGGCCAGGCCGTGGTTGCCGCCGGAGACCGCGACCACCCCGGCCGCCCGCTCGGCCTCGGTGAGGCGAAGCATCCGGTGGAACGCGCCGCGGGCCTTGAACGCCCCGGTGTACTGCAGCAGCTCGAACTTGGCGCTCACCGGCAACCCGAGCACCTCGGTCAGCCGCCGCATCGGCAGCGTCGGGGTGCGCAGCAGGTACGGCCGGATCAGCTCGGCGGCGGCCAGAATCGACGGCAGGCTGACCGGGTCGTCGGAAACCGGGTCGTCGAATACCGGGTCGTCGGGGATCGGAGCGACGGGCACGCGCCTGAGTATCCCGCCTGCGGTCGTGGCGTCGGTGACCACCCGGGCTACGGTGCGCAGATGGCGAAGAAGGCACGCAGCAAGCCCCGGCTCTCCGGGGAGGCGTACGAGACCGAGATGTTCCGACTCCAGTCCGAGCTGGTCAAGCTCCAGGAGTGGACCCGACACGTCGGCGCTCGGATCGTGGTCATCTTCGAGGGTCGCGATGCTGCCGGCAAGGGCGGGACGATCAAGCGGGCCACGGAGTACCTCAGCCCACGAGTCGCCCGGATCGCCGCCCTACCGACACCGACCGAGCGGGAACGCGGGCAGTGGTACTACCAGCGCTACATCGCGCACCTGCCCAGCCGCGGGGAGATCGTCCTTTTCGACCGCTCCTGGTACAACCGCGCCGGGGTGGAGCGCGTGATGGGCTTCTGCACGCCGGCCGAGCACGCCCGCTTCATGGCGCAAACGCCCACCTTCGAGCGCATGCTCATCGACGACGGAATCCTGTTGCGCAAGTACTGGTTCTCGGTGTCGGACGCCGAGCAGCTGCGGCGGTTCCGGTCGCGGCTCAAGGACCCGGTCCGCAAGTGGAAGCTGAGCCCGATGGATCTGGAGTCGATCAACCGGTGGGAGGAGTACTCCCGGGCCAAGGACGAGATGATGGTGCACACCGACACGGCGGCCAGCCCGTGGTTCGTCGTGGAGTCCGACGTCAAGAAGCACGCCCGGCTCAACATGATCAGCCATCTGCTGTCGACCATCCCCTACGAGGACGTCCCTGCCGCCAAGGTCGAGCTACCCAGCCGCCTGACCCCCACCTCGGGGTACGTGCGACCACCGCGTGAGCTGTCGACCTACGTGCCCGATCGGGCCACGGCCCTGCGACACGAGCTGGCGGAGCGCTGAGGCGGGTGAGCCGCTGACCCTCGGGACACCACCTGGTCGCAGTGGACGACGAGCCGCCACGGGCACGACGGTGTGCGGCTGGTGGTCTCGAGTGTGAGCTGGCTCGCCAGCGCTCGCGTTCGGCGGTACGCCGTCAGGAGGGCAACAGCGGTCCGGGGTCGCGTTCCTGGCCGCGACGGCACCCGTGACGGCGCCGACGCACCCGTGACGGCGCCGACGCACCCTTGAGGTACAGACGCAGCGGTTCCTACAGGTGCGTGAGTGCCTGAGGGGTGCGTGAGTGCCTGAGGGGTGCGTGAGTGACCGAAGGGGTACGTAACAACAAGAGGGCTGTCCGGCGATGTCGTTGATTCGCACCCATCTGGCCGCTGGGCTATAGTTTCGCGGGCACCCTGCTGGGTGCCGTACGGCCCGGACGACCAATCCAGGCCCCGTAGCGCAGCTGGTTAGCGCGCCGCCCTGTCACGGCGGAGGTCGCGGGTTCGAGTCCCGTCGGGGTCGCTCTAGCTGTGATACAGCCCACGTTCGACGGGTCCGTATTCTCCGCTGGACGATGGCCAGGTAGCTCAGCTGGTAGCAGCGTTCGCCTGAAAAGTGAAAGGTCGCCGGTTCGACCCCGGCCCTGGCCACACTCCGACCATCCTTGGTCACGAGGACGCAGCCGTCCCAACCGACAGTCTCGCGCCGACGCAGCCTGTCGTGGAGATCACGACCCACATTCTTCCGCTGGTCAACGACCGGCTTTCGGGGGTTCTGTCCATGACGTCTCTCTCCGTGCGTTCGCGCACTCTCTTCGCAGCTCTGTCCACCGCCGCCCTGCTCGCCGGAACGGTCGCCTTCGCGACGCCGGCTGCGGCCGCCGACACCGCCCAGCTGTCGGTCCTGCACGCCCTGCCCGGCCTCACCGTCGACGTCTACGTCGACGGGAAGAAGAAGGTCGACAATCTGGAACCGGGTGAGCTCGCAGGCCCTCTTTCGGTCTCCTCCGGTAGCCACAAGATCGTCATGGTGAAGTCGACCGCCCCGAGCGGCGAGGTGCCCGGTATCGACCTGACGGCCAAGGTCGCGGCCAACGGCAACTACTCCGCGGTGGTCTACCGCGACGTCGCGCACCAGCGTGTCGCCCGGCTCTACCGCAACAATGTCGACGCCACCCCCGCGGGTGAGGGCCGGCTGACCGTTCGGCACGTCGCCGCGGCGCCGGCCGTCGACGTCTCGGTCGACGGAAAGTCGGTGGCCAAGAAGCTGGGCGACGCCGACCAGAAGTCGGTCGAACTCGCCGCCGGTACGGTCGAGGCGACGGTCACCGCGGCCGGTTCCAGCAAGGCCATCGTCGGCCCGGCCGGGGTCGCGATCGCCGCCGGGAAGACCACGGTCGTCTACGTCTGGGGCAACCTCGACAAGGGCAGCCAGACCATCGCCGTGCAGGCGGTGGACGCCAGCGCCTCGCATCCGAGCAGCGTCGACGCCGGTGAGACCGGGCAGGCAGCCGACCGGGGGATCGCCCCGCTGGCGGCCGGTGCACTGGCCTTGGCCCTCGGCGCACTGGCGCTCCTCCGCCGGGCCCGCAGCACGCGTCCGGCGGGCACCCGTCGCGGGACCCGATGAGTCGACGCTTCGGGCTGGTGGTCGCCGCAGCTCTGCTGGGTGCGACCGCCTGCTCCGGCCCAGCGGCCACCTCGACCTCCGGCGGAACATCCCCCACGGCCTTGACACCGTCGCCGGCGGCGGCCGGCGCCGACAGCGAAGCTCACACCGTTCCGGTCGTCAAGGCCACCCCGCCGCCGGTGCCGAAGGTTGTCGCGCCGACCCGGCTCGGGGTGCCGAGCCTGAGCCTCGACCTGCCGGTGATCCCCGTCGGTGTCAAGGACGACGGGAGCATGGAACTCCCCAGCTCGGTCGCCACGATCGGCTGGTACCGCTTCGGTCCGGTGCCCGTCGGTGCTCAAGGAACCACGGTGCTCGCCGCTCACGTGGACTCCAGGACCGAGGGCGTCGGTCCCTTCGCCGAGCTCCGTAACGTTGACAAGGGCTCCCGCATCACCCTCCGGTTGGCCGACGGTCATCTCCAGGCCTACCGCGTCACCCGGGTCCACTCGTACCCGAAGCAGCAGGTGCCGCTCGACTCGGTCTTCGCCACCAGCGGACCGCCCCGACTGATCCTGATCACCTGCGGTGGCGGCTACGACCGGTCGCACGGCGGCTACCAGGACAACCTGGTCGTCGAGGCCACCCCCCGCTGACGTGCTTGGCGAACGGCGTCGCCGCTGCGCCGAGTACGGACGTGCGGCCAGGGAGCATAGGCTGCAGGTCGACGACGTCGCACGTGCCAGAACGACGAGGAGCCCATAGTGGTGACACAGCGGGGAGACGACGACCTACCCACGGTCATCGAGGCCTTTCTCGCCGGCAACGAGCACGCGCTGGCCGAGATCTACGCTCGTTGGTCGCCGCTGGTCTACAGCGTCGCCCTGCGCTCCCTTGGCAACGTCAGCGATGCTGAAGAGGTGACGCAGCGGGTCTTCACGGGGGCGTGGACCTCGCGGCACACCTTCGATCCCACTCGCGCGCGGCTACCGGCCTGGCTCATCGGGATCACCCGCAACAAGATTGCCGATGCCCACGCGGCCCGGAGCAAGCAAGCCCGGCTCCGGACGCAGATGATCACAGTGACCCGGATGGACGACAAGATCGAGCCTGCGGACCTGGCCGAACGGCTGATGCTCGCAGACGAGATCTCCCGTTTGGATGCCGTACCCCAGCAGGTGCTCCGAATGGCCTTTTATGATGACCTCACCCACGCCCAGATCGCCGAGCGGATGAACTTGCCCCCAGGCACCGTCAAGAGCCATATCCGTCGCAGTCTCATCAAGCTGCGCAAGCGACTGGAGGTGCAGGCGGATGCATACTGATCCGGAGTTGCTCGGTCTGCTCGCGCTCGGCGAGCACGTCGGCACCGTCGAGGACCGCACCCATGCGGAGACGTGCCCCGAGTGCGCGCTCGAGCTCAGCGAGCTGCACCGGTTGGCCAGCCTGGGCCGCAGTGTGAGTCCCGAGACCACCATGGCCACCCCGGGCCACGACGTGTGGGCCCGGATCCGCGACGAGCTCCACTTCGACCCGACCCTTGAGCCACCCGTGCACCGCTCGATGTTTCTGCCGTCGGACACCCTCCAACCCCCCATCAACCTCCAGGTCGGCGCGGGTCTCGACCAGCCGGTGACCGCTCCCGAGCACCCACCCACGTCCTCCCCGCGCCGGTCGCTGCTGGCGACGATCAAGTCGGCGCTCGGCGGCTCGTCCGCGACACCCGCAGCCGAAGCGGCGGCGCACGAGCTGGCGGCCCACGCCGAGCTGAGCCCGGTCGAGGCGTTCTGGTCCCAGGCGTCCGGTACGGCGGAGCTCGCCACCGACGAGCTGGGACGACGGGTCCTGCAGATCGCCCTGAACGCCGACCTGCCCACCTCCGGTGTCCGGCAAGCCTGGCTCGTCCACCGCGACGATCCGAGTCTGCGACAGACGGTCGGCATCCTCGATGGCCCCCACGGACTCTGGACCGTTGACCACTCGATCGACCTGCAGGCCTACGCCATCCTCGAGGTCTCCCAGCAGGCCTCCGGCGAGGTCGACCACTCGGGACGTACGATCGTCCGCGGTGAACTCGCGCTCATCAGCTGAGCGAGACGGACGGACTCGTTCGCCCGGTCATCACGCCACGTCTGACGTCGGTGAGTGGCGTGGTTTGCGTCGGTGCGGCCGCGTGCCAGAGTACGGTCGCGGTGGTGCCGTCGCCGAGGTCCCGGTGTTGGTCACCAGGTAGGTGTAAGCCGTGGGTGGTCCGCCACCGGTACACCCCCGCGACCGGTACACCCCCGCCGCGGGTTGGCGAACCGCGAGCTGTCCGTGGGTCTTGAGTCGGTAATGGCGGCGGGTCAGGGGTCAGCGGTTGTCCAGGCTGGTCTGGGGGACCGCCCCGCTCGGGTGATCGGTAGCGGATCGTGTGGTCCAGATCGACCCGAGGGTCCACCTCGACGTATTCGAACACGTAGCCGAATCTAACCACACCCTCTGACAGTTTCAGCGGTCATCGTCACAGCCGCCGGTTCGTCGTGTCGGATCTCCACACACACGAGCCCGCCCCTCGGTCCGATGGGGCGGGCTCTGTGCGTGAGGCTCGGGTCAGGAGGCGACGGCCTTGTCTTTTGTCGTTCCCTTCATCGCCGGCGTCGCCTGGAGGTCACCAATGATCGCCGTCTGGTGCCGCCCGGCGTAGCGGACCAGCAGGTTGACGAAGGTCTGGGCTCGGTTGCGGCCGCCCAACAGCATGAAAATATGCAGGGCGATCCAGGCGAGCCAGGCCAGGAAACCGGTGATCTTCGGCTTCTTGTTTCCAAAGACGAGCTCGACCACGGCGGAACCCTCGCCGATCGTGGCCATCGTGCCCTTGTCGTGGTAAGTAAACGCGAAGGTGGGTTGACCCTTCTCGAGCCGATCGATCATCCGAGCGGCGTGCTTGCCGGTCTGCATGGCCGGCTGCGCCAACTGCGGGACCGGCTTGTCGGAGATCAAACTGCCGTCGCCGATGGAGAAAATATTGGTCGTACCCTTGACCCGGCAGTCCTCGTCGGTCTCGATCCGACCGCCGCGGCCGACGGGCAGACCCCATTCGCGCACTCCCGGATGGCCGGCGACCCCGGCGGCCCAGATGACCAGATCGACCGGCAGCGAGGTGCCGTCACCGAAGTCGACGTGGTCGGCGTGGACTTCCGACAGGGCGGTCTTGAGCCGGACATCGACGCCCCGCTTGAGCAGTTCCTTGAGCGTGTAGTCGCGCAGTGACTGGTCGAACGGCATCAGCAGGTGCTCGGCCATCTCGACCAGGATCACCTTGACCTTGCTGATGTCGAGCTCGGGGAAGGTGACCGGCATGGTGGTGGAGCGCAACTCAGCCAGCGAGCCGGCCATCTCGACACCGGTGGGGCCGCCACCAACGACGACCACGGTGAAACCGCCGGTGCCGCGGTCCGACTGGCCCGCGATGGTCTCCAGACCGCCGAAGATCGTGTCGCGCACCTTGAGCGCCTCGGCGCGGGTGTACATCGACATGGTGTACTCGGCCGCCCCGGGGATGCCGAAGTGGTTGGAGGTCGTGCCGGTCCCGATGATCAGGTAGTCATAGGGCACCCGGGCGCTGTTGCGGCAGACGACCTCCTGGGCCTCCTGGTCGATCCCGATCACCGTGGCCCGGCGGAAGCTGGCGTGGTGGCGCGCCGAGAAGAAGCGCAACGGGAAGGTGACGTCGCCGGCGTTCAGGCCACCGGTGGCGACCTGGTAAAGCAAGGGCTGGAACGTGTTGTAGGGGTGGCGGTCGATGAGCGTGACCCGGTAACCCATCCGGTCAAGCTCGCGGGTCGCGGACAAACCGCCGAACCCGGCGCCCACGATGACGACATGTGGCATCTTGCTCATGGGTGCATTCAATCCATCGCTACGGCAAAGGTCAAAGGTGGGGTCCCTTTACGGGATCGGCAGCAGATAGCCGCGGACCCAACGTGCGAGGTCGTCGAAGACCTTCTGCCGTACGGCGGGGGCCGAGAGCACCAGGTCGTGCAGCCCGCCCTCCTCCCGCTGGAGCGTGACGCACGAGCCGAGCAGCCCGGCCCGCCGGGAGATCTGCTCCACGTCGAGGACGACGTCGGCGGCCTGCAGGCCCTCGTGCCAGCGCCGCCCGAAGTCGCTCCGCGAGGAGGCCATCACCAAGATCGGGACGTCGATGCCGAGCCCCGCGGCCACCCGGTGGTGACCGTGCAGGATCGCCCGCAACCAGCCCACCCGGATCGGGTGCGTGGGGGATGACTTCCAGTCCAGGTCGTAGTCCCACTCCCCCTGGTGGCTCACGTGCAGCGAGCGGGCGTAGAGCCCGACGTCGGGCAACCGCAACGCGGTGGTCGGTCGCCGGTTGGCCAGCCGAGCGATCATCGGGGCTCCGACGGCTCGGAGCAGCGGCGAGCCCTGAAGGTCGAGCCACGGTGAGTTGAGCACGACGCCCGACACCAGCCCCGGCCGTTCGGACGCCCACAGGGACACGACCAGACCGCCCGTGGAGTGGCCCATCACCACCAGTTCGTCGTGCTCGGCCCGGATCCACGCCGCCGCGGCGTCGAGCTCGGCCGCGTACTCGGAGAGGTCGGCCACGAAGCCGAAGAGTTGCCCACAGCGCAGGCTGCGGCCGTATCGACGCAGGTCGACGGCGTAGAACGCGAAGCCGAGTCGGTGCCAGACGTCGGCGAGATGGGTCTGGAAGAAGTAGTCGTTCCAGCCGTGCACGTAGAGCACGGCCCGCTGCCGCCGGCGACCACCACGACGCCGGACCAGGGTGGCGACCAGCGGCTCCGCGGGCTCGCCGGGCAGCGGTTCGGCGTCCAGCGGCAGGTCACGCGCTTCGTACCCCGGCAGCACGTCGGGCCGCCAGCCGCGGCGGATGCGGCCCGGCGGAGCGTCCTGACTCACGGCGGGCCTACTTCACCAGCCGCCAGTTGACCGGGTAGCGGTACGCCAGGCCCTGGTTGGCGGCCACCGCCCCGAGGATCGCAAACACGATCACCGCGACGTAGACCAGCGGCAGGAGCACGAACCCGATCAGCAGCGCCGTGAGGAAGGTGGAGATCAGCACCGCGGCCGTAGCCAGAATCGACCAGTTGAGCGCTTCGAGGGAGTTGGCACCGACGAGCCGGCTGCGGTCGCGGAAGACGAGCCAGATGACCAGGGGACCCACGAACCCGGTAATGGGTACCCCCACGTGCGCGAGCACGCTCCACAGCCTCTCGTCGCTGGGCGTCATCGGCGCCTGGTACGGCTGCGGCGAATAACCCTGCTGCGACGGATTACCCTGCTGCCAGGGTCGCTGACCCTGGCCGGGGTACCCGGGCGGCGTCGCACCCCACGGTTCTGGTGCTGGCGGCTGGGAGGCCACCGGAGGCCCGGCGGCAGACTCGAACGACGGCGCACCCGACGACGGCGAACCGAAGGGCGGTGGGTCAGCCGACGGGCGGTCGCCGGGAGGACCCTCAGGAGGAGACTGCGTCATGTCCCCAGGCTAGTGCGGTCATCGGGTCGGCGAGGCACTGCCGACCGCGCCACGACTAGCCGGACTGGCGCAGCTGGTAGTCGTCCTGCGCGGGATCCTCGTCCGGATTGTACTCCTCAGCCAGGTCGGCGTACGCGTCGGGGACACGGTGCTGATCCTCGTCGGCCGGTCGGAGCTCTGCCTCCAGGGAGTTCAGGTCCATCCCGACGGACCGGTACTTCAGCTCCCGGGCGACCTTGGTCTGTTTTGCCTTTGCACGGCCGCGCCCCATATGGGTCGACCCCCTCGCAGTTTTTGGCCTGCGGCAGGGCCGCGGCTGGGTGTGGATTATGTCGTGCGGGCAAGGCTACCCAATGAGAACCCTTGCGCAAACCACGGGGCGTGTTCGCCATGCCGAGCGGGTTACCTGAGCGGTCAACCGACCCGGTGCCGACCTTCCAGGATCACCGTAGCCGGTTGGTCGGTGTGGTCGGAGCGACCCACCTCGCCGCACACCCAGGCGGGCAGCCCGCGCTCGGCCAGGAAGGCGATGGCGGCGTCGGCCCGGTCGGGCGCCAGCACCGCGGCCATCCCCACACCCAGGTTGAGCGTCGCCTCCGCGTCGAGCTGGGAGACGCCACCCAGCTCGGTCACGAGCCCGAAGACCGGCGGTGGGGCCCAGGTGCCGCGGTCGATGCGGACGGCCGCCCCACGGGGGATCACCCGGGCGAGGTTGGCGGCGAAACCACCGCCGGTGACGTGAGCCAGGGTGTGTACGGGTACGGCGCGGATCAGAGCCAGGCAGTCGCCCGCGTAGACCCGGGTCGGCTCAAGCAGCTCGGCCCCCAGGGTGCGGCCCAACTCGGGAACGTCGCGGTCCAGCGCCCAACCGGCCTGGGCAATCACGTGCCGCACCAGCGAGTAACCGTTGGCGTGCAGGCCCGAGGATGCCATCGCGAGCACCACGTCGCCGATCTCGACCCGGTCGGGCCCGAGCAGTCGGGCACGCTCCACCACGCCGGTCGCCGCCCCGGCCAGGTCGAAGTCGTCGACACCGAGCAACCCCGGGTGCTCGGCGGTTTCGCCGCCGAGCAGGGCGCAACCGGCCACCACGCAGGCCTCGGCGATGCCCGAGACGATGGCGGCGATCCGCTCGGGCACCACCTTGCCGCAGGCGATGTAGTCGGTCATGAACAGCGGCTCGGCCCCGCAGACAACCAGGTCGTCGACGACCATGCCGACCAGGTCGAAACCGATGGTGTCATGCACGCCCATCGCCTGGGCGATGGCGACCTTGGTACCGACCCCGTCGGTGGACGTCGCCAGGATCGGGTGGGTCAGCTGCTGCAGGGCCGAGGCGTCGAAGAGGCCGGCGAAGCCGCCGATGCCCCCGAGGACCTCGTCGCGGCGGGTCTTTCCCACCCACTCCTTCATCAGCTCCACCGCCCGGTCGGCGGCGTCGATGTCGACGCCCGCCGCAGCGTACGCGCTGGTCATGGGCGGGTGAGAGCGTCGCCACCGCCGACGCTGACGACAGAGGTGGTCAGCCCGTCGGCGTCGGTGCGTTCCATCGGGGTGATCTGCAGCTGGTGATGGGCGGGGACCCGCTCCGCGGACGGCAGCTGGATCGGGTAGACGCCGTCGAAGCAGGCCCGGCACAGGTGATCCATCTCGATCGTGGTCGCCTCGACCAGTCCCTCGAGGCTGACGTAGCCGAGCGAGTCGGCCCCGAGCGAGCGGCAGATCTCGTCGACGTTGAGGCCGGTGGCGATCAGCTCGGCTCGGCTGGCGAAGTCGATGCCGTAGTAGCAGGGCCACTTGACCGGCGGGGAGGAGATGCGGATGTGAATCTCGCGGGCCCCGGCCTCCCGCAGCATCCGGACCAGGGCTCGCTGGGTGTTGCCGCGGACGATCGAGTCGTCCACCACCACCAGCCGCTTGCCCTCGATCACGTCGCGCAACGGGTTGAGCTTGAGTCGGATCCCGAGCTGGCGGATCGTCTGGCTCGGCTGGATGAACGTCCGGCCGACGTAGGAGTTCTTGACCAGGCCCTGGCCGTACGGAATTCCCGACTGCTCGGCGTAGCCGACGGCGGCCGGGGTCCCGGACTCGGGCACCGGGATGACCAGGTCGGCGTCGACCGGGTACTCCTTGGCCAGCGTGCGACCCACCTCGACCCGGACCGTGTGTAACCGACGCCCCGAGATCATCGTGTCGGGACGGGCGAGGTAGACGAACTCGAAGAGACAGCCCTTGGGTGCGGGCTTGGCGAAGGTCCAGCTACGCAGGCCTTCGGCGTCGATGGCCACCAGCTCACCGGGTGCGACCTCGCGGACGAACGAGGCACCCACGATGTCGAGTGCCGCGGTCTCGCTGGCCACGACCCAGCCCCGCTCGAGTCGGCCGAGCACGAGCGGGCGGACCCCCTGGGCGTCGCGAGCCGCGAAGATGGTCTCCTCGTCCATGAAGACCAAGCTGAACGCACCCTTCAGGTGCGGCAGCACCTCCAACGCCGCCTCGGCCGTGCTGCGCCCGGGGTAGGTCGCCATCAGCGCGGTGACCAGCGACGTGTCGTTGGTGGCCTCCATCGACAGCGCCCCCGGCACCAACGAGGTGCCGTCGTCGCGCTCGGCGAGCCAGCCGGCGAGCTCCTCGGTGTTGGTGAGGTTGCCGTTGTGGCCCAGCGCGATGGCCCCGTTGGCGGTGGGTCGGAAGGTCGGCTGGGCGTTGTTCCACACGCTCGCGCCGGTGGTCGAGTAGCGCGAGTGCCCGATCGCGAGGTGACCGCGCAACGAATTCAGGGTGGGTTCGTCGAAGACCTGGGAGACCAGCCCCATGTCCTTGAAGACCATGATCTGGCGGCCGTTGCTCACCGCGATGCCGGCGGACTCCTGTCCACGGTGCTGCAGCGCGTAGAGGCCGTAGTAGGTGAGCTTGGCGACCTCCTCACCCGGGGCCCAGACCCCGAAGACTCCACAAGCGTCCTGCGGGCCCCGGTCGTGCGGGTCCAGAGCATCGGTCAACCGACCGTCAGCACGAGCCACTGCCTCAGGCTATCGCGGTCGGCCGGCCCGACGGACCGTCCCACCCGGGGCCTGGACGCGGGGCTGAACGATCGGTTAGTATACTGAACATGCGTTCAGGTGCGATGGCGGGCGACGACGCGACCCTGCGGGCGCGCATCCGCGACTCGGCAGTGCGGCAGTTCGGTCGGGACGGGTACGCCGGCACCAGCATCCGGTCCGTCGCCGCAGAGGCCGGGTCGAGCCCTGCTCTGGTCCTGCACCACTTCGGCTCCAAGGCCGGACTGCGGGCCCAGTGCGACGACTGGGTGGTGGGCGAGACCTTTCGGCGCAACAAAGAGGCCGACCCAGCCCTCGTCGGCGATCCGCAGCTGGCCGAGGTCATGCGCACATGGCTGAGTGATGTCGAGACGTTCCGGCCCCAGATCGACTATCTGGCCCGGATGCTGATCGACGGCGGCGACGAGGGCGAACGACTCTTCGACCGACTTGTCGGCCAGACCGCGGACCTGGTTCGGCACGCGGTCGACCGCGGTGCGATGCACCCGGTCAGCGACCCGCCGATGACCGCGCTGCTGCTCACGGTGCACGGGGTGGCGACCCTGGTCCTGCAGCGCCAGATCAGCCGGTCGCTCGGGTCCACTGGGCTGGACGCCGACCTGCTCCGGCGGATGACCGTGCCCACGCTGGAGCTCTACACGCACGGTCTCTACCGCGACGACCGGCTGCTGGTCGCGGCCCGGTCTGCGCTCGGGGTCACCGACGTGGGGGTCACCGACCCGGGGGCCGGTTCGTGAACGCGTCACGGGGGCCGGCCCTGGCTACCCGGGCCCTCACCAAGACGTTCGGGCCCACCACGGCCCTCGCCGGAATCGATCTCGAGGTCGCCCCGGGCACCGTGTTCGGCCTCATCGGACCCAACGGCGCGGGCAAGACCACGACCATGCGGATCCTGCTGGACCTCGTCCGGCCCACGTCGGGGGAAGCCGAGGTCCTCGGGGTCCAACCACGATCCGGTGGCCCGGCGCTGCGGCGGCGGATCGGCTATCTCCCCGGGGAGCTCGCCCTGCAGGGCCGGGTGAGCGGTCGGTCGCTGCTGGCGCACTACGCGTCGATCAGCGGCCCGGTTGCCCCGGGTCGCGTCGACCAGCTCGCCGAACGGCTCGGGCTCGACCTCGACCGGCAGGTCCGCACTCTGTCCAAGGGCAACAAACAGAAGCTCGGTCTGGTGCAGGCGTTCCTGCACGAGCCCGAGCTGCTCGTCCTCGACGAGCCGACCAGCGGGCTCGACCCCCTCGTCCAGCAGGAATTCCTCACCATGGTGCGGGAGGCGCGAGATGCGGGGCAGACCGTGCTGCTCAGCTCCCACGTCCTCAGCGAGATCGAGCAGGCGGCGGACACCGTCGCGATCCTGCGGGCGGGGCGCATCATCAGCGCCAGCGACGTGGCCACCCTGCGCCGGGTGGCGATTCGCGAGATTCGGGCAAGCATCGCCGACGCCACTCCCGACGAGGTGGGCCCGCGGCTGCGCGCCGTGCCGGGCGTCAGCGACCTGGAGATACGACCCAGCCACGACGGAGTCAGGGTCACGGCGACCGTGGAGGGGCACCTGGACGCGCTGGTCAAGACGCTCGCGAGCTACCGCATCACCGACCTGGTGGCGACCGAACCCGACCTCGAGCAAGCCGTACTGCGGCTCTACACGGCCGACCCCGAGACGACGGGCGGGTCGACCGGCGGAGCGGCGGCCGGGTCGGCGGGCCGGTCGGGGCACGCGCCGCATCCTCGCCACGCCGGAAAGGCGATGTCGTGACCACTCTCCCCCTGCTGCGACGCAGCCTGGCCGACGGCCGACGCTCACTTGTGGCCTGGGCCCTCGGGGTCGCCGCGGCGGTGTTCCTCTACGTCCCGCTCTACCCCTCCATCGGCGGCAACGCCCAGATGCGGGCCATGCTCGACTCGTTGCCGCCGGGGATGATCCAGGCGCTGGGCTACGACGACATCGTGACCGGGGCGGGCTACGTCTCCGCCACGTTCTACGGCCTGCTGGGGTTCGCGATGCTCGTGATTGCGGCCACGTCCTGGGGGACGGCCGCGATCGCCGGTGAGGAGGAGTCGGGCGCGCTCGAGCTGACCCTGGCCCATGCGGTGAGCCGCAGACAGGTCGTCGCCGAGCGGTGGCTCGCCGTCGCGCTGCGGCTGGCGGTTCTGACCGCCGTAGCCGGCGTGCTGGTGCTGTCCCTCAACTCCTCGGCGGACCTGGAGGTCGACGTGGGAGGGGTGCTGGCGATCTCGGCCGCGTTTCTCGGGCTGGGGATGCTCTGCTCCACCGCAGCCGTCGCGGTGGGCGCGTTGACCGGCCGGCGCGTCTACGCGCTGGCGGCCGGAGCCGGTCTGGCTGTCGTGGGATACGCCGTCAACGCCGTCGCCAACCAGAACGCCGATCTCGACCGTTGGCACGTGATCTCGCCGTACCACTGGGCGTTCGGCGCCAAGCCGCTGGCCAGCGGGCCCGATTGGGGCGGCCTCGGTCTGCTGTGGGGCGGCACCGCCCTGCTCCTGGCCGTCGCCGTGGTCGCGCTCGACCGACGCGACCTCAGAAACTGATCCGCACCGGTATCCATCAAGGACCGTCGAACTACCCCAGCCCAGCTGGGCTGGTGGTTCAGGGACTTCCTCGGGCGGCGCTGACCGGGCATGACACGGTGGAGACATGAGCGAGCCAAGCAACGCCCCAGCTGTCGTCGTGGTCACCGGAGCGAACGGCCTGGTCGGGGCCGCGGTCTGTCGGGCACTGACCCAGCGGGACGCTGCGGTGCGGGCCGTCGTCCGCCGCGCGGGGACCGCCCCAGATCTCGACGGTGTCGAGGAGCGCGTCGGGGATTTCTCCGACCCGACGTTCGCGGCGGCGGTGGCCGCGGGCGCTGACGGGGTCGTCACCACCGTGCACCCGATGGGATCCGATTATGCGACGCAGCACCGTGTCGGGGTGCAGGGCACGCAGATCATGGCCCGGGCGGCCCGGGACGCGGGTGTCGCCCGTCTGGTGCACGTGTCGACCGCCGCGGTCTACGACCGCAGGCCGGGGGCCGGTGACGTCACCGAATCCTCCGCCTTGGTCGACGACGACGCCGACGACTACGCGGTGACCAAACGGAACGCCGAAGGCGCCCTCTGCGAGCTCGACGGGATCACCCGGGTGCTGCTGCGACCTCCGGCGATCCTGGGCGCGGGAGAGAGCTCGGTGTGGAACTCGTTGCAGCCCGCCGCCATGCGTGACGACCAGGACGCCCGGCGGGCGAACCCGGACGCGACGTTCGCCTGGGTGCACGTCGTCGACCTCGCCGCCCTGACCGCCGACCTGGCCACCGGCCGGATCGCGCTGTCGACCGACCCTGAGCGGGGGCCCGTGGCCGGCGGGTGCACCGCCCTCAACGTCGCCTCCGGTCCGGCGACGCTGCGCGACTACCGCGGAACCGTCGCCGCCGCCCTGGGGGTCGAGCCGGTGTGGGAGGACGGACCCGCCTGGACCGGCCAGATCGTGGCCGCCCGGGCCCGCACCTGGGGCTGGACGCCGACCGTCAGCCTCCCTCAGGCGCTGGCCGAGATCGACGAAGGTCTTCGCTAACAGGCGATCTGAGGGTCCCCTGGTCGTGCGCAACCGCCGGAGTCTGCTCCGAGTTCACCGACCAGGAGGGTGACTCAACGACCCCGGCAGCCGACCTACCTGGCCGACGGCGGAGGCAAAAGCGTTCCCGCGGGAACGTCTGCCTCCCCCACCCCGAGGCCCAGGCCGTCCCGCGATAGGGGGTGATCGGGCACGACCTCAGCGCGCCGAGACGATCCGTCGTCGGCTGACCCGAGGGTCACGTGATGGCCCCCCCCGACGGTGCAAGCCAGACATCGGTTCCCGGTTTTGCCGCGTACCGAGGGATAGCTGCTCCGGTCGGATCAGCGACGAGTAACGTCCTGAGTCCAGACCACTGAGAGTCCGTCGGACCCTCGTACTGATGCATGAGGAGAGGCCCAGCCGTCATGAGTTCGCAGATCGAGAAGGTCGCGGTCGTCGGCGCCGGCTACATGGGCGGCGGGATCGCCCAGGTGCTGGCGATGGCCGGTTTCGAGGTCACCATCGCCGACACCGACGCCGAGACCACCAGCCGCCAGCTGGAACGGCTCTACCGCGAGGCGGGCGAGTTCGAGGAGCAGGGGTTGTTCGAGCCCGGATCCACCGACCTCGTTCGTGCCCACCTGCACGCCGCGGACAGTGTCGCCGCCGCCGTCGAAGGTGCCGACTTCGTCGAGGAGGCCGTGCTCGAGGTCCCGGAGGTGAAGATCCCGGTGCTGCAGGCGATCGAGGCGGCGTGTCGACCCGACATCGTGATCGGCAGCAACACCTCGACCCTGCCGATCGCCGAGCTGGCGTCGGGTCTGCAGCACCCGGAGCGCTTCCTCGGCGTGCACTTCTCCAACCCCGCGCCGTTCATCCCCGGGGTCGAGCTGATCGTCCACACCGGGACGCAGGAGGAGGCGATCCAGACCAGCGAGGAGCTGGTGGCCCGGACCGGCAAGGTCAGCGCCCGGGTCAACGACAAGGCGGGCTTCGTCCTCAACCGGTTGCAGTACGTGCTGCTCAAAGAGGCCATCACCCTGGTCGAGGAGGGCGTGGCCACCGCCGAGGACGTCGACACCATCGTCCGCACCACCTTCGGCTACCGGCTTCCCTTCTTCGGCCCGTTCGTCATCGCCGACATGGCCGGGCTGGACACCTACGGCTACGGCTTCCGCACCTTCGTGGAGCACTACGGCGAGCGGTTCGCGCCGCCGCAGATGCTCACCGACCTCGTCGCCGCCGGCAAGTACGGCGTCAAGCAGGGCGGTGGGTTCATCGTCCCGGGCGGCGACACCGCGCCGCTGGTCGCCTACCGCAACCGTGCGTACGCCCGGCTCGGTGAGCTGCTGAAGGAGCTCGGCCCCGCCCCGATCGACGGTGCCGCCGCTGACGACGACCACGCCCACCCGACCAAGGAGACCCAACCGTGATCCCCTCCCCCTTCCCGGCGCCCTATCCCGCCGAGGTCTACACCGCCGACCGCTGGCCGATCGCCGCCGCCATGCTGCCCTTCGGCGGTCTCGATTCCACCGGCGGACCGATTCAGGACGCCGACCCCTCGGAGTGGGCCAAGCAGCTCGGCCTGGTCGCCCGGCTCGGCTTCACCGAGGTCGACCCTACCGACACCTGGGTGCGGGTGGGCGACCTCAGCGCGGAGCGGTTGGCCGACTTCAAGGCCGTCCTCGACGCGGCAGGCCTGACGATCCCGGCCATCTCCACCTCCCGACGCAGCGTGATGGACCCCACGCGCAGCGAGGAGTACCTCGCCTACAGCCATCGACTGCTGGACAAGGCCGCCGAGCTCGGCGTCCCCGTGGTCAGCTTCGGCTTCTTCCAGGATCTCGCCCCGGCCCAGCAGCAGGCCCTCTGGTTCTGGTTGGCCGAGGGCTGGACCGACGACGATTCGGCCGAGGCCCGCGCCCTGGCCGCGAGCCGGATCCGGGAGTTGGCCGAGCACGCCCAGGGCAACGGTCAGCAGATCACCCTGGAGATGTACGAGGACACCTACGTCGGCACCGCCGATCGAGCGGTGGCCTTCCTGCACGAGGTCGACCACCAGGCGTGCGGGCTCAACCCCGACATCGGCAACCTGGTCCGGTTGCACCGTCCGCTGGAACCGGTGGTCGAGCAGTTCGAGAAGACGCTGCCCTACGCCAACTTCTGGCACGTGAAGAACTATCTGCGCGACGAGGACCCGGCCTCGGGCACGGTCACCAGCTTCCCGGTGCCGATGGACATGGGGTTCATCGACTACCGCACGGCGATCGGCCGGGCGCTGGAGCTGGGCTTCAAGGGTGCGTTCCTCTGCGAGCACTACGGCAGCGACATGATCGGGGTGATCGCGAAGAACCGCACCTACATCCGCGATGTCCTCGCCACCCTGATCGACTGACCTGACAGTCCCATCAACCCGACACAGCGACTACCCCAGACGCCGAGGAGAACCAGATGAGCACCTTTCCCACCCAACGCACCGCCGTGGTCACCGGCGCCGGGGGTCCGGCCGGGATCGGCCGAGTGACCGCTCGGGTGCTCGCCGAGCAGGGCTGGCACGTTGCCCTGCTCGACGTCAACGCCGACGGCCTGGCCGACGTCGAGTCCGAGCTACGCGCGGCAGGCCATACCGACGTGCTCTCGGTGCCGACCGACGTGGCGTCGCAGGAGTCGGTCGAGGCGGCCTTCACCCGCATCGACGACGAGCTGCCGCCCGTGGTGGGCCTGGTCAACCTGGCCGGCATCTCCTGCCCGGTCGCGCTCCACGAGTGCGACCTCGACTTGTTCGAGAAGGTGCTGGCGGTCAACGTCACCGGGTCCTACCTGATGCTCAAGGCCGCGGCGGCCCGGATGATCCCCCAGGGCGTCGGCCGGATCGTCAACACGTCGTCGATCACCGCCTTCGACGGCGGCGGCACCTTCTCCAAGGGCGTGTACGCCACCGCTAAGGCCGCCGTGATCGGCATGTGCCGCGGCGGCGCTCGCGAGCTCGGTCCGCACGGCATCACCGTCAACGTGATCGCCCCCGGTCCGGTGGACACCGAGATCATGGGCGGCAAGCTGGACGAGGAGCGCAAGTCGTCGATGTCGGCCGGCATCCCGATCGGCCGGGTGGGCCAGCCCCATGACATCGCCGCCACCATCGCCTTCCTGCTGTCGGAGGACGCCGGCTATCTGTCCGGCTCCACGGTGCAGATCGACGGCGGCAAGCACATGCACTGACTTCACTGCCCACCGACCCGACGCAAGGATCAAGGAGACGACGATGACGGCAGCCACCCACGGCAGTGGGGCCCACCGCAAGCGGTTCGAGCTCAGCGAGCTCGCCACCAAGCACGTGTTCAAGCGACTGATCCCGTTCCTGCTACTGATGTATGTGATCGCGTTCCTCGACCGGAGCAACGTCTCGTTCGCCCAGGGCGAGTTCGAGGCCGACTTCGGGATCAGCGCGGCCGCGTACGCTTTCGGCGCCGGACTGTTCTTCGTCGGTTACGCAATCTTCGAGGTGCCGAGCAACATCGTGCTGCACCGGGTCGGAGCCCGGGTCTGGCTGGCCCGGATCATGATCACCTGGGGAATCGTCGCCGCCTGCTTCGTCTTCGTCCAGGGGGCGACCTCCTTTTACGTGCTGCGTTTCCTGCTCGGCATCACCGAGGCCGGTTTCTTCCCGGGCGTGATCTTGTTCCTCACCTACTGGGTGCCCGCCCGGCATCTCAGCCGCGCCCGGGGATTCTTCTACATGGGCATCCCGCTCGCCGGTATCCTGGGCAACCCGTTGTCGGGCGGGCTGCTGGAGCTCGACGGGGTGTTCGGCGTCATCGGCATCCACTGGATGTTCGCTGTCGAGGGTGTGCTGGCGATCATCGTCGGGATCTGGGCGATCTTCTTCCTCAACGACAAGCCGGCGTCGGCAAGCTGGCTCGACCCGGCCCAACGGACCGCCCTGATCGAGACCCTTGAGCACGAGGATCAGGCGAAGTCAGAAGGCACTGGCCCCCGCAAGGTGGCTGCGGCGCTGGGCAACTGGCGGGTCTGGTACTTCGCGCTGATCTACTTCTGCATCCAGATCGCCGTCTACGGCTTCGTCTTCTTCCTGCCCACCCAGGTCACCGCGATCACCGGTCAGAAGCTCGGCTTCGCTGCGGCCCTGGTCACCGCGATCCCGTGGTTCTTCGGTTTGTTGTCGGTCGCGTACTTCCCCGGCCTGGCCGACCGTACCCGCAAGCACCGGCTGATTGGCTCGGTACTGCTGCTGGTGACGGCGTTCGGCATCGTGATCTCCGGCGCGCTGAGCGGCACCCCGGTGCTGGCTATCGCCGGTCTCTCGCTGGCCGCCATCGGGTTCGTGGCGATGCAGCCCATCTTCTGGACGCTGCCCACCGAGTACATGACCGGGTACGCCGCGGCGGCCGGCATCGGCCTGATCAACGCGCTCGGCAACCTGGGCGGCTTCCTCGCCCCGAACATGCGCGACTACTTCAAGGAGAACGTGGGTGGCAACTCCGGGCTCTACTCCCTTGCGGTGGGTGCGGTCCTGGGGGCGGCGCTGTTCGCTGCGACCGCGTTCTTCAAGCGGGCCAACGAGGTCGAGTCCGGCCGGGTGATCAAGGAGGAGAGCGCGGACGTCGGGAACTGACCCGACCCCAGAACACGACCAGGACAGGAGCACCGTGGAACGCACCCTGCAGGAGCTGCTAACCGACCGGCCGGCCGAGGTGGAGGTGGCAGCGGCCACCGTGGCCGACCGGGCCAGGTCCTCGGGCCGAGTGCTGATCGTGCTGGACGACGACCCGACGGGCACCCAGTCGGTGGCCGACCTGCCCGTGCTGATGACCTGGACCCGGCAGTCGTTCGACTGGGCGCTGCAGCAGGGTCGGCCGGCGGTCTACGTGATGACCAACAGCCGCAGCCTGCCGCCCGACGAGGCCGCCGAACGCAACCGCGAGGTGGCCCGGAGCGCGCTGGCCGCGGCAGCAGAGGCCGGCGTACCCGTGTCGTTCGTGTCTCGGTCCGACTCGACGTTGCGCGGGCACTTCCCCCTGGAGACCGACGTGCTCGCCGAGGAGGTGCGTGCCGCCACCGGTACGGCGGTGGACGGGGTGGTGGTCGTGCCGGCCTTCGGTGACGCGGGCCGGGTGACCGTCGGCGGGGTCCACTACGCCGGCGCGGACGACGCGTACGTGCCGGTGGGCGAAAGCGAGTTCGCCCGCGACGCGACGTTCGGTTACGCCAGCTCCGACCTGCGCCAGTGGGTGCAGGAGAAGTCCGAGGGACGGATCGCCGCCGCCGACGTCGCCCACGTCGACCTGACGGTGCTGCGGTGCGACCACGACGGTGTGGTGAACCTGCTCCGCTCGCTGCACGACGGCCAGCCGATGGTGGTCGACATCGTCACCGAGAACGACTTGCGGCTGCTGGCCCTGGCCATCCTGGACGCCGAGGAGGCCGGTAGCCACCTGATCTTCCGGGTCGGGCCGCCCTTCGCTCGGGCCCTGATCGGGCAACCACCGCACCCGCCACTGGAGGCCGCCGACCTGACCGCGATCCGCGCGGGCGGTTTGGCCGAGGACGCCCGGGGCGGGCTGATCGTGGTCGGCTCGCACGTCGAGCTGACCACCCGTCAGCTCGACGCCCTGATGGCCCGTCGCTCCCCCGCCCGGATCGAGCTCGACGTGCACCGGGTGCTGGCCGACGACGCCGACCATTACCTCGACGAGGTCGCCGCCGACGCCGTCGGTGTACTGGCCGACGCCGACGTGGTCGTCAGCACCAGCCGCACCCTGGTGACCGCCGCGGACAAGGCGGAGTCGCTCGCCATCGCCCGCCGGGTCTCCACCGCGGTGGTGGAGGTCGTCGCCCGGGTGCTGGCCGCGCGACCACCGCGGTTCGTGGTGGCCAAGGGCGGGATCACCTCCTCCGACGTCGCCGCCCGCGGGCTCGGCATCGAGCGGGCCATGGTCCGCGGCCCGATGCTGCCGGGCCTGGTCTCGCTCTGGGAGCCGGTCGGCGGTCGGGCCCGGGGCATTCCCTACGTGGTCTTCGCCGGCAACGTCGGCGGCCCGGACAGCCTGGCCGACGTCGTCGACAAGCTCGCCGCCCCCGATCGGGCCCCGACGAAGGAGGAACAAACCTGATGACCACCATCGCTGTCCTGGGTCTGGGGGCCATGGGCCTGCCCATGGCCCGCCACCTCAGCGGGACCGGATCCATCCGGGGGTACGACCTCGCCGCCGAACGCCGCGAGCTGGTCGGGGAGTTCGGCACCGTCTGCGCCACCGCCCGCGAGGCAGCCACCGGCGCCGACGTGGCCCTGCTCGCCGTCCGCAACCACGCCCAGCTGCAGGACGCGCTGTGGGGCGACGACGGGATCGCCGCGGTGCTGTCCGCCGGGTCGGTGGTGCTGCTGACCTCCACGGTGGGGATCGACGCCGTCCGCGGCGAGGCCGCGGCGCTGGCCGAGCGGGACCTGCTGCTGGTCGACGCGCCGGTGTCGGGCGGCCCGGTCCGGGCGGGCAACGGCGACCTGCTCGTCACCGTCGGGGCCGAGCCGGCGGCGTACGAGAAGGTCAGGCCGGTGCTGGAGGCGATGGCGTCGACGCTCAGCTGGGTCGGCGAGCGACCCGGCGACGGGCAGAGCATGAAGACGGTCAACCAGCTGCTCTGCGGGGTGCACATCGCCGCCGCGGCCGAGGCGCTGGCGCTGGCGGGTGAGCTCGGGCTCGACCTCGAGCAGGCGCTGACGACGCTGCAGGCCGGGGCGGCAGCGTCGTTCATGCTGGGTGACCGGGGTCCACGGATGCTGCAGGCCGACCAGCCGGGTGGCGCCGAGGTGCGCAGCCGGCTCGACATCTTCGTCAAGGACATGGGCATCGTCACCTCCGCCGCCCGCGACGCCGGGCTGGCCACCCCGGTGGCCGCGGCGGCGCAGCAGCTTTACCTGCTCGGCCAGGCGCACGGACTCGCCGCCGCCGACGACTCGAGCGTGATCTCGGTCCTGCGCGGCCAGCAGGAGACGTCGTCGTGAGGGCCCTGGTGCTGCACGGGGACTACGACCTGCGGGTCGAGGAGCGACCAGACCCCCGACCCGGGCCCGGCGAGGTGAGGATCGACGTCGTGGCCACGGGTATCTGCGGCTCGGACTTCCACGGCTACTCGGGGGAGAACGGTCGTCGTCCTCCCGGGCAGGTGATGGGCCACGAGACCGTCGGCACGGTCGGCGCGTTCGCCGACGACGTGGACGGTCTCAGGGTCGGGCAGCTGGTCACCGTCAACCCGGTGCTGGCGTGCGGGGCGTGCCCGGCCTGCGCCGCCGGGGTGGAGCAGCACTGCCCGGACAAGTCGGTGATCGGGGTCGCACCGCAGATCTCCGCCGCCTTCGCCGAACAGCTGGTCGTGCCGGTGGCGAACGTCGTCGCGCTGGCGGCCGACCTCCCCGCTGAGCTCGGCGCCCTGGTCGAGCCGCTGGCCGTCGGTTATCACGCCGCCCGCCGCGCCGAGGTCGGTGCCCAGGATCGGGTGCTGGTGATCGGTGGTGGTCCGATCGGTCAGGCCTGCCTGCTTGCCGCTCGTCGGCTCGGCGTCACCGCGTTGGCCGTCTCGGACCCCGTCGGCTCCCGTCGCGACCTCTGCGTCGTGTTGGGTGCCGCGGCACTCGACCCCGGCGCCGGCGAGCTCGGCGACCTGGTGTCGGGCGCCCTCGGCGGCCGGCCCACCGTGGTCATCGACGCCGTCGGGGTCAGCGCGACCCTGGCTGACGCCCTGTCGGTGGCCGACCTCGGCGCCCGGATCGTGCTGGTCGGCATGGGGTCGCCTCGGCTGGAGCTCGCGGCGTACGCGGTCAGCACCGAGGAACGCAGCATCGTCGGCTCCTTCACCTACTCCGCGTCCGAGTTCGCTGACACCGCCGCCTGGGTCGGCACCCGGCCCGCCGGGATCGACCGGCTGATCGACGGTCGGGTGGGGTTCCCAGACGCCGCGCAGAGCTTCGACGATCTCGCCCGCGGGCGCAGCACCGCGAGCAAGATCCTGGTCTTCCCGGGCGGCGTACCCGGGTGAGCTCGCACCGGATCGCCCAGGTCCGGGCGTACGTGGTGGGCGGGGCCGGCAGCCCCGCCGGCGCCAGCGCCGACCACCACAACCAGCCCCGTGCGCCCTGGATCGACAAACACATCGCCCCCCCAACGGCCCCCTCCCCCGGGTACTCC
>JBPCRP010000006.1:0-45155 GCA_050996715.1 Propionibacteriaceae bacterium
GCGCAAGCCGCCGACGAACATCGACGCGTCGCCGGGCACGACGTGGATCGGGCTGCCGGGCTCGAACCAGCGCTCGCCCTCGGAGTAGTGGATCCGGTCGCGGTGCGGGGGGCCGTCGGGTCCGGCCACCCGTGCGAAGATGGCCTCGCCGAGCCGGCTGCGCACGCTCTGGATCATGCTCGTGACGCTACCTGGGAGCCCCACCACCCCGGGGGAGGTCGTCGGGGCCGGTCCGGGCCGGTGCAGGCCGGTGCGGGCGCGTGCACGCCGGTGCGGTCAGGTCGTGGGCGGGCCCATCGTGCGCAGCAGCACCGTCTGCGGCAGCGCACGCAGGGCTTCCACGGTCCCCGCCTCGAGCGGGGCTGCCACGTCGGTCACCACGTAGCCCTGCTCGCCCCGGGTGGCCAGCGCCTGCCGGAGGATGTTGGCGCCGGCCTCGGCCAGGGCGTGGTTGACCTCGGCCAGCACCCCGGGCACGTTCTGGTGCAGCAGGGTGACCCGGTACGTGCCGGGCTCGGGCGCGGTGCCGGCGGTCGGCAGGTTGACGCTGAGCTCGGTCGAGCCGTGCCGGGCGTACCCGATGAGCTTGCCGGCGACGAAGTGCCCGATCTCTTCCTGCGCCTCCTGGGTCGAGCCGCCGACGTGGGGGGTGAGGATCACGTTGGGCATGCCCTGGAGCTGAGAGACGAACGGGTCGCCGCCCACCTTCGGCTCCTCGGGAAACACGTCGACCGCCGCTCCCGCGAGGTGCCCCGACAGCAGGTGCTCTCGGAGGGAGTCGTGGTCGACCACCACACCGCGACACAGGTTGAGAAACAGCGCACGCGGGCGCATCTGAGCAAACTCCGCGGCGCCGAAGAACCCGGCGTTGCCAGCCCGGCCGTCGACGTGCAACGACACCGTCTCGGCCTCGTTCAGCAGCTCCTCGAGGGTGTCGCACCGGCGGGCGTTGCCGAGGGCCAGCTTGTCAGCGATGTCGTAGAAGATGACCCGCATGCCCAGCGCCTCGGCCACCACCGACAGCTGGCTGCCGATGTTGCCGTAGCCGACGATGCCGAGGGTGCGACCACGGACCTCGTGGGCGCCCTTGGCCGACTTGTCCCAGACCCCGGCGTGCATCAGGGCGTTCTTGTCGGTCAGGTGGCGCGCCATCGAGATGATCTCGGCGATCGCCAGCTCGACCACGCTGCGGGTGTTGGAGAACGGCGCGTTAAACGTCGCCACCCCGTGGACCGACGCCGCGTCCAGGTCGATCTGGTTGGTGCCGATGCAGAAGGCTCCGACCGCCTGCAGCTCGGGGGCGGCCGCCAGCACCTCCGCGGTCACCGTGGTCTTGGACCGGATGCCCAGCAGGTTCACCCCGGCCAGCGCGGCGATCAGCTCCGGTTGCTCCAAGGCACCCCGGTGCGACTCGACCTCGATCCCGCGCTCGTGCAGCAGGCGAACGGCTTCGGGGTGGATGTTCTCCAGGAGCAACGCTTTCACGGGTGCCAGTGTAGGAACCGTGTCGACCGGGACAACTGCGATCTCAGCACGGCTTAAGCTAGCGACGTCGTCAACCCAGCATCTCGGAGGTCTCGTGTCGTCACGTTCGGTCCTGTTCATCGGGGGGACGGGCATCATCAGCTCGGCCTGCACCCAGCGGGCACTCGACGTGGGTTGGGAGGTCGCCGTCCTCAACCGGGGTCGCTCAGAAACGCGCCCGACCGCGCCCGAGATCGAGCACCTGTCCGCCGACGTGGGCGACGCCGACGCGGTGCGGTCCACGCTCGAGGGTCGCGACTTCGACGCGGTGGCGGACTTCCGGGCCTTCACCCCCGCCGACGTCGAGAGCCGGCTCGAGCTGCTGCGCGACCGGATGGGTCAGTACGTCTTCATCAGCTCGGCGTCGGCGTACCAGACCCCGCCCGCGCAGCTCCCGGTGCTCGAGTCCACCCCGCTGCGTAACCCATTCTGGCAGTACTCGCGGGACAAGATCGCGTGTGAGGACCTGCTGGTCGCCGCCCATCGCGAGCACGCCGTACCGGTGACCATCGTCCGGCCGTCCCACACCTACGACCGTACGCTGCTTCCTTTCGACGGCGGCTGGACAGTGGTGGACCGGATGCGGCGCGGGGTTCCGGTCGTGGTGCACGGCGACGGCACCTCCCTCTGGACGCTCACTCACCACGTCGACTTCGCCGCCGCGTTCGTCGGACTGCTGGGTCACCCGGCCGCGATCGGCGACACCTTTCACATCACCTCCGACGAGTGGTTGACCTGGAACCAGATCGTCGCCACCGTGGCCGCCGCGGCCGGGGTGGAGCCGCACATCGTGCACGTCACCTCCGACGCGATCGCCGCCGCGGACCCGCAGTGGGGTGCGGGACTGCTCGGTGACAAGGCGCACTCGATGGTCTTCGACAACACCAAGGTGCGGCGGCTGGTGCCCGGCTGGAACGCGACCATCCCCTTCGTCGACGGAGCCCGCGAGATCCTGGGGTGGTACGACGCCGACCCGGCCCGCCAGCAGGTCGACGCGGCGATGGACGCCACCATGGACGCGCTGGTCGCCCGCTTCGCCTGATCGATCCCAGGTGGGGACGGGTGGGGACGGGGACGGCGGAGAGCCGCCCTCAGGGCTCAGGGCAGCCGGGGTACGGCGGCCAGCAGCTCGGCGGTGTAGGCCTGCTGCGGGTGGGCGTACAGCGTCTCGACCAGGCCCTGTTCCACGATCCGGCCCTGCCGCATCACCACCACCTCGTCACACACATGCCGGACCACCGCGAGGTCGTGGCTGACGAACACCAGGCTTAGGCCCTGGTCGCGGACCAGGTCGTTGAGCAGGTTGAGCACCTGGGCCCGGACCGACACATCCAGCGCCGAGACCGGCTCGTCGGCCACCAGCACCCGGGGTCGCGGGGCCAGGGCCCGGGCGATGGCGATCCGTTGCCGCTGACCGCCGGAGAACTCGTGCGGGTAGCGTCGAGCCGCGCCGGACGGCAGCCCGACCGCGTCCAGCACCTCGCGCAGCCGGGCAGCCCGGGCGGTGGGGACGTCGGGGCGCCCCCGCAGCAACCGGGAGCGCAGCGGCTCGGTGACGATGTCGGCGACGGTCATCCGCGGGTCGAGTGAGGAGCGGGGATCCTGGAAGACCAGCTGAACCGCCGAGCGCAGGAAACCCAGCTGCGACTCGGCCAGGCCGGAGATCGGCTGCCCCTCGAAGCGCACCTCCCCGCTGCTGGGCCGGTCGAGCGCGGTGAGCAGCCGGACCAAGGTCGACTTGCCCGAGCCCGACTCCCCCACGATCCCCAGCCGTTGACCGGTCGGCATGCCAAGCGAGACCCCGTCCAGGGCGCTGACCGCCGCGAGACCTCGGCCGAAGACGCGGCGGAGGTCGACGACCTCGAACAGCGGCGGGGCCGGGGGCGACACCGTCACCGCGGCTCCTCCGGCGCCAGGAAGTCGGCCAGGGTGGGCAGCCGCTCGCCCCGTCGTACGTCGTCCAGCCGGGCGGTGGCCACCAGACCGGCGGTATAGGGGTGCTGCGGTCGGGCGAGCACGTCGGCCGACGGCCCCGATTCGACCACGGCACCGTCGCGGAGCACCAGCACCTCACCGCACACCTGGCTGACCACGGCCAGGTCGTGGCTGATGAACAGGCATGCCGCCCCGGACGCCGTCAGCACCTCGTCGAGCAGCTGGAGCACCCGCGCCTGCACAGTGACGTCGAGCGCGGTGGTCGGCTCGTCGCAGATGATCAGGTCGGGCTCGTTCACCAGAGCCATGGCCAGCACCACGCGCTGCCGCTGACCACCGGAGAGCTGGAAGGGGTAGCGATCGGCAGCCCGGAGCGGGTCCGGGAGCCCGACCCGGTCGAGCACGTCGAGGACGACGTCTCGGGTGCGGACCGCGGGGGGTCGGTCCAGTCCGGCCGTCCGGTGGTGCCGATGCAACCGCACCACCTCGGCCACCTGCCGACCGATCCGCATAGTCGGGTCGAGGGCGGTCATCGGCTCCTGGAAGACCATGGCCAGCTCCCGGCCGCGGAGCCTGGCCAGAGCGGACTCGGGACGGCCCACCAGCTCGGTCCCCCGCCAGCACACCGAACCGGACGCGGTGGCCGAGTCGGGCAGCAAGCCCATGATGGCGAGGGCGGTCACCGACTTGCCCGACCCGGATTCGCCGATCAGTCCTAGCCGGCCGCCCGCGGGGACAGCGAACGACACGTGCTGCAGCACCGGTCGGGCGCCGAACCGGACGGACAGCTCGCTGACCTCGAGCAGCGCGGTCATCGGGGACCCGCCGGCCGGCCCGCGGTCTCGGGTCGGGCGTCGCCGGTGCTCTCCGGGTCGCTCTCGCGCAGCCGGGGGTCCAGCGCGTCCCGCAGCCCGTCGCCGAGCAGGTTGAAGCCGAGCACGGCTCCCGCGATGGCCAGCCCGGGCCACAGGGCCAGCACGGGGTCGCTGAACAGGTAGATCTGGGCGTCGCGCAGCATCCGGCCCCAGGTCGGGGTGGGCGGGGGCGTGGACAGCCCCAGATAAGACAGAGCCGCCTCGGCCAGGATGGCGATGCCGAACGACACCGACGCCTGGACGCCGACCACGGGGGCGATGTTGGGCAGGATGTGGCGCACCGCGATCGCCGGTCGGCTGGTGCCGCAGGAACGGGCGGCGAGCACGTAGTCCGAGGCCATCACCGAGAGGGTGCCGGCGCGGGCGACCCGGGCGAAGGCGGGGATCGAGGCGATCCCGATCGCGGCCATCGCGGTCCAGGTCGAGGCTCCCAGCGCCGCGGCGAGCAAGATGGCCAGCAGCAGCGCGGGGAACGCGTACACGATGTCGGCCACCCGCATCACCAGCTCCGAGGCCCAGCCGCCGAGCACCCCGGCCAGGACCCCGAGGGGGACTCCGACCACCGCCGCGATCCCGACCGCAACCACGCCGACCAGCAGGACGCTGCGGGCCGCCACGATCAGCCGGCTCAGGACGTCGATGCCGAAGTTGTCGGTGCCGAGCAGGTGCGGCCAGCCGGGTGGCGCGAGCGGGACGGTCGGGTCGACGCGGGTGGGGTCGAACGGCGTCCAGACGAGGGAGACCAGGGCCACCAGCGCGACCAGCCCGACCAGGACCAGCCCGAGGACCAAGGGGGCCCGTCTCACCGCGAACTCCCCCTGGTCCGCAGATCGGGTCCGGCCACGCGAAGCCTTGGGTCGAGGGCGAGGTAGGAGAGGTCGACCACCGCGTTGACCACCAGCACGGCGAGCACCAGCAACATCACCGTGCCCTGGACCAGGACGAGGTCGCGTTGGGCGACACCGTCCAGCAGCAGGGACCCGAGGCCAGGCAAGGCGAACACCGACTCGACCACGATGGCCCCCACCAAGACGGTGGCCAGCTGCAGGCCGAGCACGGTGACCACCGAGATCGAGGCGTTACGGAGCCCGTGCCGGACCAGGGCGCCCCACCGGGTCCACCCGATGGCCCGGGCGGTCCGCTGGTAGTCCTCGGCCAGCACCTCCAGCACCGCGGAACGGACGTACCGGGTCAGCACCGAGCCTTGAACGAGGGCTAGCGCGACAACCGGCAGCACCAGGTGGGCCAACCACTGGCCGGGACCGCGGAGCAGCGGGACGTAGCCGTTCGCTGGCAGCCAGTGCAGCTTGACCGCGAAAACCAGCGAGATGACGATACCGGCCCAGAAGGCGGGGACGGCCAGCCCGATCTGCGACAGAGCCGAGACGGCGAAGCCGGACACCTTGCGGTGGCGGAGCGCCGCGACCATGCCCAGCGGTACGGCGACGATCACGGCCAGCAGCATGGCGAACGTGACGAGCCACGCGGTGACGGCCAGCCGCGGCCCGATCATGGCGGCCACCGGCTGCCGGGTCAGGTAGGAGACCCCGAAGTCCCCATGCAGCACCCCGCCGATCCACCCGAGGTAGCGGACCCCGAACGGTCGGTCGAGCCCGAGGGTACGGCGCAGCTCGGCCGCAGCCTCCGGCGTCGCGTTCGCGCCGAGGATGACGCTGGTGACGTCGCCGGGCAGGGCCTGGCAGATGGCGAAGACGGCCATCGAGGCGACCACCAGGCTGCCCACGAACACGGCAACCCGGGTGAGCACACCGAGCAGCACAGGCACCGGGCCAGGCTAGTGGCCCCACCGCCTCCCCATTTACCCAGCAGTAAGTGGTCAGTTTCTGGAAGCCCGACGGCGTGTCCCGGGTCGTCTGTGACCAGTTGCGCCAAGAACGGGGGGTCAGGCGGTCTTGGTGATCGTGGTCAGGTCGAAGCTGAGGGTGGTGGCGTTGCGGGGGACGCCGGTGACCTGGACGGTGGTGATCACCAGGTTGGGCAGCAGGAACAACCAGTCGGCGGCGGCGTCGTCGGCCAGCAGCCGGGACGCCTGACGGAGGTCGTCGATCTGCTGCTGCTCGGTGCCCACGTCCGCCGCAGCGACGAGCTGACGGAACTTCGCGTTGTCGTAGTGAAAGTAGTACTTCGGGTTGGCGAACAGGTCGAGGTCGCGGGGCTCGACGTGGGCGACGATCGAGATGTCGTAGTCCCCCTTCTGCAACACCTCCGAGACCCAGCGCGCGGGGAACTCGAGCTCGTCGATGGTGGCGTCGATCCCGACCTGTTTGAGCTGGCTCTGCACGAACTGGCCCGAGGAGGTGGCGTAGGGCAGGGTCGGGAGCCGCATCCGGAGCTTGAGCCCGTTGGCGTAGCCCGCCGCGGCCAGCAGCTGCTTGGCCTTGGCCGGGTTGTAGGAGTAGGTGTGCGACAGGTCGACGTACCACGGGTCGGTCGGGGGCACCATCGACCCGATCAGCTGCCCCTGACCGGCCCAGACCGTCTTGACCAGGGCCTGCCGGTCGATCGCGTAGTTGATGGCCTGCCGGACCCGGAGGTCCTTCAGCGCGGGCGCGGTGTTGTTGAGGCTCATCACCACCTCGCCATTGGTGGTGCCGTTGATCACGGTGAACCGCGTCGGGTCGGCGAACTGGCCCAGGGCCTGGGGAGCCTGCAGGTTGCTGATCACGTCGATGCCGCCCGAGAGCATGGCGGCGTTCATCGCGTTGGGGTCGGCGAAGTAGCGGAACGTCACCGCAGCGAAACTGCTTTTGTTGCCCCAGTAGGCGTTGTTCCGCTTCAGCACGAGGTCCGAACCCTTGGTCCAGCGATCCAACGTGTACGGCCCGGAGCCGGCGGTTGCCGTTGCGAAGTCGACGGTCGCCTTGGCGTCGTAGATCATCCCGGCGGTCGAGGTCATGTCGTAGAGCCAGGAGTTGCTGGGCTTACGCAGCGTGATCACCACCGTGCCGTCACCTCGGGCCCGGGCCGTCTTGACCACGGCCTGCTTCGCCTTGTTGGTGGGGGTCACCGCAGGGTCGTTCTTGATCCGGTCGAGGTTCCAGACCACGTCCTCGGCGGTCACCTGGCGGCCCGAGGCGAATTTTGCCTTGGGGTCGAGGATGAAGGTGTAGGTGGTCCGGTCGGGGCTTGTCGTCCAGCGCTGGGCCAGCAACGGCTCCATCTTCCCGTCGCCGTCGATCCGGACCAGGGTCTGGTAGACGTTGTAAAGCATCACCTGCGCCACCGCCGCCGCGTCCTGCTCGGTGGCGTCGAGCGACGGCGGCTGCGCGGTCGCTCCGACGGTCAGGGTGACCGTCGCCGGGTCACTGGGGTTCGTGGTCGGGCCGGAGCAGGCCGCCAGGCCGAGGACCCCGAGCAGCAGGGCGAGGATGCCGGCGACCAGCCGGGGTCCGATCCAGGTGATGAGACGCCGGTCGGCGGAGCGCAGGCGCGAAGACACGTCGGTCCCTCTCTCATGTCCCGGTCGGGACGGTCAGGCGGGCAGGCAGCTCGGGGCGAGCGAGGTGTAGCTCGGCCAGTCCCGCCGGCTCGTGGCTGCGAGCAGTGCGGTGCAGCACGCGTCAGTGAACACGGCCGCGGCGACGGCCAGCAACTCGTCCAGCACCTGGATCTGCGCGGACGGCGAGTCCGGGGCCGGACGGCGACACGACGCGAGGGTGAAGATCGTGTCGCCGTCGGTCATGGCGTGGACCGGCACCACCGAACGGGCCAGTCCGTCGTGGGCGACCGCGGCGACCTTGCCCGCCTGCGCCTTCGTCAGGGTGGCGTCGGTGAGCACCACGCCGAGCGTCGTGGCCAGCGACCCCGTGTGCTCCGACTCGGCCTGGGTCAGCGTCCGCCGCTCGGCCTCGGTCGGGTCGCGGAGTCGCGCCGTACGGTCGCTCCACAACCGGCCGGTCCGCGGGTCGGTGGCCGCGCCGGTCGCGTTGACCACTACCGCCACGCCGACCCGGATGCCGTCGGCCAGAACGGACTCGGCGTAGCCGAACCCGCCTTTGAGCCCACCGCACCGCGCCCCGGTGCCGACCCCGAAGCAACCGACGTCGGGGTCGACGCCGGGGCGGGCCGCCGCCAGCGCGGCACGACCGAAGTCCGCAGTCGGCCGGTTCCGGATCTGCCCGCCGCGACCCAGGTCGAAGATCACCGCGGCCGGCACGATCGGCACCACGTGCTCACGCCGCGGTCCAACCGGAAAGCCCAGCCGGAGTTCCTCCAGGCCGGCCATCACGCCGTCGGCGGCGGCCAGCCCGTACGCGCTCCCGCCGGTGAGCAGCACGGCGTTGACCTTCTGGACCAGCGTGTCCGGCTTCAACAGGTCGGTCTCGCGGGTGCCGGGGCCCCCGCCACGGACGTCCACCCCACCCGTCGCCCCGTCACCATCGGCGAGCACCACCGTGGCGCCCGTCAGCCACCCGTCCCCGTCGGCGGTGTGGTGCCCGATGGCGAAACCGTCGATCATCGGTCCAGCGTAGGTCGTGCAGCGGCGGTCCTCGCCGTCTCCGGTCAGCGCTCCCGGGCGTGAAGAACCGCCGCGTGCCGGGCGTCGTACCGGGCCGGTTGCCGAGCGGACTGCGTCCCGATCTCCTTGTCCTCGAACCGGCCGGTGACGTCGACTGCGAAGTTTGTCGTTCCCGCCCGGTTGAAGATCGAGTAGAAGTAGTCGGCGTCCACCGGGGTGATCGAGCCGTTCGCCACCGTCCGGCCGGCCGGAGCGTTGAGGGTGCTGACGCCCGGGCGAGTCCCGGCGTCCCACAGCGTCAGGTACGTCGACGCGGTCGGGCCGATCGCCACCGTGTTGGTGACGATTGCGTAGGTCGCCGGGTTGGCCACCGCCGTCGGCGCCTGGATCTCCTGGGTCTGGCCCGACCGCAGGGGCTGACGGGTCGTTCGGGAATCGGTGATCCGGGTGGGGTTGAGGGCCGTGAAGCGCAGTCCGGCTCCGACGGCATCGGTCGTGTAGACGCCGACCAGATCGACCAGCACGTTCACCCGGTCAGAGGAGCCGTTGAAGACCACGAACTGAACCCTTCCGCTGGTGTCGAGCGAGGTGCGCACGACCGCGAAGTTGGCCACCGAAGTCGTTTTCTCGAAGTTGAGTGTCGAGGCGTTCGGCCGGCTCCCCACGCCGTTCCACGCCGTCAGATAGCCGTTGCGGGTCGCCCCGGTCGCGGTGAGGTTTACCGCGACCGCGCGGACGGCGGCGTTCTGACCGGCGGCTTCGAAGTCCACCGAGGTGATCAGGGTGTCCCGGCCCGCCAGCGGACCCGCCGCGTCGGTGCGGGTATCACCCAGCCGCTCGGGGTCCAGGAGCTGATAGCCGGCGCCGGTACCCAAGGATGCTGCCGGGCTGGCGCTGGAGTTGTAGAAGCCCGACACGTCGACGATGACGTCGGTGCTGCCTCCCTGGCTGTTGTAGATCGTCACCGAGCCGGCGCTACCGAGCTTCACCGTCGCGGAGTTGGCGGTGGTCCTGCCCTTGGCGACGTTGATCGACGACGTCGCCGGACGCGACGTCCCGGCGGGGTAGATCGACACGTAACCGCTCGTCGCCGTCACGTTGGTCGCCGTCACGTTGAACACGACGGCCGAGACGCCACCGTTGGGCACGCCACCGCGGCCGGCCACCTTGAGGGTCAAGGTCTTCCCCGGCGCCAGCTTCTGCTTGGCAGGAGCCCCGAGACCGGTGCGGGTGTCGAGCAACCGGGCGGGCTTCACCGCGTAGTAGGTGCCCACCTTGGTCACGGCCGCCTGGGCCGGGAGTGCCGGGACGAGCAGAGCCAGGGCCAGCACAGCAAGCCCACACAGTCGAACGAGGCGGAACCGCCGCATGATCACACCGATCGGAGCAGGGACGAGGTAGGGGCTGACAGTAACCGTCCGGATGGCATTCGTCAGCCCCGGTTCCGGATTGCTTCGATCCCGGGCCGCGGGCGGTGCTGCTCAGCGCGGCGGTCGTGAGGCGCCGGATCTGTTTCTGCGCCAGGTAGTCGGTGCCGTCCATGGCGGTGGAGCCGCTACCCGACCCGGGCGTACGGCGGTCGTTTGACGGCCGCCTTGCCAGGTTTTCTGTTACTAGGCACGGCAGATCTGCCGTGCCTAGCGCAGGGAAACCAAGTTAACCTGGTTGTTCTCAGCCGAGCAGGACCTCGCGGTGCGTCGCGGCCGACTCGTACGCGGCGTCGACGACGGCCGCTCGGGTGAGGTATTCAGCACCCCGGTACGCCGACCAGTCCGGGCTCTGCACCCG
Organism: Propionibacteriaceae bacterium; assembly: GCA_050996715.1. Lineage (GTDB taxonomy): Bacteria > Actinomycetota > Actinomycetes > Propionibacteriales > Propionibacteriaceae > Microlunatus. Next base: position 10,603 of record JBPCRP010000006.1, read on the forward strand.
GGCGATGAAGTCGTTGACCGTCTCGCGGTGCATGCCGTGCGGGAGCAGCAGGGGGGTGAGCTCGGCCGGTACGCCCTTGACGTCGGTCCAGACCGTCAGTTGCGGTTCGTAGGGCCCGGCCGGTGAGTTGCCCAGCGTCGCCCCCCCGTCGGAGCCGTACAGGGTGACGAAGATCTGGTCCTGCTTGATGTAGGAGGCCCAGCTGGTCTCCAGCAGCAGCGTCGAACCGCCGGTCAGCCGGATGAAGGCGGTCGAGAAGTCCTCGACCTCGAATGGGACGCTGGTGTCGAGGTCGGCCCGACCACCGTACGGGCCCTGCGCGCTGCCGCCGAGACCACGCGGACCGAACTCGGCGTAGGTCGCCGCGGAGACGGAGTCGACCGAGGGCTCCCCCATCAGGTACAGCGCCATGTCGAGCATGTGGATGCCGATGTCCATCAGCGGACCGCCACCGGCCATGGCCTGCTTGGTGAACCAGGTGCCGAGGCCCGGGATGCCCGAGCGGCGCAGCCACCCCGCCTTGGCGTAGTAGATCTCACCGAGCAGCCCGTCGTCGACGATCTGCTTGAGGGCTTTGACGTCCCCGCGCCGACGATGGTTGAACGACACGTCGAGCACCCGGTCGTTGTCGGTTGCCGCCTGCACCATCTCGGCGCCCTTGGTCGCGTTCTCGGCCAGCGGCTTCTCCGACAGGGTGTGGATCCCGGCGCGCAACGCGGCGATGGCGATCGGCGCGTGTAGGGAGGTCGGGGTCGCCACGCTGACCACGTCGAGGTCGGCGCCCGCGATCATGTCGGTGTACTGGCCGAACCGCATCGCCGGCTCGATCCCGAACTCGTCACCCACGCTGCGCTGCAGGTCCGTCTCGAGGCCGGCGATGGCCACCAGGTCGACATCGGGGTGCGCGGCGTAGGCCGCCATGTGCTGCTGGCCGGCCCAGCCGAGCCCGACGACGCCGGCGCGAAGGGTCTTGTGCAGCGGCTGCTGGGTGGTCTCGTCGTTGCGGAGATGCGCCGGGCGTACGGTCACTTCGCCACCTCGCCGGTCTCGGTCGAGGCGGACGTGGCGAGTCGGGCGTTCACGAAGTGCGGCGGTAACCGGTTCACCACGCCGGGGATCGCGCGCCCGTCTCGTTGCGCGGGGGCCGCCCACCCGACCGCGTTCGCCAGCACTCGCCGGATGTCTGGATGGTGATAGACGGGAAAGTCCTGGTCGCCGGGGCTGAAGTAGAAGATCCGACCCTTGCCACGGTGGAAGGTGCATCCTGACCGGAAGACCTCCCCACCGGAGAAGCTGGAGATGAAGACTAGTTCGTCGGGTTCGGGGATGTCGAAGAACTCCCCGTACATCTCCTGTTGCTCGATGACGATCGGGTGCGGCACACCCTGGGCGATCGGGTGGCCCGGGGACACCGTCCAGACCAGCTCGGTGTCGTCCTCGCTGCGCCAGGCCAGCGAGCAGGTCGTGCCCATCAATTTCTTGAAGATCTTGGAGAAGTGGCCCGAGTGCAGGACCAGGAGACCCATACCGGCCAGGACCCGCTCATAGACCTTGTCCACGGTCGCGTCGTCGACGTCGCCGTGCTTGACGTGGCCCCACCAGGTCAGGACGTCGGTGCGGTCGAGGACCTCGTCGCTCAACCCGGACTCGGGTTGGTCCAGGGTCGCGGTGTGCACGTCGACCGCAGCGCCGAGCACGTCGCTGATGCCGGCCGCGACAGCACCGTGCATGCCGTCGGGGTAGCGCTCGGCCATCTCGGCCTGGTCGCGTTCGCTGCGTTCATGGAAGTTCTCGCCCCATACGGTCACGCGGATCGGTGAAGTCACGAGATCAGATTGTGCCAGCCGGGTTCGGACTCAATCGATTCGGGAGGGGCCGTCGGCGCCTCGATCAACCGGCCGAGCTCCCGACAACCACCGACACGGGAATGGCTGTGATCGCGGGTGGACCAAAAGGACGGCTCGATCCGGCTCGTCGCCGGCGGCCACGCTCACCGAGCCGCCGGGACCGCGACGACTCGTCCTTTTGGTGCACACGGCTCAACCGGCGGCGGCGCGGAGCTTGGCGAGGAGCGGCTCGGCGACCGACTCCAAGAAGGCGTCCTGGCTGGCATCGCCCACCTGCATCAGCGCGATGTCGGTGAATCCGGCCTCCCAGTACGGCCTGACCACCTCGACGATTGCGTCCAGGTCCGGCCCGCACGGGATGGCCTCGGCGACGTCCTCAGGCCGGACGAACTGGCTGGCCCCCGCAAATCCGGCCGTGGTCGGCAGGTCTGCGTTGACCGCCCAGCCGAGGCCGAACCACTTCAGCTGCTCGTGGGCCCGCTCGATCGCGGCGTCCTCGTCAGGGTCCCAGCAGAGAGGGATCTGGCCGATGGTCCGGCTGGGCTCGACGATCCCGGCCGCCGTCCGGGCGGCGGACCATTGTTGGATGAGCTCGGCCTCGGGTTGGACCGCCACCAGGTGATGGCCGAGCGGGGCGAACTTCGCCGTCGACTTCTCACCCGACACCGCCAGGGCCAGCTGTACACCCTGCTCCGGTAGGTCCCAGATCCGGGCGGAGTCGACTCGGAAGTAGTCCCCCTCATAGGTGACCAGCCCGCCCGCGCGCAGCTCGGAGATGATCTGCACCGCCTCGGCGAACGCGTCCTGGCGCTGGGCGATCGGGGCCCACCCCGTGCCGGTGACGTGCTCGTTCAGGTTCTCCCCGCTCCCCAGCCCGAGCGTGAACCGTCCGTCACAGAGCAGCTGAAGGGTGGCGGCCTTTTGTGCGACGACTGCCGGGTGGTAGCGCTGGATCGGACACGTGACGTAGGTCATCAGCTCGACCCGCTCGGTCACCTGCGCCACCGCGCCGAGCACGGTCCAGGCGTACGGCGCGTGACCCTGGGCCTGCAGCCAGGGCGAGTAGTGGTCACTGGAGACCTCGAAGTCGAAGCCTCGCTGCTCCGCAGCCGCTGCGGAGCGGACCAGATCCTTAGGCCCGGACTGCTCGGTCATCAGGGTGTAGCCGAAACGAGTCATGCGGCTCATTCCGCCGCGCAGGTCTTACGTCGTAAACGACCGGGGAGGGGTGACGCCGGTTCTGTCGGACGCTGCACCTACGGTGGCGTCATGACCGAGAACGCGAACCCCAGCCCGGAGCAGACCAGCGGTGAGACCATCGGCGCCACCCAGGACGTGGCCGACCCCGCGCTGGAGAAGGACCCCAGCGAATGGGTGAGCGGGGGCGACCCCATGACCGAGTCGCAGAAGAGCTATCTCGACACCCTTGCCAAGCAGGCCGGCGAAGAGCTTCCTGCGGACCTGACCAAGGCTCAGGCTTCCGAGCACATTGAGCGGCTCAAGCCCGCCTGAGCCACGCGGGCGTCCACCCGATTTGGCTTCTAGGTGACGGCCACGTAAGGTAATCGAAGTCGTCGCGGGGTGGAGCAGCTCGGTAGCTCGCTGGGCTCATAACCCAGAGGTCACAGGTTCAAATCCTGTCCCCGCTACCACCTAGCGTCGCGGTAGCGACGCTGACCACTCAGCCCTCCAGGCTCGCCTGGGGGGCTGAGTGCGTTGAACGACGTGACCGTTTGAAAGACGTGATCGTGGAATCTCCCTGACCCCCGTGGTGTCCGCGCCGCCGACCTCGAGGCTGATGCGTCATTGGTACAGGAACATCCGACGCCGAAGAACGCTCACCGTCAGACCGTGGCCGCCCGGTCGGTGTCTGGTTGCCCTCAGTTCACTCCCTGCGCTCTGGGAGGTTGAGGAGCTTCAGCCGTTCGTAGGCGCCGGCGATGTGTTTGTTGATCGCCATCCTCGCGGTCGCGGGATCGCCGAGGGCCAACCCGTCACGAAGCTCGAGGTGCTCGGCGTAGCCCACCTCGACGAAGTCGGGAAAGTTCACGTTGCGCGCTTTCAGGAAGACCGTGACCTGACCCCGGATCGACTCCCAGACCCGCTGCACGCGTCGGTGGCCGCTGAAGGCGTAAATGATGTCGTGAAACCGTAAGTCCAGTTGGACCGCCGCATCGGGATCGATGGTGTTGTCGACGGCCTTCATCGCGCGGAGCACCTCGTCCATCTGTTCGAAGCCCTCGTCCCCCATCTGCGTGCAGGCACGGCTCGCCGCCAGCTCTTCGATGGCGCCCCGGAGCGTGTGCACTTCCTCGACGTCGGCTCTGGTCAGGGTGGTCACAAAGGCCCCGCGGTAGCGCCGCAGCTCGATGTGCCCCTCGGTCTCCAACTGCAGAAGCGCCTGACGAACGGGTCCTCGACTCACGTTGAGCGCGGCGGCGAGCTCGTTCTCCTTCAGGTGCTGACCAGGCTGGACTTTTGCGCTGATGATCATGTCCCGCAGGACGTCGGTGACCAGATTTCCGAGGGCCGGCTGCACGGGAGCCCAGATGCCGGTCGGAATCACGGTGCCCACCCCTGCATCCTAGCCATTTGTGCCTCTTGTGAATAGTAAACAATTTTTCGTTGACACCACGCGATACGCGGGATAGCTTCGTGTCCTCTCGACCGCCGCCGCGCCTGATGGCCGTGGTCGGGGGCAGACCTTTCACGTGGGAGTAGGGAGGAACCGGGGATGAGTAGCGACCCGTCAGTCCATGTCAGCCGGATCACCTTGGGTCCATTCCCTCCAGCTGCGCCGAGTGACCCTGCCGCCCCACATGTGATCGAGGCGGCCGTCGAGGTGGACGCCGCCACGGTGCTGGGCCCGGTGACGAGGGTGTGGGAGAGCATCGGCTACGACGAAATCAACTGGACCTACACGCCGACGGGTAAGCGGCTGCTGCGGAAGTTCGCCGACATGTCCACCGGCGGCTACCACGTCCGACCGCACTACGTCTTTTGCTCCGGCAGTGGGTTTGGCATCCCGCACTGGGGGCAGGGAAACGTCTACCACGAGGATGCCGAAGGCCGTCCCTTCTACGATTTCTCGATTGTCGACCAGGTCTACGACGCGATCGTCGGTGCCGGCCATCACGTTCTGGTGGAACTCGCCTTCACACCGCGTGATCTGCTGCCGCCCGAGGCCGCCGAGTTGCAGGTGGTTCCCAGCCCCACGACCTACTCCAGCTATGAGGCAGGGACGTGGGGATACCCCCCGGTGGACTACGAGAAGTGGGCGGGCCTGGTTGCCGCGCACGCGCAGCACTGTGTCGAGCGGTACGGGGAGGACGAGGTCGCCACCTGGCTGTGGGAGCTGTGGAACGAGCCTGACATCTTTTACTGGCGCGGCACCTTGGAGCAGTTCAACGAGCTCTACAGCGTGACGGCGCGGGCTGTTCGCAGTGTGTTGCCGACCGCGAAAGTGGGCGGCCCAACGGTGACCAGCGGCGGGTTGGAGTTCCTGAAAGGCTTTCTCGACTACACCTCCACGCGCAACGTACCCCTTGACTTCGTCTCCTATCACACCAAGGGCTCGCGATTTCCGACCCGCGAGTACCGGCCGGTCGGGAGCCCGCCCAGTGAGAAGCTCAGCCCGTCGTCGACCAAGATGCTCTACGACATCCGAGTCTTTAATCGTACGATCGCCGAGTACGAGCCCTACCGCCAGCTACCAGCGATCGTCGACGAGTGCGACGCCGGTGTTCCCGCCCATTTCGGACGCTACGACAACGCGAATTACGAGTTTCAGAACACTGAGTACTACCCAGTCTTCCAACTCAAGCTGATGAAGAAGATACTCGATCTCAACGCGACGGAATCGGTCTCGGTCGAGCAGGCAACGTCGTGGAGCTTCTACTTCGAAGGCGAACGGTACTTCGAGGGCACGCGGTCCTTCATCACCGCCGGTGGCGTGGAGAAGCCGCTGTTGAATGCTTACCGGATGCTCGCCTTACTCGGCCGGGACCGGCTGAGCGCAACCTCCGATGCCGCATGGGACGTGGCCGAACTCGACACGACCGATGGCAGCAGCATGCGTGAAGAGGTGGATGTGTTGGCCGCGCGGGCCGACGACGGCACCGTCGCCGTCCTGGTATGGCGGCACGTCGACGATCAGTATCAGACCTCGGACCACGACACCGTCGTCCGCATTACCGTCGACAACCTGCCGCATGCGTCGCTGAGTCTCAGCCATCTTCGAATCGACGGCGAGCACAGTAATGCCTACACCTGGTGGCGCGGCCTCGGGGGCCCACAGGACCCCACGGCCGACGAACTCGAACAGATCGTCGCTCATCAAGGACTTGAGCAACAAGAACCAGCACGACAGGTCCAGGTCATCGACGGCCGGCTGTCGTTGGAGATCACCCTTCCCCTACCGGCAGCATCGTTGCTGCTGCTCGCGCCCAATGAGTGAGGCGGCCATGACGACGTCAGCCACGGATCCGGCCCCCAGCGCCACCGCCACCCTGACCCTGAACAACGGGGTAGCGATCCCGCGCATCGGTTTCGGGGTGTTTCAGATCCCGTTGGAAGCCACCCAACGCGCTGTGGAGGAGGCCCTGGCGGTCGGGTACCGGCACATCGACACCGCGGCCGCCTACAACAACGAGGCCGGAGTCGGGGCTGCGCTCCGGGCCAGCGGGCTGCCACGTAAGGACGTTTTCATCACCACGAAGCTGCGCAACGGTGACCAGGGGAAGGACACGGCGCTGCGCGCCTACGACGACAGCTGTGCCCGCCTCGGACTCGACTTCATTGACCTCTATCTGATCCATTGGCCCTACCCGAGTGCGGACCGCTACGTCGAGAGCTGGGCGGCGATGGGACGAATCTGTCGTGAGCAGCGCGTACGCAGCATCGGCGTCTCCAACTTCCTCATCGAGCACCTGGACCGACTCGCCGAGGAGACCGATATCGTCCCGGCGGTCAATCAGATCGAGCTACACCCCACCTACCAGCAGCCGAAGCTCAGCAACAGTTGTCGAGAACGAGGCATCGTGGTGGAGGCCTATTCACCCCTTGGCCAGGCCGCGGACCTTGCTCTGCCGGTGGTGCGCGAGATTGCCGAGCGGCACGACACCTCCGCCGCTCAGGTGGTGCTCCGCTGGCATGTCCAGAGCTCTCGCGTCGCCATCCCCAAGTCAGCCACGCCCGACCGGATCCGCTCCAACCACGACCTGGACTCCTTCCAGTTGACCGAGGAGGACATGACGGCCATGGCCGCGCAGGACCGCGACAATCGGATCGGTGGCGACCCCCAGACCTTCTCCTTGAGTCAGATTCGATAGCTCACCGGACCGGGCGACCCATGACGATCAGAACCATCGACACCAGCAAACGACTCCGGTCAGCACAACCGGACACCGACCGCAGGCGTCGCCACCAGCTCGGCGGAGGCGGCAAGCGGACGGTCTGGATCTGGGCCTTTCTGCTCCCCACCGTCGTGCTCTACGGGCTCTATACCCTCTACCCCATCTTCGTCAGCTACTGGTACTCGCTGGTGGAGTGGAACGGTTTCGACTCCGACCAACGCTTCGTCGGCCTGCAGAACTACCGCGAGGTATTCGCCGACCCGTTCTTCTGGAACTCCTTCAAGGTCACGCTGCTCTTCATGGTGCTGGTGGTGCCCGCCCGGGTCCTGCTCACCCTCTTGCTGGCCATTGTGCTGAACTCCCCGAAGCTCCCGTTGTCCGGAGTGATCCGATCTGCCTTCTTCGTGCCCGTCGTCACCACGACCGCCATCATCGGTGTGGTCATGCAGTTCATCCTCGATCCAGCCAGTGGACCGGTCAATTCGTTCCTGCAGCTGTTCGGCTCCGGTGGTGTCAACTTCCTGGGAGACGCCAGCACTGCGCTCCCGACCGCGGCCGTGCTGTACATATGGAAGTTCTTCGGGGTGACCATGATTTATTGGCTCGCGGCGCTACAGACCATTCCCCAAGACCTGTACGAAGCCGCCCGGATCGACGGGGCCGGCTTCGTCCAACTGTTCCGCCACATCACGCTGCCGTTGCTCAAGCCGTTTCTGATCATCATTACCGTGCTCACGGTGGAGGAGACCTTCCACAACTTCGACCTGATGTTCACGCTGACCGCCGGTGGACCCTATTTCCACACCGAGATCATCGAGATCTACATCTACCGATGGGCCTTCGCCACCTCCATTCCCCAACTGGGACACGCCTCCGCAGCCGCGGTGGTCTTCGGACTGCTGGTCGCTGTGGTCGGCGCGGTGCAGCTGTGGGCGGTCTACGGCAGCCGACGGAAGATGAGGGCCGATCGATGACCGAGCTGACCACCGCCACCGCACCGCCCCATCGGTCACCGGTCCGCACGTCGCGGCCCAGGCGACTCCTGCGCCGGCTGCCGTGGTGGATCGGTGTCGTCGTGTTGGTGGGGGCCGCCGCTTTGTGGGTGTTCCCCTTCATCTGGATGATTTCGGCGTCGTTGAAGGACAACCTGGAGATCTTCGCCGGTGGGTTGAACCTGATCCCGACCAAGGTCGAGTGGGACAACTACGCCCGGGCGTGGACCGACGCCCACTTCGGCCGGTACCTGATCAACACCGTCATCGTCACGGTGGTCTCTGTGATCATCGTGACGGTGCGCTGCGCGTTGGCGGGTTACGTGCTGGCACGCTTCCGGTTCCGAGGGTCGCGACTCTTCCTGGGCGTGCTGATCGCGACCCTGTTCGTGCCGACCGGCTACACGATCATCCCCGTGGTGAAGCTCTCCATGCAGCTGGGGCTGATCAACTCCCTGAGCGGGATGATCTTGGCGCTGAGCGGCGCAGCGTACGTCTCGGCGATCTTGATCTACTACGGGTACTTCCGGCAGATCCCGAAGGAGCTGGAAGAGGCTGCGGTGGTCGACGGCGCCGGCTTCGGACGGATCTTCTTCTCGGTCATGCTCCCGCTGGCGATGCCGGTGACCGCGACCGTCGCGCTGCTGACGTTCATCACGAACTGGAACGCCTTCTTCCTGCCGCTGGTGTTCTCGTTCAGTCGTCCCGAGATCCGCACCGTCAGCGTCGGCATGCAGGCCTTCGTCGGCGAGACGGCCACCGACTGGTCCGGAATGGCGGCAGCCGGGGTGATCTCGATCATTCCCGTCGTGCTGCTGTTCATCTTCATGCAGCGCTACTTCGTCGAAGGCATCTCAGGAGCAGTCAAGGCCTAGCAGGGCACCTATCCGCCGACGCCCAGGTTTGCCGGGCACGGCACCTACAGAGAGGACGACGACGTCATGACAGGAATTAGCCGACGAGCACTTCTCGGCTCCTCCGCAGCTCTTGCGCTGGCCACCGTCACCGGTTGCGGCGGGTCGGGCGGCGACACCGGAAATCCCGGCCCTCAGCAAGGGGGCGCGGGAACGGTGGATTGGTGGGACCACTTCAGCTCGTTCCAGAAGTTGAATGACGGCTGGGCGGAGCAACAGAGCTCGGCCCTCGGGAAGAAGGTGGCCCACACCTACTTCGACGCATCCAAGGCCCCGCAGTCATTTCAGCTGGCTCACCAGGCCAATCAGATGCCGGACGTCTACTCCAACGTCATCGGGCTCCCCCTGGCGGCCCTGGTCAAGTCCAACTGGGTCCACGAGTTGACGCTGAGCAGTGAGGTGAAGTCGAAGATCCCCAAGGAGGCACTGACCGACGGGATCACTAACCTCGACGGGAAGGTATACGGATTCCCCCTGTTCAGCTTCCGCCAGAGCTCGACTCTGCTCTGGTTCAACACCGAGTACTTCACCAAGGCGGGGCTGGACCCCGCCAACCCGCCCACCGACTACGACGGCTACACGAAGGCGTGCCAGGCCCTCAAATCCGCCAGCCTGCAACCTATGACACTCGCCCTGGGCAGTGACGGCGGACGCGTCCGGGACCAGGTTGACGACATGGCCCAGACCGCCGGCTTTCCGGGTTACCAGGGACTGAAGTTCACCACCGGTGAGTACGCCTACCACGACGACAGCTACGTCACCGTGATCGAATTCTTCAAGCAGCTCTACGACGACAAGCTCATGCTGCCCGGTACCAACACCTACAGCGTGGTCAATGCTCGCACCCGGTTCGCGTCGGGCACGGTCGGGATCTTCATCGACGGCATCTGGTGCGCCGGGGGGTCGAAGGCGCTGGTTCCCGGCTTCATGGACAAGATCGGCTCCGGGCAGGTGCTGAAACCCGATGCCAGTTCCCAACCGTACGGCTACCGCGGGCGGCCGAGCGCGGCCTATTTCGTGTCCGCCGACAGCGACGACCCGGATTCCGCGTCCAAGCTCATCGGCTCGTTCACGAGCGAGGACTACCAGAAGGGCATGATCGCGGCCATGGACCAGCCGCCCCTCAACCTGGACCTCGTCGCCCAGTCCGATGCCATCGACGCTTACAAGAAGGCCGTGGTCTTCTGTAAGGACAACATCTTCTTGATGCCCCAGGCCATCGTCAAGAACCCGGACAACGCGGCCGTCGACGCTGCGCGGAAACCGATCACCCCGCACGTCGGCAACATCTTGCAGGGCTATCTCGGCGGGTCGATCAGCGACCTCCGCGGCGCCCTGAAGACCCTCAGCGACGCCAACGAAGCCGACCGGGAACGCGCCATGAAGGAGGCGAAGAAGTCCGGCGCCAACGTATCCATGGCCGACTACGCGTTCTCGGGCTGGAAGCCCGGGCAGGACTATGCCACCTGAGCTGGTTCGCTGCTCGGAGGGACAGGGCCGTCACAACCCGCACCTCGTCGAGTCGACGAAATCTCGCGGCGTCCGTCGCGCGATCGTGGGGTCTCGTGAACGGCACTCGGACTCAGCTGAACGTGCGACGGTAGCTGGTGATCGCGAAGGCGTAGGCGACGACGAGGATGCCGACGAGCCAGGCGAGCGCGGTCCAGATGTCCCTGCCCCCGGGTTCCTGGGCGAGCAGGTGTCGGATGGTGTCGACGACGGCGGTGACGGGCTGATTCTCGGCGAACCACGCGACCGGGGCGGGCATTGAGGCGGTGGGTACGAACGCCGAGCTGATGAACGGGAGGAAAATCAGTGGATAGCTGAACGCGCTCGCGCCGTCGACGGTCTTCGCGCAGAGCCCAGCGATCACGGCGATCCAGGTCAGGGCGAGGGTGAACAGGATCAGGATGGCGGCGACGGCCAACCAGCTGGCCACCGACGCTCCGGTGCGGAATCCCATCGCGAGCGCGACACCGACGACGATCGCCAGCGAAGCCAGGTTTGCGGTCAGGGAGGTGAACACGTGCGCCCAGAGCAGGCTCGACCTCGCGATCGGCATGGACTGGAAGCGTTCGAAGATGCCGCACTGCAGGTCGAGAAACAGCCGGTACGCCGTGTAGCTGACGCCGGACGCGACCGTGATGAGCAGGATGCCGGGGAGCATGTAGTTGAGGTACGACTCGTCGGATCCGGTGGTGATCGCGCCGCCGAACACATACACGAACAGCAGCATGAGCGCAATCGGGGTCACCGCGGTCGTCATGATCGTGTCGGGACTGCGGAGGATGTGGCGCAGCGACCGGCCGGTGAGAACGCGGGTGTCGCCGAGGACGTGGGTGTGGGTCATCAGGGTTCGTTTCCTGCCGGGTCCGTGCGGACGGCGATGTCGTCGGTGGCGATCTTGCCGGTGAGAGCGAGAAAGACGTCCTCGAGGGAGGGCTGCTTCTCGATGTATTCGACCTTGGCGGCCGGACGGAGCTGCTTGAGCTCGGCAAGGGTGCCGTTCTGGATGATCCTTCCGTGGTGCAGGATCGCGATGCGGTCGGCGAGCTGTTCGGCCTCGTCGAGGTACTGCGTGGTGAGCAACACCGTCGTGCCGCGGTTGGCGAGCTGCTTGACGGTCTGCCACACCTCGATGCGAGCCTGAGGGTCGAGTCCCGCGGTGGGTTCGTCGAGGAAGATGATCGGCGGGTTGCCGATCAAGCTCATCGAGAGGTCGAGTCGGCGTCGCATGCCGCCTGAGTACGTCGACGCCTTGCGGTTCCCCGCGTCGGTGAGCGAGAAGCGGGCGAGCAGGTCGTCGGCGATGGCACCCGGGCTGGACAGGTGACGCAGCTTGGCGATCAGCACGAGGTTCTCCCGCCCGGTGAGCACCTCGTCGACCGCGGCGAACTGGCCGGTCAGGCTGATCGACTCGCGTACGTCGGCTGCGTTCGTGGCGACGTCGAAGCCGTGGACCGTGGCGGTGCCCGAGTCGGGCTTCAGCAGCGTCGACAAGATCCGCACCAGTGTGGTCTTGCCCGCACCGTTGGAGCCGAGCAGCGCGAACACGCTTCCCCCGCGGACGTCGAAATCGACGCCCCGCAGCACAGGCAGGTCTTTAAAGGACTTTTCGATGCCCTGCACGTGGATCGCCGGTTCGAAGGCCCGGTCGGTGGTCATCTCCGTTCCCCTTTCTCGGCCTTCACTCCTGCGCGGCGGCCTGACCGATGGCGTCGATCAGCCGCTTGCGTTCCTTATTGATCCATTGGCCATCCGCGTAGTTCTGGATGAAGGTGTCAGCGAACTCCACCGGGTCGTCCCCGACGATGTCGCGGATCGGGGTGTTGTCGGCAGCGGCGCGCTCGATCAGGTCGGCGAGATCCTCGAGCATCTGCATGAAAACATCACCTTTGACGATCGACCCGGCGTACATGAGGTAGCGCTCGATCCCGTCGATCGCGATGCGGTAGCTCGTCGGGAGCTGCTTCGCGCGGGCCTTGTACCGGCGCCAGCGCTTTTTGTCCTCGAACGACCCAGTCACCGTCTCGATCCATCCTGCGGCCATGGTCAAGCTCCTTTTTCCGGCGGGTGTTCCAGGTTGTGGCGGAGTTGTTCTATCCGTTCTGCGAGGAAGCTCCATGTCCGCCAGAACTCCTCGAGGTGCTCGCGGCCGCGCGCGTTGAGCGAGTAGACCTTGCGCGGCGGCCCCTTCTCCGAGGCGACCTTCTCCACGTCGACGAAGCCGCGCTGTTCGATCCTGATCAGCAGCGCATAGACGGTGCCCTCGACGATGTCGGAGAAGCCCTGCTCGCGTAGCCGCGCCGTGATCTCGTAGCCGTAGGCCGGATGGGCGGCCAGGATCGCGAGGACGATGCCTTCGAGCGTGCCCTTGAGCATCTCGGTCGTCTGCCTGCCCATGAACCCTTCTCAACTACTCAGTGATGCTGACTACCACTAGATAGTAGCACCGAATAGCGAGGACGCCACCGACGGTCTCGGGGCTGCTCCCCCCGTCGATCCTGGTCCGGCTACCCGGTCGGTCGGTCCTGGTGCACGCTCGTGGTCGACAGCGGACTCCGCTGGTCGCCCCGTGACTCGGTGTTGATCGATCTCGCTGTGCCTCCGGCGACGTCGTGCAGGAGGTACTCGGCGCGGGCCAGGTCGGCGATCACCTCGGCTGCCGGTTGCTCCCTGAGGAGGGAACCCACCCCCTGGCCGGCGTAGAGGTAGGCGATGTCGTAGTCCTCGGTGTCTCGGGCGGCGGCGAGTTGCCTGGTGGCGTCGTCGTCGTGGGCGAGCTCGTCGAGACGGTCGTGCCAGCGGTCGACGTAGCTGTTGCGCAGGCTGCGCCCTCCGTATTCCGGCGGCCAACCGAGGTGTTGGGCGATGTCGAAGACCCGTCCGTAAACCGTCTGGTGATGCTCGGCCGCGATCAGACGTGCCCGAGCGGCATGACTGTTCGTTGCCTCGTGGGCGGTGAGCAGCGCCGTGCCGACCCAGGCGCCCACGGCACCCGCGGCGAGAACTGCGGCCAGGCCACGAGCTGTGGCGATGCCGCCGGCGGCGACCACCGGTACGCCCACGCGGTCCAGCACCGCCTGGAGCAGCGGCATCGTGGCCAGCTCGTTGCGACCGTGCCCACCCGCCTCGGCGCCACGTACGACGACGAAATCGACGCCCGCCTGTTCGGCGTGGAGTGCCTCTTCGACGGTGCCGGCTTGTGCAGTCACCGCGATACCCGCATCGGCGACCCGGCGGACATGGGGCTCGACGTCACCGAAGCTGATCGACACCAATCGTGGCCGCAGCTCGAGCACCGCGGTGAGCTGGGCGTCGTCTCGCTCCAGGGCCCAGGCCATCAGGCCGATCCCGTACGGCGCAGGCTCTCCCGACGTCAGCGACGACGTCGCGCCCGCGCCGGCCAGGACTGCCTGTTCGCGGATCCACGACGGGGGGCGGGATGACCCCACCCCGATCATGCCCAACCCGCCCGCGGCCGAGACGGCAACGGCGAGCCGGGCATCGCTGATTCCTGCCATCGGAGCCCCGATCACGGGGACCTGCACGTCCAACGAGTCGGTCAACCAGGTGCGAAGCATGGTGCCCTTCGGGTGATCCTTCAGTCCGAGCCGAGTCTCGCACGGCAACCGCCGGCGAACCGACGGACGGTCCGCGACTCGTTCCGGGCCGGCTGAATCCCCGAGGTTCGCACCATCCGTCGGCGATGGCGCCCATCATCGCCACCTGGTCGCTCCAGCGGCCTGGTGAAACCGGTCCAGGGCCGTGGGCCAGGCCTGGGTGAAACCATCGCGGTAGACCTGCGCTCCGACACCATGACGCTGCCACTCGTCGTGGCTGACGTCGACGCGGGTGCTCTCGCCCGCCGGGGTGAAGGTCACGGTGACCACGCTGGCCTGGTCCGGGTCGGGGACCGGAACCCGGTCCGCAGAGATCTGCCACAGAAAACTCAGCGAAGACGGCGGGGCCCAGGAGATGATGCGACCCCAGTCGATCCGGAACCCGTGGGGGCCGATCTCGACAAGCATCCCGTCCAGTCGGCACTCCATGCCGATGGACTGCAGCAGGTCCGGCTGAGACCAACTGAACTCGGCTGGCCACCACGAGCCGAATCCCGCCGTGAAGAGTTCGAACGCCGCCGCCGGTGGGAGATCCACTGTGATCGTGTCCTGCAGCGGTTCGATGGAAGCCATAGGCCCCAGGCTCTCAGACGAGTACGCGGTGCACGGAGCCCACGCGTATCGCTTCTCGCCGCTGGTGCTCGCCGGGCGACCGCGCGGATCGCGCGACGAGATCGACCGGCGCCGCTACCTCAGCCCCGCCACGGCGCGCACCCACGTCGACCGCGCCCTGACCCAGCCGGGGCCCGCGACCCCTGATGCGAGGAAAGGAGACCACTCAGCTGTACCGGTGACTCCGCTCGGAGTGGGCCGCCTCGCGCGTGCACGCCCGGCCGTTCATGGACTTGTGCCCGCAGCGCTCGCCCTCCGACGCTGGAGCGGTCGGAGCGGTCGGAGCGGCCTGAACCGGCGACGTCTCCGGCCTCCGTGCGGCCGGGGCACGTGGGGTTCCTACGGCCGCGGCTGCCTCGTGGCGGTTGGGGCCGTTCGCGCTGTCGCGTGCGTACCTGGCTTCACGCATCGCTCGTTGCGCTTCGAGCTTGCTCATCGTCGGCTCACGGCGGTCAGCCTACGACGCCGCACCGACTCAGGATCGGCCCAGCCCACCCGACGCGGGAGGGATCTTCCGGTATCGAATTCATACCGTGTCGGTCCCCGAAGGCCTGATTCGGTCACCGCACGGCCACGGCGAGTTCTCGGGCCACTTCGTCGGGATTCCCGAGACCTTGACGACGGTCCCGCGGGCGAGGATGATCTAATTCATCATCTGTTGAATTAGGGGACCGATGGACACAACCTGCGTGATCGCCGGCGGCGGACCGGCCGGCATGATGCTCGGGCTGCTGCTGGCCCGGGCCGGCATCGAGGTCACCGTGGTCGAGAAGCACGGTGACTTCCTCCGCGACTTCCGGGGTGACACCGTGCACGCCTCGACGATCCGGCTGCTGGACGAGCTCGGCCTCGGATTGGCGTTCCGGGCGCTGCCGCAGAGTCGGGTGCAGAACTTCGAGCTGCCGGGCCGGGACGGGACCCTTGTGGTGCTCGGTGACCTCACCACGCTGACCCCGCCGTACGACTACGTGGCGCTGGTCCCTCAGTGGGATCTGCTCGACCTGCTGGCCGAGGCGGGTCGGAAGGAGCCCACCTTCCGCCTGGTCCTGGACACCGAGGTGACGGGCCTGCTCAAAGCGGCCGATCGGGTGCTGGGGGTCAGCACCCGCACCACCGATGGCATCGAGGGCGAGGTCCGGGCCACGTTGGTGGTGGCCTGCGACGGGCGGACCTCGGTGGTCCGCCGGGCGGCGGGTCTGGTGTCGCGCGCGTACCGGGTGCCGTTCGACACGTGGTGGTTCCGGCTCCCCCGTCACCCGGCCGAGCAGGAGCGCGACGAGGGGCTGCGCCCGGTGTTCGACGCCGGGCAGATCCTGCTCAGCATTCCTCGGACGTCGTACTTCCAGCTCGCCTACTTCACGGCCAAGGGAGACGATGCCCGGTTGCGCGCCGAGGGCGTCGAGCGGTTCCGAGCCCGGATCGCGCATCTTCGGCCCGATCTCGCCGACCGGGTCGAGGAGTTGGCCTCGATGGACGACGTGCACATGCTCGACGTCAAGCTCGACCGGTTGCGGCGCTGGTATCGACCCGGGCTGCTCTGCCTCGGCGACGCCGCCCACGCGATGTCGCCGGCCGGGGGAGTCGGCATCAACCTGGCCATCCAGGACGCGGTGGCGGCGGCCACCCTGCTCGCCGAGCCGCTCCGTCGCGGACGTCTCACCACGGCCGACCTGGCCCGGGTCCAGCACCGGCGGTGGTGGCCGACGGTCGTGCTACAGACGGGCCAGCGGCTCCTCCACCGGGTGATCTTCGCTCCCCTGGTCGCCGGCCGGGTCCCCCGGGCCCCGCAGGTGGCGCGGGTCCTCGCCACCCGCGTCCCGGGTTTCACTCGGGTGCCGGCTCAGCTGATCGCCTTCGGTCCGCGACCCGAGCACGCCCCCGACTTCGCCCGCCGACCCTGACCGGCTCGCGGCCACGGTCGGCGGGACGACGACCCGGTGGGGAGTCCACCCGAGCGGCCGTGCTGGCCGCGGCCCGGGCGCAGTTCGCTGCGGTCGGGTACGCGGGCGCCACCGTGCGCGCCATCGCCTCGTCGGCCGGCGTCGACCCGGCCATGATCAACCACCACTTCGGTGGCAAGCACCAGCTGTTCCTGGCCACCCTCGATCTCGGCGACATCGACCCGGCCGCCCACCTCGCCGCGGTCACCGCCGACGGCCTCGACGGACTCGGCGAGCGACTGCTGCGCCGACTGCTCGCCGTCTGGGACTCCCCGGTCGGCGCGGCCGGGGTGGCGATGCTGCGGACCGCGATGCAAGATGAGCAGGCCTCGGTCCTGGTGCGGGAATTCGTGGTCAACGAGGCGGTCGGCCCGCTGAGTCGAGCGATCTCCGCCGATCGCCGGGTCGTGGACGCCACGGCCCGCCGCCAGGCCACGCTGGTGGCCAGCCAGGTTCTGGGGGTAGTGATGCTGCGCTACGTGCTCGCCGTTGACCCGCTCGCGTCCGCCTCGCCCGACGACGTGGTGGGTGCGGTGGCCCCGACCCTGCAGTGCTACCTCGACGGTGGACCCCTCGGCGGTGGACCCCTCGGCGGGGGTGCCCCGCCGACGAGCTCGCTTACGCCGTAAAGCACCATGGGGACCATGAAGGCACTCACCTGGCAAGGAAAAGAACACGTCAGCGTCGAGGAGGTCCCCGATCCACGGATCGAGCAGCCGACCGACGCGGTGATCAAGGTGACGTCGACCGCGATCTGCGGCTCTGACCTGCACCTGTACTCGGTGCTCGGGCCCTTCCTGGCCAAGGGCGACGTGCTCGGTCACGAGACCATGGGTGTGGTCCAGGAGGTCGGTTCGGAGGTCACCCATCTCACGCCGGGCGACCGGGTCGTGATCCCGTTCAACATCTCGTGCGGCCACTGCTGGATGTGCGAGCGCGGTCTCTTCGCCCAGTGCGAGACGACCCAGGTAACCAGCCAGGGCAGCGGTGCCGCCCTCTTCGGCTACACGGAGCTGTACGGCTCGGTGCCGGGCGGCCAAGCCGAGTACCTCCGGGTCCCGCAGGCCCAGTTCGGTCCGATCGCGGTACCCGAGGGCGTGAGCGACGAGCGCGCGCTCTACCTCTCCGACATTCTGCCCACCGCCTGGCAGGGCGTGATGTACGCCGGTTTGAACCCGGACGGCGGCGAAACGCTCGCCGTGCTCGGGCTCGGGCCGGTCGGCCAGCTCGCCACCCGGATCGCCAAGCTCCAGGGCCACCGGGTGATCGGTGTCGACCGTGTGCCCGAGCGGCTGGCCCTGGCCCGACAGCACGGGATCGAGACTCTCGACATCTCTGCCGTCGACGACGTCACGACCGCCTTGCTCGACCTCACCGGCGGGCGAGGCCCCGACGGCGTGCTCGAAGCCGTGGGCATGGAGGCGCACGGCTCGCCCGCCCAGAGCGCGGCGATCAAGGCGGTGGGCCTGCTGCCCGACGCGATCGCGAAGCCCATGATCAAGTCCGCCGGACTGGACCGGATGGGCGCTCTCGACACGGCGTTTCGGGCGGTGCGTCGCGGCGGCACGGTGTCGATCAGCGGCGTCTACGGCGGCGAGGCCGACCCGATGCCGATGATGACCATGTTCGACCGCGGGATCACGATCCGAATGGGCCAGTGCCACGTCAAGCGATGGATCGACGACATCTGGCCAGTGCTGATGACCGACGGAGACCCGCTCGGGACCGAGACGCTGGCTACCCACCGGCTCCCGTTGGCCGACGCGCCCGGCGCCTACAAGATGTTTCAGGAGAAGTCCGACGGCTGCATCAAGGTCGTCCTGAAACCGTGAGCACCCCCCGAGCAGAAGCAACGACCATGACCGCAGACATCTGGGAACGCATCCGCCACGCCCGCGATCGCGCCCTCGAGGTCGAGCGCACCGAGCAGAAACGACTCGCCGACGCCGACAACGCCGACCTCCAGCAGGCGGCGTCGGTGCGGCTGGCCACCCGTCAGGCCGTCCGGGAGGCGCTCGACGACATCCTCGACGAGGACTCCGACGCCGCGGCCTGATCGCCAGGATCGACGCCGTCGGCGGAGTCCGGGCGCACTGCTCCGGGTCGTCGCCCGCCCACTGCGTCCCCACCCGCGTCCGTCGAGGAATAATCTCGGGCTCATCTTGTCCGGTCGCCGGCCGGACAGTGCCGGGGAGGCGGAACCGCGTGGGCGGGGGTCGCCGGGATCGAGGAGAATCTCATGACGCTGAATCGACGCCAGTTGCTCGGGGCCGGGGTGGGTGTCGGCGCGCTGGCCGGGCTGAACGCGTGTGCCGGGCTGACCGGTAACACGGGGAACGACTCCGGCTCGGACACCTCGTCCCAGGGCTCGGCCGAGAAGGTCACGCTGACCTTCGTCAACTGGTCCGGGGACACCGAGAAGAAGGCGTTCGACGCGGTGATCACCGCGTTCCAGCAGGCCAACCCGAATATCACGGTCAAGACCGACACCGTGCCGTACGCGAGCGTGCAGACCAACCTCGACAGTCGGTTCCAGGCGGGCAATCCGCCGGACCTGTTCCGGGTGTCCTACATCGACATCGGCCAGTACACCAGCCAGGACGTGCTGCTCGACGTGTCGAGCACCTTCGACCAGGCCAAGATCGACGCCTTCGTCCCCGGCCTGTGGCAGGGCGTGGTCTACAACGGCAAGCCGTACGGCGTGCCGCACCAGATCGACACCACCGCGATCCTTTACCGCAAGGACGCCTTTGCGGCGGCCGGCATCACCGACGTACCGACCAGCCTCGATCAGGCCTGGACCTGGGAACAGTTCGCCGCCGCGGCCGGCAAACTCAAGCGCACGGTCAAGGGCAAGCAGAGTCCGTTCATCTACGACTGGCAGAGCGCCGGCGCCTACCGCTGGCTCTCCTGGCTGTTCCAGGCCGGCGGCAACCTGCTCGCCGAGGACCTGAAGTCGCCCGCCGTCGACTCCGACCAGTGCCGTCGGGCGGTCGAGTTCACCCAGAGCTTCTTCACCAACCAGTGGGTCGCTCGCAACACCTCGGTGAAGAGCACCACTTACCCCGACACCGCCTTCATCTCGGGCACCGTGGCCATGGCCTTCGCCGGTGACTTCCTCATCCCGGGGATCGAGACCGGGATCGCCAAGAACAAGTTCGCCTACGCCGCGATGCCGATGCCAAAGGACGCGACGGCGGCCAGCGACCTGGGCGGCAACGCGATCGTGGCCGCTAAGGACGGCGCGCACACCGACGCCGCGGCCAAGTTCTTGGAGTTCTTGGTTTCCGAGACCCAGCAGCGGAACTTCTGCGAGGCCACCGGCCAGCTGCCCACCCTCAAGTCGCTGACCAGCGCCCAGCTGGACTTCAAGATCCGGCCGGACCTGATGTCGACCTTCGTCGAGCAGGCGACCACCATCACCCCCGAGCAGGTCAAGCAGGTCACGGTGCCGCAGTTCGCCAAGATCAACACCTCGATGCAGGACGTGCTGGAGAAAGCGTTCTTGGGTAGCCAGTCCCCCGCGGCGACCGCGGCGGCCCTGGCCGACGCGGTGCAGCGGGCCTCGGCGTGACCGCCGTCCCGGTGTCGCCCCAGGCGCCACCGGGCCGACCAGACCCGTTGGTCCGGCGACGCGGTCCGCGCTGGGAGCTGGCTGCGATCGGGTTCGTGTTGCCCGCCGTGGTGCTCGCCACCGCCTTCCTCATCGTTCCGCAGGTCACGGCCTTCGTGCTCTCCACGGCCAAGATCGCCCCGCTCAGCGGCAAGGTCACCTGGATCGGGCTGGCCAACTACCAGCGGATGTTCGCCGACGCGACCTTCTACCGGTCGCTGGCCAACACGGTGCTCTTCATGGGGCTGACCGTTCCGCTGAGCATGGGGATCGGGTTGGCCCTGGCGGTGCTGATGAACTCGGTGCTCCCCGGGCGCAAGGCCGTGCGCACCGTGATCTACCTGCCGCTGGTGATCTCGGGAGTGGCCGTCGGCCTGATCGGTACCTACCTCTTCAACGAGGTGATCGGCATCATCAACGGCCTGCTGACCACCGTCGGACTACCTCCCGTGGCGTGGCAGTCCGGCGGCGTCGGCGCGTTCGCCTCGCTGGTGCTGATCACGCTGTGGATCCGGGTCGGCTTCACGATGATCATCTATCTGGCCGGGCTGCAGGCCGTTCCGCAGGAGATGTACGAGGCGGCGTCGGTCGAAGGGGCCTCGGGCTGGCAGCGGTTCCGCTTCATCACCTTTCCGCTGCTCGGGCCCTCGACGTTCTTCCTGCTGATCATGAACGTGATCTACTCGTTCCAGGTCTTCGACACCGTGTTCGTGCTCACCAACGGCGGCCCGGGTTCGGCCACCGAGGTGCTCGGTACCTACGCGTACAAGACGGCCTTCGGGCCCGCGCGCGACCAGGGCTACGGTGCAGCGATCGGGATCGTGATCTTTGTCCTGACCCTGATCTTCACCATCGTGCAGTGGTCGACCAACAAGAACCGGGACGAGGCAGCCTGATGACCACCACTGTCCCCCGAGCTCTCGCGGTCGGCGTCGCGGGGTCGGACCGACACCCCTCGGCGCCCCGCCGTCGGCGCGGGCGGGCCAGCCTGGTCGTCAGGATCGTCGTCGCCGCGATCGTCACCGTGGTGATGGTCTTCCCGCTCTACATCATGGTGATCACCGCCTTTTCGGGGCAACGGACCTTCACCGCCGACCTCACGCTCTGGCCGCAGCAGATCTCGCTGGCCAACTTCACCCGGGTGCTGGACGCCTGGCCGGTCGGTTCCTGGTTCGTCAACTCGGTGACGATCACGGCGATCACCACCGTGTTGACCGTGGCCGTCAGCGTGCTGGCCGGCTACGCCTTCGCCAAGCTGAGTTTCCCGGCGAAGACGCCCCTGTTCCTGCTGCTGGTGTCCACCATGATGATACCGACCCAGGCGATCCTGGTTCCGCTGTTCAAGATCGTCAACACGATGCACCTGATCGGCACCTTCTGGGCAGTGATCATCCCCGCCTCCGCCGCAACCTTCGGCATCTTCTTGGCCCGCCAGTTCATGCTCGCGATCCCCAAAGAGCTGATCGAGGCGGCCAAGATCGACGGGGCCGGTTCGCTGCGAATCTTCTGGAGCATCGTGTTGCCCCTGTGCAAGCCGCTGCTGGCCGTCCTCACCCTGCTCGCCCTGATGTACCAATGGAACGACTTCCTCTGGCCCCTGATTGCGTTGAAGGATCCCGTGCTCTATACGTTGCCGATCGGCTTGCAGTTCCTCCAAGGGCAGTACCAGACCGATTACGGCGCCCTGATGGCCATGACCCTGATCTCGGTGGCTCCCCTGGTGGCGCTGTTCCTGGCTTTCCAGCGGTTCTTCGTCCAGGGTCTCGCCACCACCGGGATCCGCTGATGACCACCGAGCGACGACCGGTCGCGCTGGTCGCCGGAGCTTCTCGTGGACTCGGGCTGTTGGTGGCCCGGCGGCTGGGCGAGCGGGGCTTCGCCCTGGTGCTGTGTGCCCGCGACGAGGTCGAGCTCGCCCGTGCCGCGCGCGACCTGCGCGACCGCGGGCAGGAGGTGCGTACCGAGGTCTGCGACGTCAGCGACGTGGCGGCAGTGCAGGCCATGGTCGCCCGCACCGAGAGCGAGAGCCCGATCGAGGTGATGATCTGCGTGGCCGGGATCATCCAGGTCGGACCGCTGGACGCCCTGGAGCGACAGCACTTCGAGCAGGCGATCGACGTGATGCTCTGGGGTCCGGTCAACACCGCCCTCGCCGTGCTGCCGGGGATGCGCCGCGAAGGTCGCGGCCGGATCGGCGTGATCACCTCGATCGGCGGGCTGCTCGCGGCACCGCACCTGTTGCCCTACAGCACCGCGAAGTTCGGGGCCGTGGGTTTCGCCAAGGGCCTGCGCTCCGAGCTCGTCGGCACCGGAGTCACGGTGACCACCGTCGCGCCGGGACTGATGCGGACCGGGTCACACCAGCGCGCCCAGTTCGTCGGGGACCAGGGCCGCGAGTACGCGTGGTTCGCGACGGCGGCGTCGCTGCCGCTGCTGTCGATGGACGCCGACCGGGCGGCCGCGCGGATCGTGGACAGCGTGCTCCGGGGCCGACCTCAGCTGCTGCTCACCCCGCTCGCCCAGGTGGCGTCCCGGGTCGCTGCCGTGGCGCCGGGGCTCACCGCGGCGATCCTCGGCCTCACGGTCCGCCTCTTGCCGTCGGCGCCGACCACCCCCTCCGGCACGGTGGACGGGCGGTCCGCCCGATCCCAGCTGCCGAGCCGGGGTCGTGCGCTGCTGGACCGGTTGACCGTGCTCGGCGACCGTGCCGCCGCCCGGTTCCACCAGTGACCGCGGCCTGACCCACCCCGAGACTGGTTCCTGCCCGCGAGTGCGCGGT
This sequence comes from Propionibacteriaceae bacterium, assembly GCA_050996715.1. Classification (GTDB taxonomy): domain Bacteria; phylum Actinomycetota; class Actinomycetes; order Propionibacteriales; family Propionibacteriaceae; genus Microlunatus. The sequence continues at coordinate 33,777 of JBPCRP010000006.1, forward strand.
CGTGGTCGGATCACCAGGCGCGAGGCGACCGGGAGTGCGCAGTGGCGAACGCAGCGGTCCACTCCGGGCCATACGTCGCGTGCCCGGGCCGGATGACGTCGCGCTCCCACTGACGACGGTCGGTGAGGTCCTGCCGGGCGTCGTATTCGACGATCACGCCGTACCGAGCCCACACCAGGTCGCCGCGGGCCAGCCAGCACCGGGCGTCTCCGACGTCGAAATTGAGGTCGGGTTCGCCGAGTCCCGCCAGGACGCAGACCCGGCACCACCGCGGCGGCGAGGTCGGCCGGGGTGACCAGACCGAGCTGCACCAGCCAGTCCCCCGCGGTGACCCGCCCGAGCAGCGTCAGGTCGGCGTCGACCCAACAGCTCGCCGCCGGCTCAACCGGCCCGACGGGAGGACATCGGCGCGGCGGATGACCCGCACCCCCGCCCGCCGGATCTGATGCGGGTGGGCGGTGACGAAGGTGAGCGGAGCGATGGGCCCGACGCCCACCCCGTAAAGCGGCAACCCGGTGCACCCGGTCGCCGCCGACGCCGGTGGCAGCACCGCCAGGGTGCCGGCCACGCGTACGCGCAGGCTCGGATCTGGCCCGACCGCCCACATCCCTCGGGTCAGGTGGACGAAGCGAGGACCGCGAAGCGCTCCGGCGCCCACTCCGAGGCGCGACGCAGCGGTGCGGGTGAACGGTCGGTCGCGCAACGTGGGCGGGACCGGGGTGAGCGGAGTCGGCACGATCACACCCTCGGCGTCCACGGCCGCGCTGGGCGGCTCGTCCACAGGTCCGAGGCGATCGCGAATCCTTGGGACGCCGACTGTGGACAATCGGCCGGCACCGGCCCGGTGGCCACTGCGCACCTGTGTGGCTGTTTCGCTCGACCTCAGCCGTCGACAACTGCGCGGTCGAACGGCGAACCCGAATCCTCGGGCTGCGGCGTCGCCGCCAACGCCGCGAGCACCGCGTGCAGCCCGAAGCTCGCGCGACCCTCCATTCGTCCCGAGGTACGCACGACCAGCGCGCGAGTGCTCAGCACCCGGTAGCCGGCCGCCCGCACGGCCGTCCGCAAGCCGTGCTCTTCCCCGTGCCGGACGTCGGGGAACCCACCCACGGCGAGATAGGCGGCGTAGCGCACCAGCAGGTTCGCGGCGTAGACGTGGTCGTGCCCGCCGCCGGGTCGTAGCCCACCTGCCACCAACCGGTCGTGGGCGAGTCGGGCCGGGGCGTCGACCGCCAGCTCGTTGAGCTCGACCAACCCGAGCACCAGGTCGGCGGCGTCATCGGACGCCAGCCGCAACCCGTCGGTCACCCAGGTGAGGGGCACCTGCGTGTCAGCGTCGGTGCTGAACAGCCAGGTCGGCGACTCGCCGGCCGACCGCACCGCGCGCGCGATCAGCGCGGTCCGAACGGCCCCGACCGACGCGGTTTCCGCGGCGACCCAGACCACATGCCGCCGGTCGACCTCGGCCAGGAACTGTCCGGCCAGCGTCGCAGTCGCGTCCCGACAGCGGTGCGCGGCGACCGCCACGAACCCGTCGGCGATCGTGCCCGCCTGCTCGGCGAACCGGAGGGCGGCGTGCACCGACGCCAGGCAGGACACCACCCGTTCGCTCTCGTCGTGGGCCGGGACCGCGACCAGCACCGTCGGCCGGACGTCCGGGCCGACGCCACCGACGGCGTCGATCATGGGGGCGAGCATGGGGGCGAGCATGGCCGGTCGGTCATCCGGGGTCGAGCCGACCGAGATAGGCCGCGTCGGCGTCTGCGTTGCTCTGCAGGACGTAGAGCCGGAGGTCGTGCACCGCGTGGGTGAGGTCCTCGTCGTAGGCGAGCCCCGCCGGTCCGGCGATCCGGTGAGCCTGGTCGAGGACTTGGTGCACCGCGGCGGCCACGGCGAACCGGGCCTCGGTGGCGACCGCCCGGCCGTCGCTGTAGCCCTCCACCGTCGGGTCGGCGTCGCTCAGTCGCCGCGTCGCGGCCGCCAGCACCGCGGCGCCCGTCGCCAGCTGTGCCCGCAGCTTGCCGAGCCGCTGCTGCAGGGCCGGCGGCAGCGGGTCGCGCAGCCGGGCGCGGACGAGGTCGGCCACCCGTGCGGCCCCGCCGAGCCAGCACGCGGCCACGCCGACCCCGCCGGGAAAGAACCCCGGACGGGTCAGGTAGAAGTCGTCGTCGCCGACCTGGCTCGTCATCGGTACCCGGTGATCGTCGAGCGTGATGGTGTGGGATCGACTCATCGCCATCGCCGCGGTGACCCACAGGCTCCGGTCGACCGCGGCCGTGTCGGCGAGGTCAGCCACCGGGACGTCGAGCAGCAGGTGGTGCTCCGCCGACGGCCAGACCGGCACCAACGCACGGTCCAGCACCCCGATCCCCGAAGCGAACCGCAGCGTGCCGTTCAGCACCAGGTCGGTTCCGGACCGTTCGGCGGTGACCCCGGTCTGCTGCGAACGCGACGCCCACACCCCGTAGATCGCCCCGACATCCCCCGCGAGCCCCGCCTGCGCGAAGATGCGTTGGGCGTCGGCGTGCCCCTCCGCGAGCCGGGCGAGCGGGATGTCGGTGCGACCGACCGCGAGCAAGGCGTCGATCAACTCGAACCACCCCATCTCCGACCAGGGCAGGCTGGTCGTCAGCCGACCCAGTTCGTTCTTCACCTCGGCATCGGTGGCGGCGTGCCGGTGGTAACCGTCACTGAGGACGGCCGCCGCCGGGATCGGGGCCGCGGCACTCCAGGGATACGACTCAGCCATCGTGGCGACCCACCGATCCCAGCTCGGTCCCGAGGTCCGCAAAGCCCGGCCGACGCATCGTGTCGAGCACGAAGTCGGGGTCGTCCACGTGCACGGCCGGCTCCCAACCGAGGGACCCCAGTGTGGTGAGCACCTCCTGCTGGACCTCGGCACCGCTGCGCCAGCCGTCATGGGGTTGGTGGCGCCAGTGCACCGCGACCACTTCGGCGCCTGCGGCGGCGAGCTCGTGGATCAGGCCGAGCGTGGCGGCGCGGCCGGCCGGGTCGAGGTAGTAGAGAAACTCCGCGATCACCACCAGATCGAAGCCGGCGACCGGGTGCTCTCCGGGGTCGGTCGGCACCGCCACCCGGCGGACGGTGACGTTGTCCAACCCTGCGCAGGACGCCGAGGTCAGCTCGACCGCGGCCGGGGACGCGTCGGTGGCCAGCACGGTGCGGCAGCGGGCCGCTAGCCGATGGACGAGGTGGCCGGTGCCGCAGGACGGGTCCCAGGCGGCGGCGTACGTCGGCCGGCCCAGGGCCGCCAGCACCAGCTCGCGCTTGCGCGTCTCGTAGAAGCTGCTGCCGACCCGCCACGGGTCGGGGTCGGCGGCGTACATGGCCTCGAAGTCGGGGGTGATCATCGGGTGCCCTTCTCGGAAGTGGGGGTCCGCTCGGTGAGGAGCAGCTGGCGGTCGTGGTGGGCGAGCATGGTGGGCGGGACGACCGGCGTGAGGCCCGGGGCCAGCGGGCTCAGCTGACTCACGAAGCGGGCGCAGGCCGCGGCGTGCGCGGCGTCGGCGCCGGATCCGCAGTCGATCTCGAGCAGGTCGACCCCCCGGGCGGAGGGGTCGTCGGGGTCGGTCCAGTAGGTCATCCAGACCGGGAAGGCGAGCAGCGGTACGGCGCAGCGCGCGGCCACCTGCGCCGCCGCCCGACCCATAGCCTGGTGGTCGGGGTGCGGGTCGTGTCGCCACGGCGCCGCGATGGCGACCGGGCCGTCCCCCCGGGTCTGCAGGTCGGCGACCACGGTCTCCAGCGCCACGGTGACGTCGCCCTGATGTTCGGCGACCGCACCGTCGGCCACACCGAGGACGTGCCGACCGACCACTCCGAGCACGTCCATCGCGGCGTTCCACTCGCGCAACCGGAGGGCGGCGAGGTGCTCGGGACGGGTGGCGACGTGATCGACGCAGGCCTCCCCGGCCGTGGCCAGCACCGCGGTCACCGGGCCGAGCCGGTGGCTCCAGGCGGACGCCAGCCGGCCGGCCCCGATCGTCTCGTCGTCGGGATGGGCCGCGGCGAGCACCAGGCGGGGAGTTCCGGGGCCGAGATCGAACCGGGTCGCCAGGTCGGCGAGGTCCAACCGTTCGGCGGCGGCCAGCCGAGGGCCCCACACCGACCTCGGATGCCCACCGGGGGTGACGACCACGGTCGACGTCGTCATGACGGCCCGATCCGGCTGGCCGGGATCTGCGACGCGGGTGCGTGTGCTTCGACCAGCTGCTGACCGCGCTCGTACGCGTCGTCCCAGTCGCTGGTCACCACCCCGACAACGGTCTCGTCGGTGAGGTACCAGACGGCCCAACCCTCCGCTCCCGGACGATTACGGAGCTCGGCCCGGTCGTAGCCGTCGCCCCAGGCGGCGTACTTCAGCGTGTGGGTGCCGATCGTCGACCAGAAACCCGGTGCCTGGGCCCACGCGCGCGTCCCCCCGGCGGCATTGGCCCCGGCGACCTCACCCATCGCCTCGGCCTCTCCCCAGTGCTCCACCCGCAGCGCCCGTCCCGCGGCCGGATTGTCCGCATGGGCGATGTCACCCGCCGCCCACACGTGGGGGTCGGAGGTCAGCATGCCGGCGTCGACCTCGATCCCTTGCGCCCCCAACCGCAGGCCCGCGGTTCGAGCGAGGTCGACGTTCGGTCGGGCTCCACCGCCGACCACGACGGCGTCGACGACGAGGTTGTCACCGCCCTCGAGGGTAAGGGTCCAGCGCTCGTCGCGGGCGATCTGGGCAACGGCGTCACCGGTGCGCAGCTCCACCCCGACCTCGGTCAGCCAGGTGTGGATCCGTCCGCCGGCATCGGTGCCCAACCGGGAGGCGTGCGGGGCGTCCTCGTCGGTCACCAGCACGACGTCGGTGCCGGTCATGGCCAGGCTGGCCGCTGCCTCGCAGCCGACGAAGCCCGAACCAAGCACCGCGACCCGGCGTCCGGGTCCGCTCACGGCCCGCATCGCGTCCGCACTCTCCCGGTCACGGACGTGGATGAGGCCCGGCAGATCGCCCCCGGGCACCGGGAGCTGTCGTGGGTCGGAGCCGGTGGCCAGGATGAGCCGGTCGTACCCGGCCGCCGTCTGGTCGCCGAAGCTCACCCGCTGGGCCGCCAGATCGACGCCGGTCACCGTCGTGTTCAACCGCAGCTTGACGTCGTGCTCGATGTACCAGCTCGGCTCGACCAGGGGCAGCTCGTCGGGTCCGGACTCGCCCCGCAGGTAGTCCTTGGTCAGCGGCGGCCGGTGGTAGGGCGCGTCCGGGTCGGCGCTGACGAGCAGCACGGCACCGCCGGCCCCGGCCTCCCGGTACGCCCGCGCGGCGCCCAGCCCGGCCGGCCCCCCACCCACCACGATCAGACCGCCGTTCGTCTGCGCACTCACTTGCACCGCCACCTCATTGTCGCCACCTTGTGGACCCCCGATCGACCCGGCACCAGCGTGTGCCAAGGTTTACACCGTAAGGCGTCGGCCGCACGGTCTGACGAGCGCGTGCCGAGGTCGGGAGGACCCGTTGGCCACCACCAGCCAGGACAAGAAGAAATCAGGTTCGGATCCCGTCCCGGGAAGCGAGGCCGAGAAGCCGCAGGACGTCCCCGCACGCGGTTGGCTGCAGATCGCCAAACGCGGTTGGGCCGAGGCCAAGACCGACCAGGTACCGCTGCTGGCGGCCGGCGTCGCGTTTTATGCGTTCCTGGCGATCTTCCCGGCGATGATCGCTCTGGTGTTCATCTACGGTCTGGTCGCCGACCCCGCCACCATCACCAACCAGGTGGGTCAGCTGACGCAGGCGCTGCCGGCCGCGGCTCAGACGCTGATCACCGACCAGCTGACCACGCTGGCGGGCAACAACTCCGGCGCCGGGATCGGCGCCCTGGTCTCGGTGCTGCTGGCGCTGTTCAGTGCCTCCGGCGGGGTCAGCAACCTGATGACGGCGATCAGCACCGCCTACGACGAGGAGGAGACCCGCTCCTTCATCAAGAAGCGCGCTCTCGCCTTGCTGCTCACCGTGGGCGCGATCGTGTTCATGGTGATCATGCTCGCCCTCGTCGCGGCCATGCCCATCGTGCTCCAGCTCTTCGACAACGGATTCGTCCGCTTCCTGCTGCAGGCCGCCCGCTGGGTGCTGCTCGTCGTGGTGATCACTGCGGCCCTCGCCGTCCTCTACCGGGTCGCACCCGATCGGGACGCACCCAAGATGCGCTGGACCTCCGTGGGAGCCGGGGTGGCCACGGTGCTCTGGCTGGTGGCCTCGATCGGGTTCTCGATCTACGCCGGTCAGGGTGGGTACCAGAAAACCTACGGCGCGCTGGCCGGCATCGTGATCTTGCTGTTCTGGCTGTGGATCACCAGCTACGCGATCTTGCTCGGGGCCGAGATCAACGCCGAGTCCGAGCAGCAGACGGTGGCCGACACCACCAAGGGGGCGGCGGAGCCCCTGGGCCAGCGAGGGGCGGTCAAGGCCGACTCGGTCCCCGACGGCGACAGCCCCGACTCCGATTCTGAATCATGACACCGATCATGATCAGCAGGGCAGGCGCCCGGGAGCAAGGTCGTCGACGTCAGACGGCAACGGTGCCCAGCTCCGCATCGTGGTAGCGCCGGTGCTCGTGCTCAACAGCGCGATCGTCTGGTCCCTGCGCCACCGCTGAGGCTTCCTCAGATCACGATCACGCCGAGGTGAGCGGCGAACAGCGGCGCGAGGAGCCTCAGCTGGTCGCCATCCACGAACGTCCCGGCCAGGCCGGCGATACCGGTCAGCACCGTGAGCTCGGCGCCACGCAGGTCCACGTCGGAGAGGGTGGCGTCGGTGAGCGTCAGCTGGTCGATCCGGCAGCCGCTCAGAGCGACCCGGGTCGCGGTGGCGCCGGTCAGGTCGAGCTCCTCGATCTGGCACCCGGACATGATCACGTCCTCGATCCGGGACCCCCGGAGGTTGACGAAGCCGAGCTTGCTGTCGCTCACCCGGACCGATCGCCACCGGGCGTCGAAGATCTCGACCCCACCCAAACGCGAGTGGGAGAGCGCCACGTCACGCCAGTCGGTCCGCGGCGCCTTCAGGGTGGGTGCATCCAGCCCCGTGAGCACGCAGTCGCGGAGCCGGAGCCCGGACAGGTCGGAATCAACCACCCGGACACCCACCAGCTCGCACTCCTCCAGCGTCGCCTGGCGCAGGTCGGTTCCGTCGAGCACGACGTCTCGGAGCCGCCGACCGAGCAGCTCGGCCCGCGGTCCGAGGTCGTCGACCTCGGCCGGGTGCAGCGCCCCGAGGTCGGGAGCGTCGACGGCGGGGGTGAGCGGTCCCCCGCGTCGCGATCGCGGGCTCGGCACCCGGCTCAAAGCTGCGTGAAGCGGATGACGGCGGCGACCACGGCGATGAGCAGCAGCAGCACGTTGCCCGGCACCACCTTCGTCTCGCCGCGCCGCAGGTGGGTACGGACAGCACCCACCTGCAGGGCCGCGAGTCCGAGCGCAGCCACCGGGGTCAGCACGGGGGCGATCATGGTGGCCCACGGCACGATGACTCCGATCGCCCCGAGCACCTCGGCCAGCCCGATGCCCTTCACGTTGGCGTCGGTGTAGTCCGCGGCCCAGCCGAAGTTCGCCTTCTTCATCAAGACCGCGCGGGGCTGGATCAGCTTGATTAGGCCGACACCGAGATAGGTGCCAGCCAGGGAGATGCACAAGATCCACGCGAGGATGTCCACGACTCATCATGATCGCCTGTCCGGTTCCCGTCCAGCACCGCCGACCAAGGGCTCCGGAGCACCGTACGCTGCGGGCGTGGTCACCCGAGCCGAGCTCCCGCAGTTCCGCGACCAGTCCGTGCCTGACCTGATCGGTCCCGGCGTCAAGCTGTTGTTCGTCGGCATCAACCCCGGGCTGTGGACGGCGGCGACCCAAACCCACTTCGCGCACCCGGGCAACCGCTTCTACCCCGCTCTGCGGCGGGCCGGGATCATCGACCGCGACCTCAACCGGGTCGACGGGTTCACCGACGAGGACCGGGCCTACGTGCTGGAGCGGGGCCTGGGGAACACCAACCTGGTGAACCGGGCGACGGCCCGGGCCGACGAGCTGACCGCCGACGAACTGCGGACAGGTGCCGAACGGCTGCGTGAGACCGTCGCCGCCTGGCGTCCGGTGGTCGTCGCGATTGCCGGCATCACCGCCTACCGGACGGCCTTCGGGGTGCCCAAGGCGACGGCCGGCCGCCAGCCCGTCGACCTCGCGGGGGCCCAGCTGTGGGTGGTGCCGAACCCGAGCGGGCTGAACGCGCACCACACCACCGCCACACTGGCCCAGGCGTACGCCGAACCGGCCCGGGCCGCCGGGCTCGAGTTCTCTGCCGCCGAGGCCTGACCTCCCCGGCTCAGGTCAAGGTGATCACCACGGCCGCGGCCTCGTCGATCGCCGTCGTGGCCGGCGGCGCAGGCCCAGTCCCCTCGGCGAGCGCCGTGGCCCGACGCGTCCGGATCGAGCGGTCCGGGTCCGACTCGTCCCGGATGACCGTGGTCAGCGGCCCCGTCGCCTGCAGCGACGCAATCAACGTCAGCCGGCGCCGTACCTGGGTTGGGCGGGTGTGCTTGCATGACGTCGTGACCCCTGGCCCGTCGACGTCCGCACCGCTCACCAACCTGGACTACCCCATCCACCAGACCACCCTCGACAACGGGCTGCGGGTGGTAGTCAGCCCCGACCACGGCGTGCCGTCGGTGGCGGTGAACCTCTGGTACGACGTGGGCAGCCGGCACGAGGAGATCGGCCGCACGGGTTTCGCCCACCTATTCGAGCACGTGATGTTCCAGGGGTCGGCCAACGTCGGCTCCGGACAACACATCGCGATCATGCAGTCCGCCGGCGCCGCCGTGAACGCCACCACCTGGTTCGACCGCACCAACTACTTTGAGACCCTGCCCGCCGGTGGGCTCGATCTGGCGCTGTGGCTCGAGGCCGACCGGATGGCCACGTTGAAGGCCGCGCTCACCCAGGAGAACCTCGACAACCAGCGCGAGGTGGTCAAGGAGGAGAAGCGGCAGCGCTACGACAACGTGCCCTACGGCGACGTGATGGCCCGGCTGGTCGAGCTGACCTTCCCGGCCGGGCACCCGTACGCGCACACCACGATCGGCTCGATGGCCGATCTCGACGCCGCCTCGCTCGACGACGTCGGCACCTTCTTCGGCCGCTACTACCTGCCGAACAACGCGGTGCTCTCCCTGGTCGGGCCCGTCGACGCGGAGACCGGATTCGCCAAGGCCGACCACTTCTTCGGCGCGATCCCGCGGGGTCGCCAGCCGGCCGAGCCGGACGCCACGCCGCTGCCGCCGATCCACGGTCTGCCGCGGACCGAGACGCGGGCCGACGTCCCCGCCGACGCGGTCTATCTGACCTGGCGGCTGCCCGGCAACTCCGATCCGGCCTTCGACGCGCTCGACCTGGCCTTCAGCGTCCTCGGCCAGGGCCAGACCTCGCGGCTCTACCGGGCGCTGGTCCGCACGGCCGAGGTCGCTGAGACGGCCGGGGCGAGTGCGATGGGGCTGGTCGGCGGCACCTCGTTCGGTTTCGCCTACGCCCGAGCCCGCCAGGGGGTCGCGGTGGACCGGCTCGAGGAGATGATCATCACCGAGATCGACCGGTTAGCCGCCGACGGACCGACCGACGCCGAGCTGCGCCGGGCCAAGGCGCAGTTCGAGCGGGGCTGGCTCACCGAGCTCTCCCGGGTCGACTCGCGCGCCGACCAGCTGAGTGCCCACGCCACGCTCTTCGACGACCCGACCATGATCAACACGCGGATCGCCGAGATCACGGCGATCGACGCGGGACTGATCGCCGCCCAGCTGCAGACCTGGTTCTCCGCCGACCAACGCGCCACGTTGGTCTATCGCAAGGAATCTGGAGTGACCCGATGAGCAAGCGCACCGCCGGCACCACGAGCCGGTACGCCGATCCCACCCGAGCGCCCGAGCTCGGTCCGCCCGGGTCGTGGTCCTTCCCCACCCCGCGGCATGCCCGCCTCGACAACGGCATCGATGTGGTGGTGCACCAGTTGCCCGGGCAGTACGTGATCACCGCCCACCTGATCGTGGACACGCCGCTGAACGCAGAGCCGAGAGCCCTCGAGGGCGTCGCGACGATCTGTGCCCGCGCGCTCGACGAGGGCAGCGTGGCCCATCCGGGTGCCGAGTTCGCCGAGTTGCTGGAGACCGAGGGAGCGAGCTTCGGAGTCGACGTGTCGCTCGCCGGGTTCCAGACGATCCTCGACGTCCCGGTGACCCGACTCGAACCGGCCCTGCACCTGTTCGCGGAGGCGATGACCCGTCCCGCCTTCGCCCGAGGTGACGTCGACCGGCACGTGCAGCTGCGGTTGGCCCAGATCGAGCAAGCCCGGGCCAACTCGGCCCAGACCGCCGCCATCGCCTTCCGCAACGCGGTCTTCGCTCCCGAGGGCCGGGCCGCACGGATGACCGGCGGTGAGGCGGAGACGGTCGCCGAGGTGGACGCCGCCGCGGTGCGCACCTTCTACGACCAAGCGATCGGTCCGCGGGGCACCACCCTCGTGTTGGCCGGCGACTTCCCCACCGACCCGGTCCCCGCCGCCGCGGCCGCCCTGGGCCGGTGGACCAACGACGCCCAGCAGACGGTGGCCTACGTGCCGCCCGCGGCTGCCGGTCGGCGGGCGAGAATCATCGACCGGCCCGGGTCCGTCCAGTCCGACCTCCGGCTCGGTGGTTTCGGCATCGACCGCGCCGACCCGCGCTGGGCCGACCTGACGGTGGCGTCCTACGCGATGGGTGGTGCGTTCCTCTCCCGGCTCAACGCGGTGCTGCGCGAAGAGCGGGGCTACACCTATGGGGTGCAGCTGCAGTCGACACCCCAACGCTCCGGCGGCAGCTTCGCGGTCCAGGGCTCGTTCCGGTCCGAGGTCACCGTGGCGGCGCTGCAGGAGGCGCTGCAGCTGCTCCGGGTCGACGGCTGCCCCTTCACCGAGGTGGAGGTCCAGCAGGCGCAGACCTACTTCGCCGGGGTCTCCCCGCTGCGCTACGCGACCGCCGACGGGGTCGCCGACCAGGCCGCCACCCAGCGGCTGCTGCGCCTGCCCGAGGACTACGTCGACGCCAACCTGGCGGCGCTGGACGCGGTCACCCCGGAGTCCGCCACGGCGGCGTACCGCTCGCTGGTGGACGTCGACGCCCTCACCCTGGTCCTGGTCGGCGACGCCTCGGTGCTCGCCGAACCCGTCCGGGCGCTCGGCTTCGGCGACCTCGAGGTCGTCGGCCGCCGACCAGGACCAGAACAGGACTAGACCCAATACCGTTCAGTTAAGACTACAACAGTGTAGTTTGGGGTCATGCCTCGTGGGGGTTGGCGTACGCATGA
>JBPCRP010000118.1:0-15043 GCA_050996715.1 Propionibacteriaceae bacterium
TTGATCGCGTGGTTTTATATGGCCAGCACGGCGGGCACGTCGTGCCGCGTCGCGGCCCGGATCCGGGCCGACCCAGGGACTCCACTGGTCATGGCCGAACCCTCGCACGCCCAGATCGTCGCCACCCTCACCAGTCGGTGGCCCGAGCACCGGATCGCTCCCAGCCTGGGTCGGATCACCGCGCTCACCGAGCTGCTCGGCGACCCGCAGCGGGCCTACCCAGTGATCCACCTGACGGGCACCAACGGCAAGGGCAGCACCGCGGCCATGATCGACGCGCTGCTGCGCTCGCTCGGGTTGCGCACCGGTCGGTTCACCAGCCCGCACCTGCAGGACGTCACCGAGCGGATCGCCGTCGACGGCATGCCGATCAGCGCCGAGCGCTTCGACGAGACCTGGCGCGAGATCGAGCCCTACGTGGGGATCGTGGACGAACGGGCGATCGACGGGGTCGCGATGACCTTCTTCGAGATCATCACCGGGATGGCCTACGCCGCGTTCGCCGACGCGCCCGTCGACGTCGCCGTGGTCGAGGTCGGGCTGGGCGGCACCTGGGACGCGACCAACGTGGCCGACGCCGGTGTCGCCGTCGTCACCCCGATCGACTTGGACCACACCCACGTACTGGGTCAGACGGTGACCGACATCGCCCGCGAGAAGGCCGGGATCATCAAGCCGGGGGCCCAGGCGATCCTGGCGGGACAGCCCCTCGAGGCAGCGACCGTGCTGCTGGAGCGCTGCGCCGAGGTGGGCGCGCTGGCCCACCGCGAGGGCATCGATTTCGGGGTGCTCGACCGGCTGCCGGCGGTCGGCGGCCAGCAGCTGCGGCTCAACGCCAGCGGGGGACCGGTCGACGACATCTTCCTGCCGCTGTACGGCTCCCACCAGGCCCACAACGCGGCCCTGGCCCTGGCGGCGGTCGAGGCGTTCATGGGTCTCAAGGGGCTCACGCCCGACGTGGTCCGCGACGGCTTCGCCGAGGTCCGCTGGCCGGGTCGGCTCGAGGTCGTCCGCAGCTCACCGAGCGTGCTGCTGGACGCGGCCCACAACCCGCACGGCGCCCGGGCGACGGTGGCCGCGATCGAGGAGTCTTTCGACTTCTCGCCGTTGATCGGGGTGGTCGCGGTGATGCGCGACAAGGACGCCGAAGGCCTGCTGCAGACCTACGCCGACGTGCTGACCCACGTCGTGGTCACCCAGGTCGCCTCGACCAGTCGCGGGGTGCCCGCCGCCGAGCTGGGGGAGATCGCCGCGGGCGTGTTCGGCGCCGAGCGCGTGACGGTGGCCCCCGGCCTCGACGTGGCGATCGAGACCGCTCTCGCGCTGGCCGAACAGGACTCGGCGGGATCGGCGGGGGTGCTGATCACCGGCAGCGTGGTCGCGGTCGGGGAGGCCCGCACCCTGTTGGTCGGCGCCGAGCCGTCCGCCGACGCACCGGTCGAGCCGACGACCATCGGGCTGGAGGACTTCACGGTGCTGGACGCTTTGTCGGGTGGCGATCTGGAGTCTGACGGGTACGAAGATCATGAGCCGCTCGACGGCTACGGGGGTGGCTATGACGACGGGGACGACGGACGGAACGGGCATGACCGCTGACGGCTCCGGGCCGCTCTGGCTGCGGCCCGGCAACCCGATGGGCAAGGTGCTGCTGTCGATCTTGATCTTCGAGGTGATCGCGGTCGGACTCGCCCTGCCGGTGATGCTGCTGGTCTCGAAGATCACGGTGAGCGTCGCGGTGGTGTCCTGCGTGGGGCTCGCGCTGCTCGCCCTGGTCTCGGCCGGGCTGATGCGTAAGCCGCTGGGGTCGTTGCTGGGTTGGCTCACCCAGGTGGGAGTGGTCGCGCTGGGGTTGCTGACCCCGGGCATGTACATCGTCGGCGCAATGTTCCTGGGGATCTGGGTGCTCACCTTCGTCCTCGGTCGCAAGCTCGATGCGAACGCTGCCGCGGCGGGCTAGTCCTCCCGGCCGCGGGTGGCCCGTGCCTTAGGGTGCAGCCATGACCAGCACTGCCCCCGCCGCGGCCACCTCGGGCTACCACCCGCCCCCGGTGCCCACCCAGCGCTCCTTCGTCCTGCTCAAACCCGACGCCGTCCGTCGGGGCCTCGTCGGTAGCGTGTTGTCCCGGTTCGAGGCCAAGGGACTGCAGATCGTGGCCCTGCGGTTGCTCCAGGTGACCGGTGAGCTCGCCGACCAGCACTACGCCGAGCACGTCGAGCGCGACTTCTACCCGCCGCTGCGCGCCTTCGTGACCTCCGGGCCCTCGGTCGCCCTGATCGTCGAGGGTGACCAGGCCATCGAGGTCGTCCGGGCGGTCAACGGGGCCACCGACGGACGCAAGGCAGCACCGGGCACCATCCGCGGTGACTTCTCGCTGTCCAACCGCGAGAACCTCGTGCACGGGTCGGACTCCGAGGAATCCGCCGCGCGCGAGATCGCCCTCTGGTTCCCGGACCTGCCCGCCTGAGCGACCCCGTCTCGAACCCTCCCCACGCCCACCGTGGACCGACGTCGCACAGTCAAGAGAGGTGGCGAAGTCGACGGGGGTGTGCGCGAAGTCGGGGCTGGGGCGTTCGTCATGCTGGCGTACGAGACGGGCCTGGTCCGGCCCGCCTGACGCCCGGGCCATGGGCTGAGCCGACGGCTACGAGTCGTCCGAACGGTCCGGCGGGCAGTAGCGAGAAACCTGAGAAAGCTGTTAATCCGTTATTTTTGGCTCGATCCCGCCCCGCGGGCGTCCCGCCACACGGCATGCAGCTCGGCGGCCACGGCCGGGTGGGCCACCATCACCCCGCCGCGGGCGGGGAAGAGCGTCGGCGCACCGTCCTCGTCCCAGACCGTCAACCCGGCCTCGTGGGCCAGCAGCGTGGCGGCGAGATGGTCCTCGGGCTGGAACTCGCCCACCACCGCGGCGGTCGCTCGACCGGCGGCGACGCTGGCCAGGGTGAGGGTTGAGGACCCCATAATCCTGGTCGTGCACAGCCGGTCGGCCAACGCGGCCAGCAGCGGCAGCATCCCGGGCCACGGCTGGTGCCGGGCCCACTCGGTGAGCACGACACCCCCGGTCAGGGTCTGGTGTCGGCGCTGTCCGGGGGCGAGGACCAGCCGGTCGTCGAGGTAGCAGCCACCCCCCGCCACCGCGTGCAGCACCTCGTCTCGCCAGGGATCGGCGACCACGGCGACCAGGGGCGTCGCCCCCACGGCGAGAGACAGCGAGAAGGAGGTCCAGGGCAGTCCCGCCGCCAGGTTGGTGGTGCCGTCGACCGGGTCGCAGTACCAGGTCGGCCCGGCGGTCGGCCGGCCGCCGTACTCCTCCCCGACGACCGCGTGGTCGGGGAAGCGGTCCGCAATCAGCTCCCGCACCGCCCGCTCGACCGCCGTGTCGACCTCGGTGACGACGTCGGCGGCGTTCGCCTTGGCCGCCACCGCGCCGAGGGGGGTCTCCCGGGTGATCGCCATGGCGCGCCGGGCGGCCAGCTGGGCGAGGGCGGCGGCCGCGGCCAGGTCGACCCCGGCGACTTGCTTCGGCTCAGTCACGGACGATCCGGGCCAGCTCGGCGATCCGGTTGGTGGTGATCGCGTCGACCCCGAGGTCGATGAGCTCGCGCATCAACGCCGGGTCGTCAACCGTCCAGCAGCTCAGGGCCAGCTCACGCTCGTCGGCCCAGCGCCGCACCTGCGGGGTGACCATGGGCCAGTGCGGGTTGAACGCCTCCGGCGCCAACGCAGTCACGATGTCGTCGTCCGGCAGCTCACCGGCGGCGTTGCCCTCGTCCCACGACAACACGATCCGGGCGGCGGGGTCGCCCGTCCTGACCACCCGCAACGAGTCGGGTCGCCCGCACCAGACGACCTCGGGGGGCATCACCCACCCAGCGGCCACCGCCTCCTGGACGACGGTCAGCGCGGGCTCGGCCCACGCGACCGCATCCAGGTCCACGAGCAGGCTGGTGCCGGTCCCGCCGACCAGGGCCAGGGCGTCGGCCAGCGTGGGGAGGGCCCCACGCGCCACGACGCCGGGGTCCAGATCGGTTCGGGTGACCTCGGAGACGGCGGCATCGAGCCCCCAGACCCGCTCCAGGGTGTCGTCGTGGAGCAACACGACCTCACCGTCGGCGGTCAGCTTGACGTCGATCTCGACCTGGTCGGCTCCGGCGCGGAGGGCCGAGGCGATCCCGGCGAGCGTGTTCTCGCGATGGCCCACCGGATCACCCCGGTGCGCGACGGCTCGCGTTCGGCTGCGACGAGGACCGCTCACCGGGCTGCCGCCGCGGGAGCGGCTTCGGTCGGATCGACCACCGCGACGGGCGTGTCGTAGCCGCGAACCGTCCGGAAGGTCACGGTGGTCTGCTCACCGGGGGCGAGACCGGCCGCAGCGTTGTCGACGTAGGCCCGCACCGTCGGGCCGGCAGCCGCGCCCACCCGCACCACGATCTCGGTGAAGTGGCCACGGGGGATCACCCGGTCGACCGTTCCGGGGGCGCCGGCGTCGATCCCCAGCGCCACGTCCTCCGGCCGGACGGCGAGGGTGACGGTCTGCGCCCCGGTCGCGGTCGCGTGCTGGACGGGGATCTCGGTCCCGGTCACCCGGGCGACCTGGTGCCGCCCCCGGTCGGCCACCGCACCCTCGAAGGTGTTCATCGACCCGACGAACCCGCCGACGAACAGGGTCGCCGGTGCGCGGTAGAGATCCACGGGCGTGGAGTACTGCTCGATCCGGCCCTCGTTCATCACCGCCACCCGGTCCGAGATCGACAGGGCCTCGTCCTGGTCGTGGGTCACCACGACGGTGGTGATACCGAGCCGCTGCTGGATCTCACGGATGTCCTCACGCACCCGGACCCGGAGCTTGGCGTCCAGGTTGGACAGCGGCTCGTCGAGCAGCAGCACCGCGGGGCGCTGCACGAGCGCCCGCGCCAGAGCCACCCGCTGCTGCTCACCGCCGGAGATCCGGGCGGGTCGGCTGCGGGTGTGGTGGGTGAGGTTGACCAGCTCGAGCATCTCGTTGACCCGCTTGGCGATCTCGGGCTTCGGTGTCTTCTTCAGCTTGAGCGGGAAAGCGACGTTGTCGAACACGCTCATGTGCGGCCAGAGCGCGTAGCTCTGGAACACCATCGCCGTCGGCCGCCGCTCCGGTCGCAGCCGGGTCACGTCGGTGCCGTCGATCGCCACCGTGCCCCGGTCAGGGTCGAGGAACCCGGCGATCATCCGTAGCGTCGTGGTCTTTCCGCAGCCCGACGGTCCCAGCAGACAGACCAGCTCCCCGCGGTGCACCGTGAGGTCGAGGTCGTGCACGATGGTCCGGCCGCCGAGCTCCTTGCCGACGGCGGAGAGCTGGAGCCCGGCGGGGTCATCGGGACCCGCGGTCGTGCTCATCGGAGCTGGAACCCTTCGGCGAGCTGGCCGCCCATCACGTGCTTGCGGACCAGCAGCAGCAGCACGACCGAAGGGATGGAGAGCAGGATGGAGAACACCGCAGCCACCTGACGTGGGTAGTTGAGCACCAGCGAGTACATCTCGGTCGGCATCGTGTAGAACACCGGAGCCCCGACCAGGTAGGTGCCCTGGGCCTCGTCGAAGGAGGCGAGGAAGGACATGATCAACGCCACCAGGATGCCGGGCAGGGCCAGCGGCAGGGTGACGGTGCCGAACACCCGCAACTTGCCGGCCCCGGCGTCCTGGGCCGCCTCCTCCAGGCTGCGCGGTACCGAGGCGAACGCGGCCGCGGGGATCCAGGTCATGAACACCACGGTGCCGAGCACGTGGACGATCACCACCCCGGTGAAGGTGGTCATCAGGTTGAACGCGTAGAACAACGAAGCCAGCGCGACGAAGAGGCCGATCTTGGGGAAGGCGTTGGTGGCGAACAACCCGATCAGGAAGAACCGTCGGCCGGGGAAGTCGAAGCGCGCGAACGCGAACGCCGCCGGCAGGCAGATCACGCTCGAGACGGCGATCGTGGTGAACGCAAAGGCCAGGCTGAGTCCGATGGAGCTGGACAGCCCGGAGTCGGCCAGCACCACGCTGAAGTAGTGCAGCGTCCAGGTCTCGGGCAGCAGCCGGGGGTAGGTCCAGCTCTGCGCGAACGCCCGGATCGCCAACCACAGCAGCGGTCCGATGACGAACAGGGTCAGCAGCAGGGCCAGCACCGCCCCCAGCCCGGCGCGGACCGCACGGGTGCCGATCACACGCGTCCCGAGTCCTGCGCGGAGCGGAAGTTCGCCCAGACGTAGAAGGCTCCGAAACCGGCGGCGATCACGAAGACCACCACGGCCATCACCACCGACTGCTGGGGACGGTTGAACGACTGGAAGTACGACGTCATGTCGACCCCGAGCATGTTCGGTGCGTTGGGCCCGGTGAAGTAGGGCACCGTGAACGAACCGAGGGTGCCGATCGCGGTGAACGTCGCCGCGATCACGGTCGGGACCATCGCCATCGGGGCGATCACCGACCGCACCGTCTGCAGGAAGCCGGCCCCCGAATCGGCCGCCGCCTCGATCAGCGAGGCCGGCACGCTCTGCACCCCGGAGACGACCATCAGAGTCGCGAACGGCAGGTGGGTCCAGACCAGACCGATGACGATGCAGGTGACCGTGTACCCCCAGATCGGGGCCTCGACCCCCACCTGGGCCGCGACCGAGCGCAGGAAGCCGTCCGCGGCGTAGAACGTGAGGATGGCCCAGGAGGCGATCACCACGGGGATGAACATCGGCACCACGGCCAGCGCCGACAGCACTTTCGCGAGCCGGCTGTCAGTCACCCGCAGATAGAGCGCGACCACCCAGGCCAACAAGACCACCACGCCGGTGGAGAGCAGGGTGACCCCGACGGTGACCACCAGGTCCCGACGGAACCGCCCGTCGGCGAACACCTCCCGGTAGGCGGCCAGCGTCATGTCGGACCAGTGGTCCACGGTGTGCTGGCCGCGGGCGATGGTCGCGATCGTCTGATTCAGCCCGCCGACGTGGCCAAGGCTGTACGCGACGGCGACCACGATCGGGAAGCCCACGAACACCGCGACGAGCAGCAGCGGCGGGCTGGCCATCAGCAGGCCCACCAGCGGGCGTCGGCGCATCAGTGCCCCGGGACCTTCTGCTCCCAGAGGTTGTTGATGTCGTTGCCGTGATCGGAGTTGTAGCCCGGCCGCAGCTCGCCGATGTTGGCGTCGGCGAACTCGGACTGGACGTCGCTCGGCAGCTGGTCGAGCTTGATCGCCGGGTAGCCCGCGATCTTGGTCGCAATGGCCGCTTGCTGGGCCGGCTCCAGGATCCAGTTGGCGAACGCGAAGCCGGTGTCTTGCTGGGTCGATGCCGCGGTCACCCCGATCTGGGTGGTGCCGCCGGTGAAGCTGGGGTCGGTGATCTGCAGGGCCTTGGCGCTCTTGGGGACGATGCCGGTCTCTCGCCCGCTCAGGAACTGGTCGGACCACACCGGGGCCATCCAGATCTGGCCGCTCTGCAGCAGCTCCAGCGTGCCATTGTTGCCGTTGGGGTAGACGCCCTTCTGGTACATGTCCGGGTTGAGGCTGGCGAGCACCTGCCACCCCTTGTCCCAGTTGGACTCCAGCGACTTGTCGTAGCCGGTGGTCATCTTCGCGCGGGCGTCGGCCGGGGTGTACTTGTCCAGCACGGTCGCGACGAACGCCCCTCCGGACCCACCGGACTTCGGCGAGTTGTAGGCGAACTTGCCCGGGTGGTTCCGGATCCAGGTGAGCAGCTCGTCGAGCGTCTTGGGCGGATCGGTGACGTGCGCCGGGTCGTAGGCCAGCAGCACCGAGGAGCCGCGGTAGGGGATGGCGTTCTTCCCCGCCGACGCCATCACCTTGGAGTCGATCAACGACAGGTTGCTCACCTTGCCGGTCGGGTCGGCGAGCAAGCCGGCGTCACCGGCCTGCTGGGCCAGCCCCTCGACCAGGTCGATGCCGGGGTCCTTCTTCTGCTGGGTCGCTGCGGCGAGCTTGGCCAGCACCTGCGAGGAGTTCTGGTCGTGCAGGTCGAATTGCAGGTTGACCTTGACGTCGGGGTGAGCCTTCTCGAACCCCGGGATGAGGGTGTCGGTCCAGAGGCTCTGCACGTTGGTGTCGCCGTTGGCGTACACGTCGAAGGTGCCGCCGTCTCCGGAGGCGGCACCGGGGCCGTTGCCCTGGCACGCGCTGAGACCGACCAGGCTGACGAGGGTGGCCGCGAGGGCGACCAGCTGGGTGCGACGACGCACGAGTTCCTCCGAGTGACGGGGACGATGAGTTCGACCGTGCCAGACCCGGTTGACGTGAACATCTCACCCGAGTGAACGGTCGACAGTTCGGATTTGCCGGGACGGCAGCAGCATAGGACCACCACGCTCCGCGGTGCGGGCGGACCACCCGACACGCCGAGGAGATCCCGTCAGCGGGTCATGAGACCGTGAGTTGGGGCACCAGTGAGACGAGCACCGGTGAGACGAGCACCGGTGAGAACGGGAGGGGTGGCGATGGGCGGCACGGGTCCGGTGGTGGTGGTCGGTGCCGGGCTGGCCGGCCTGGCGTGCGCCCAGCGGCTGAGCCGGGCCGGGGTGGAGGTGGAGGTGCTCGAGGCCGGCGACGCCGTCGGCGGTCGGGTCCGGACCGACGTGGTCGACGGGTTCCGCTGCGACCGGGGTTTTCAGCTGCTGAACCCGGCGTACCCGGTGCTCCAACACGTGCTCGACCTCGACGCGGTCGACCTGCGTCGGTTCCAGGCCGGCGTGGTCGTCGCCCACGGCTCCCGCCGGTACGTCCTCGCCGACCCGCGCCGAGTCCCGACGGCGCTGCCGCAGACCCTGACCGCCCCGCTGGGCAGTCTGCTCGACAAGATCAAGTTCGCGCGCTGGGCAGCCGCCTCGCTGCTTCCCGGACGGCGGTTGCTGGATCGCCCCGACCGCTCGCTCGCCGCGTCTCTTGACGCAGCCGGGGTCACCGGTCTGCTGCGCACCGGCGTCGTGGAGCCCTTCCTCGCCGGGGTGCTGGCGGAGCGGGAGGGGTCGACGTCGGCGAACTTCGCGGCACTGCTGCTGCGTTCGTTCCTGCTCGGGTCTCCCGGCGTCCCGTCGCTGGGGATGGGTCGGTTCCCCGAGCTGATCGCCGCGGACCTGCCGGCGGGCACCGTACAACTGGGGGTGCGCGTGCACGCGGTCACGGCCACGTCCGTCCAGACTGACGACGGGGAGCGGAGCGCCCGGACCGTGGTGCTGGCCGCCGACCCGCGCACCGCAGCGTCGCTGACCGGCGCACCCGTGCCCGCGATGAAAGCGCTGACCACCTTCTGGCACACCGCCGCCGAGTGGCCGACCCGGACGCCGATGCTGCACCTCGACGCCGACGCGCGCGGCCCCGTGGTGAACTCGGCGGTGCTGACCACCGTTGCTCCGACCTACGCCCCGGCCGGGCGCCCGCTGATCGCCACCACCGTGCTGGGGGCCGACGCCGACGCCGAGCGGGCGGCCCGCGCTCAGGCCGGGCTGATGTACGGCGTCGACCCCACGCCCTGGGAGCTCGTGACCACCCACGTGGTCACCGATGCCCTCCCGACCCAGCCGCCCCCGCTGCGGGTCCGCCGGCCCGACGTCACCGCCACCGGCGTGGTGCTCGCCGGCGACCACCGGGACACCGCCTCGATTCAGGGCGCTCTCGTCTCGGGCCGGCGGGCCGCGTCGGTCGTCCTGGACCAGCTCACGGCCCGGTAGGAAGTCGACCCCACCGAGTACGAATCTGCCGACCAGGCGTTCGTCGATGCGATGTCGATCGACTGCGACGCCGAGTCGGCGAAATACATCTTCGCCACCAGCGGGCTGCGGTAGTCGGCTGATCCAGTCAAGGCCCCCGTTGAGGACGTACCCGGGATGCCACTGCACCACCGGCACCACCACCAACCCGGTCCGGTCAGCCGTCACGCAGTCTTCGTCGTCGGGGCTGCCTCCTCGAGGTAGACCAGGCCGTTGCCGTCCGGGTCGGAGAAGTAGAACATCGGCGGCGCCCCCTCCATCCGCAGCACCTCCTCGTTGTGCAGGGTGACACCGGCCTCACACAGCCGGGCGTGAGCCGCCTCAGCGTCGCTCGTGCCCATGCGCACCGCGAGGGGCAGCGGGCTGTCGGATGGCAGCAAGACCAGGCCTACCTCGGACCCGGGCGGCACCACCTCGACCAGGCGCGCCCCCGGCCATACCTCGACATCGACGCGCAGCTCACATCCCAGCACCTCGGTGTAGAACCTCAGCGCACGATCCTGGTCAGTGACCTGGACCGTCACGCTCTTGACCTCTGTCGTCATTCTCACACCAAGGAGGACCTGAGTTGCCGCCGAAACTCATCGCCATCCAACGCCGGAGGAGGTGCCGAAAGGCCGACCCCAGTCAGCGAAGCGCGTTCAGCTCGTCGAGGGCGCGATGGCCGCGCTTGACCACCGCCGGAACGACACCTTGGCGCCCTTCACGGATGGGTAGCTCGAGCATCAGGAGGATGTGTGTCGCTGCGAGCACCGCCGCCCCCTCCCAGCCGACCAGTTCGAGGATCCTCGTCCACAGCCGCCTGCGGACACCGTCCAGCAGCGGATCGTGGAAGGTGTACCACACGAGGGTGGTGAGATCGGTCGCCCGCGTGCCGCTCCCTGCGTTCCCGATATCCACGACCGCCACCACCGCACCGTCTCGGACCAGGACATTGCTGGGGGTCGAGAGATCGGCATGGACCATGTCAGGTGCCTCTCGTGGTGGTGCGACGTCGGCACACACGAGCCGCAGGCGCTCGACCACGGCCGACACCTCGGAGCAATACCCCGAGAGCCCGGCCACGGACCGGCGGAGACGTGTCTGCTCCGGCGTCTCGTTGACATCCTGCCCGGGGACAGCCAATTCCTGACCGGTGGCGACCCGCCAGGCGTACGACCAGTGGTTGTAGGGCTCGGAGGCTTGGCCAGCCTGGAGTTCGATGATCTCCATCAGCTGCTCAACGAGGGACGGGGTCAACGCTGACGCGGGAGCCGCGTCCACGAAGTCCATCAGATGCCAGATATGAGTGGCTGTGGCCCCCACTCCGATCCAGGCCGGGGTGGGATAGCCGCGCCCACGCATGTGCTCGACCACTCGCTGGGCTCGCAACGTCTCGTTCAGGTGGTGGGGATGTGCCCGGGGCACGGCTTTGAGCACTGCATGTGCCCGTCCGGCCACCTGAACGTGCATGGCACCCCCATTGACGCCTCCGGGTAGACGACTGAGAACGGTGACCTCTGCCCCGACCACGCTGGCCACGTCGTCCAGGACCTCGGCCGGCAGCTCCTCGGGTTGGGTGTCCTGGTTCATCGGCTCGACGAGCCGATCACGGATGGCTGGTCCCGCCGAGCAGCGCGGAGCCAAGCCCCCTGGTGAACGTAGCCGGAGGGGTTGAGGACGTAGCGGTCCCGTTCGGACACCGACATCCGATCATGCTAACCGCAGGACCTTCGCCGGGCGGAGACGTCACTTCGACCTCGTGCCCGAAGTGAGCGGCGGCGGCGGTCGGAAGACCTGCCCTTCTTCATGCCCGGTGAGGGGGGTCGGGCGGTGGCGCCGAGGAGGGGTGCGGGATCTGCGCCGGCGACCCCCGTTCACTTTCTGAGCGGGGTCGACAGACCATCGCCGACAGGGTGGTCAGACAGCGACAGGTCGACGACAAGCCGACACCGACACGTTCGCTCGGCACCTCTCACGGCGAGCACCCGCTGACCACCGGGGCCCGGTGAGCGCTCGGGTAGGATCAGCGCCCCACCGATCTGACGACGACAGGTTCTTGTGATCCCCCTCATCGCCGTACACCTCGGCGTGGCGCTGATCGCACCGATCCTGCTGCAGCGGCTGCGGTGCCGCGCGTTCTTCCTGCTCGCCCTGGCCCCACTGGCCACGCTGGTCTGGGCCGTCGTGCAGGCGCCCACCGTCCTTGCCGGCCGGGTGATCGAGGAGCGTTTCCACTGGATCCCCGCGCTCGGGGTGGATGTGGCGTTCCGGATGGGCCTGCTGCAGTGGGTGCTCACGCTGATCGTCTCGGGGGTCGGGGCCCTGGTGCTGTACTACTGCCGCTGGTACTTCGAGGACGAGGGCCCGCCCGCCCGCACCGGGGCCGTCCTGGTCGCCTTCGCCGGGGCGATGCTCGGCCTGGTCCTCGCCGACGACCTGGTCGTGCTCTACGTCTTCTGGGAGCTGACCACCGTCTTCTCCTACCTGCTCATCGGCCATCACCCGAGGTTCCCCGCCAACCGCCGAGCAGCGTTGACGGCCCTGATCGTCACCACCTTCGGTGGCCTCGCGATGCTGGTCGGGATCGTGCTGCTGGGGGTCCACTTCACCACCCTCAGCCTGTCCGGGGTGCTGGCGGCCGCGTCTGTCTCCGGTGGGCACCCTCCGGTGGTCGTGGTCGCGCTGCTGCTGGTGCTGCTGGGGGCGCTCAGCAAGTCGGCCCTGGTGCCCTTCCACTTCTGGCTGCCCGGGGCGATGGCGGCCCCCACCCCGGTGAGCGCCTACCTGCACGCCGCGGCCATGGTGAAGGCGGGGGTCTATCTGGTGGCGGTGCTCGCCCCGGTCTTCGCCGCCACCCCGGCCTGGCGCCCGATCTGCCTCACGCTCGGGGCCACCACCATGATCATCGGCGGCTGGCGAGCGCTGCGTCAATACGACATCAAGCTGGTGCTCGCCTACGGCACCGTGAGCCAGTTGGGCTTCCTGATCGCGGTGACGGGGTTGGGCACCCGGGCGGCGGCGCTCGGCGGGCTGGCCCTGGTGATCAGCCACGCGTTGTTCAAGTCCACCCTGTTCCTGGTGGTCGGCATCGTCGACCACAGCGCCGGGACGCGCGACCTCCGCAAGCTCACCGGCGTCGGGCGTTCGCTGCCGCTGCTGGCCGTGGTGGCGACGGTGGCCGGGGCCTCGATGGCTGCGCTGCCGCCGACCATCGGGTTCGTCTCCAAGGAGGCGGCGTTCGAGGCGCTGACCTACCTGGTGCGGACCGGCGACGGGACCCAGGTCCGGATCCTCCCGGCCGTCCTCTTCGCGGCGGCGCTGGTCGCCGGCTCCGCCCTCACCGTGGCGTACACACTGCGGTTCCTGTGGGGCACCTTCGCCGACAAGCCCGGTCTGACCCCGGTGGACACCGCCGGTGCCGAGGGTCAGGAGGGCAGCGTCACCGCGTGCCGTCCGGTACCGCCGGGGTTCGTCGTCGCACCGCTGCTGCTCGCCGGCCTGAGCCTGGTCGGCGGGTTCCTCGGGCCCGGACTGACCGAGTCGCTCCAGGGCTACGTCGACGCCTTCGCGGTCGGCGAACCGAGCCACGGCATCGCCTTGTGGCACGGGGTCGGAGCACCGTTAGTGATGTCGGCCGTCGCGGTCGTCGTGGGGGTCGTGCTGTTCTGGCAGCGGCTGTTCATCGCCAAGGCACAGTCGACCTTTCCTCGGCTGCTGGCCGCCGAAGAGCTGTACCAGCAGCTGATGGCGGCGCTCGACCGACTGGCGGTCCGGGTCACCGCCGCCACCCAGCGGGGGTCGCTGCCGGTCTACCTGGGGACGATCATGGTCGTGGTGGTGGTGCTGCCCGGCAGCGCCCTGCTGGGGTTGACCGCCTGGCCGGCCGCGGTCCGGATCGCCGACACCCCCGCCCAGATCCTGGTCGGCGCCCTGATGGCGGTGGGCGCCCTCGGCGCCGCGACCTCCCGCGGTCGGCTTCGCGCCGCCATCCTGGTGGGGGTCACGGGCTACGGGATGGCAGTGCTTTTCGCGCTGCACGGCGCCCCCGACCTCGCCCTCACCCAGATCCTGGTGGAGACGGTGACGTTGATCGTCCTCGCGCTGGTGCTCCGCAAGCTCCCGAAGTACTTCACCAGCCGACCCCTGCACTCGAGCCGGTGGTGGCGGCTGGTGATCGCGGTCGCCGTCGGCGCGGTGGTCTCCCTGGTCACCCTGGCCGCCGCCGGGGCGCGCACCGCGGTGCCGGTCTCCCGGGGCTACTACCGGGCCGCGTACGAGTTCGGCTACGGCAAGAACATCGTCAATGTGACGCTGGTCGACATCCGAGCCTGGGACACGATGGGAGAGATCGCCGTACTGGTCGTGGCCGCGACCGGGGTGGCCAGCCTGATCTTCATCCGCCGGCGGTACGTGGTCAGCGTGCCGACCCGCGTCGCCGACCACGCCGGCCGAACGGAGCTGCCCGTGCCGCCGGCCAGCCAAGGCCGCCTGACGTGGCTCCGGGGCAGCCAGGCCCTGCTGCCCGTGCACCGCTCGACCATCTTCGAGGTGGTGACCCGGGTGCTGTTCCCGGTGATGATCGTGGTGTCGGTCTACCTGCTGCTCGCCGGTCACAACGCGGCCGGCGGCGGGTTCGCGGGCGGCCTGGTCGCCGGTACCGCCCTGGTCGTGCGCTATCTCGCCGCCGGCGGCCAAGAGCTCGACGAGGCCGCGCCGATCGACGCCGGCCGGGTGCTGGGCGCGGGTCTGCTGCTCGCCGGGCTGAGCGCGCTGGCCCCGCTGCCCTTCGGCGGACGGGTGCTGCAGAGCTATCAGCTGACCCTGCACTTCGGGCCGCTGACCGAGCTCTCCACCCCGTTCGGGGTGGTGGAGCTGCTCGGTTCACCGCACCTGGTCACCTCGGTGTTCTTCGACGTCGGGGTCTATCTGATCGTGGTGGGGGTGATGCTCGACCTGGCCCGCGCCCTCGGTGCCGGGATCGACGCCCACGAGGCCGACGACCAGGCCCCCACCGCCCAGCCGACGCTGCGGGATCGCGCCGTGGCCGGGGCGCGCCGCCAGGGGGTGGGCATCCGATGATGACGGGAGCAGCGAGCCCCAACCTCACCCTGATCGTCTTGGGTGGGCTGTTGGTGGGATGCGGGGTCTATCTGCTGCTGGAACGATCGCTGACCCGGATCCTGGTCGGGGTGCTGCTGGCCGGCAACGGCGTCAACGTGCTCTTCCTGGTGGCCAGTGGCGGAGGCGGAGGGGCCCCCCCCACCGGGGGCGCCCCAAAGGAGGGAATGGGAGATCCCCTTCCCCCGGAGCTGTCTTTTCTGC
>JBPCRP010000058.1:0-4842 GCA_050996715.1 Propionibacteriaceae bacterium
GCAACCACGCCGGGGCCACCTGGGCCGGCTCCACGTCTTGGGTCGCGGCGACGCCACGGAGCAAGTCCAGCAGCGGCGTCGCCCGACCCAGGTTCCTGGGGCTGAACAGCGGGTTCATCGCCCGCACCCCACCCGGCCGGTGGTCCGCGTCGTACTTGCCACCGAGCAGCCCCTGGGCCAGCGGACTGTAGGCGATGATCATCCGACCCTCGCGCGCGGCGAACGGCACCAGGTCGTCGGCCGGCGCGGAGCTGGCCAGCGAGAACTGCACCTGGTTGCTCACCACCGGACGCCCGAGCGCTCGATCGGCCTGCTGCCACCGGGCCAGCGGGTAGTTGGAGACCCCGACCGCACCGATCCGGCCCTCGTCACGCAGCCGTCGCAGTCCCGGCATGATCACCGAATCGGGGATCAGCGGGTTGGGCCAGTGCACCTGGTAGAGCGAGATGGTGTCCAGGCGGAGCCGACGGGCACTCCCCGCCTCACGGCGCCGGACGATCGCGGGGAACGGGGCGATCGGGAAGAGCTTGCTGGCCACCAGGACCTCGGTCCGGGCGTCGCCGAGGGCCGCGGAGAGGATCCTCTCGCTCGCCCCCGTGCCGTAGATCTCGGCGGTGTCGAAGAAGTTCACCCCGAGCTCGAGGGCCCGAGCCACGATCTCGGCGGCGCCTTTCGAGGCGTACGCGTCGCCGTACCCCCACCCCCGGGAACCGAACTGCCAGGCGCCGAGCCCCACCCGGCCCACGCGACCGAGTCCGTCGACGTCGAGAAACTTCATGGGTCCAGTTGTACCCCTGCGGGTGGAATCTGCCACGGGGCAACCCGGTTAGGATCGCGCAGGTGGAGACCATCCGGATCGCCGGCACCGACGCCCAAGACCGCCCTGTACCGGCCCCCGAACCGGCCTTGCCGCCGCACCTCAGCGACGCGGTCGCCGACGACCACGCGCTGTCGCGCTTCCTGCACGGCCTGCCGGCGGTCGACCCGGTGGGTCTGGAGCAGCGGGCCGCCGGGCTGGCCACCCGCTCGATCAAGAAGGCGTCCAAGCTCGCCGCCATCGACCTGGCCATCTCGATGGTCGACCTCACGACCCTGGAGGGGTCGGACACCCCGGGCAAGGTGCGCAATCTGGCCCGCAAGGCCCTGCTGCCGGACCCGGACCGTCCCGACACCCCGCGGGTCGCCGCGCTGTGCGTCTACCCCGACCTGGTGGAGGTGGCGGTCGAGCAGGTCCGGGGCACCGGGGTGAAGGTCGCTTCAGTGGCCACCGCCTTCCCTTCGGGTCGCTCGAGCCTGCCGGTGAAGCTGGCCGACACGGCCCTGGCCGTGCAGGCCGGCGCGGACGAGATCGACATGGTGATCGACCGCGGCGCGTTCCTGGCCGGGCGTTACGGCGAGGTCTTCGCCCAGATCCGGGCAATCAAGCAGGCCTGCGGTGACGCGCGGCTCAAGGTGATCTTGGAGATCGGCGAACTCGGGACCTACGATCACGTGCGCCGCGCCGCCTGGCTGGCGCTGCTGGCCGGCGGTGACTTCGTCAAGACCTCGACCGGGAAGGTCTCCCCCGCCGCCACGTTGCCCGTCACCCACGTGCTGCTGCAGGCCGTCCGCGACTGGTACGACCAGACCGGCGAGCAGCGGTCGGTCAAACCGGCCGGTGGCATCCGGACGAGCAAGGACGCGATCCGTTACCTGGTGGCGGTCAACGAGATCGCCGGGCCGGCCTGGCTCGACCCGTACTACTTCCGCTTCGGGGCCTCCTCGCTGCTGAACGACCTGATCATGCAGCGCCGGGCTCAGCTCGAGGGCCACTACTGGGGCGCCGACTACGTCACGCTCGACTGAGCGCACGCACCGCACACGAGAAGAGTTGATCATGGATTGGCAGTACGCACCCGCCCCGGAGTCGCGGGCGGTCGCCGCCGTCAGGGACCGCTACCTGCCCTTCGTCGACGGCCGGTTCGTGGAGGGGGCCGGGGACGACCTGGCGGTGGACGAACCCGGGACGGCCGCAGCTCTGAGCGCTGTCTCCACCTGCACCACCCGCGACGTGGACACGGCGGTCAAGGCCGCCCGGCGCGCGTACGACAAGGTCTGGGGACCCATGCGGCCGGCCGAGCGTGGCAGCTACCTCTTCCGCATCGCCCGCGGTATCGCCGAACGCTCCCGTGAGCTCGCGGTGCTCGAGACGCTCGACAACGGCAAGCCGATCAAGGAGACCCGCGACTTCGACGTCCCGACCGCGGCCCAGCATTTCTTCTACCACGCCGGGTGGGCCGACAAGCTCGGTCACCTGGGGCTGGGTCCCGCCCCCCGTCCGCTGGGCGTCGCGGCCCAGGTCATCCCCTGGAACTTCCCGCTGCTGATGGCCGCGTGGAAGATCGCCCCGGCGCTGGCGGCGGGCAACACCGTGGTGATCAAGTCGGCCGAGACCACACCGTTGTCGATCTTGGTGCTGGCAGAGATCATGGCGGACGCCGGTCTGCCACCCGGGGTGGTCAACGTGGTCACGGGTGCCGGGGACGTGGGCGAGGCCCTGCTCACCCACCCGGGCGTGGACAAGGTCGCCTTCACCGGCTCGACCGCCGTCGGCAAGCACCTGCTCGGACGGCTGGCCGGGACGGGCCGGAAGCTGACCCTGGAGCTGGGCGGCAAGGGCGCCAACATCGTTTTCGAGGACGCAGCGATCGACCAGGCCGTCGAGGGCGTGGTCAACGGGGTCTTCTTCAACCAGGGCGAGGTCTGCTGCGCCGGTTCGCGGTTGCTGGTGCAGGAGTCGGTGGCCGACGAGGTGCTGGCCAAGCTCAAGACCAGGGTGGAGACGCTGCGGGTCGGCGACCCGATGGACAAGAACACCGACGTCGGGGCACTGAACTCCGCGCGCCAGCTGGCCCGGATCACCGACCTGCTGGCCACCGGGGAGGCCGAGGGTGCCGAGGCCTGGACGTCGTCGGCCGTGCTGCCCGACCGCGGGTGGTATCTCGCCCCCACGATCTTCACCGCCGCCACCGCCTCGATGCGGGTCGCGCGCGAGGAGATCTTCGGGCCGGTGCTGACCACGCTGACCTTCCGGACACCGGAGGAGGCGCTGGCCAAGGCGAACAACACCGCCTACGGCCTCTCGGCGGGGGTGTGGACCGAGAAAGGGTCACGGGCGATGGGGATGGCGGCGGGGCTCCGCGCCGGGGTGGTCTGGGACAACACCTTTAACCGGTTCGATCCGACGGCGGGCTTCGGTGGCTACCAGGAGTCGGGTTTCGGTCGCGAGGGCGGGCCGGCCGGAATGGCGGCCTACCTCGACAGCGACGACGAACCGACAACGGGGAGATGATCATGGCTCACGTGGGTGTCAGCAAAACCTACAAGCTCTACCTGGGTGGAAAGTTCCCCCGCTCGGAGTCGGGCCGGACCTACGTCGCGACCGACACCAAGGGCGCCTTCTTGGCCAACGCCGCCCGCGCCTCGCGCAAGGACGCCCGCGACGCGGTAGCGGCCGCCCGCAAGGGCTTCGGCGCGTGGTCGAAGGCGACGCCGTACAACCGGGGTCAGGTGGTCTACCGGATCGCGGAGATGCTGGAGGCCCGGACCGCCGAGTTCGTCGGCCTGCTGCAGACCACGCGCGGGGTGAGCGAGAAGGCGGCACTGGCGGAGGTGCAGACCACCGTCGAACGGCTCGTGCACTACGCCGGTTGGACCGACAAGCTCAGCGCGGTGTTCGGTTCGAGCAACCCGGTGTCGGGTCCGTACTTCTCCTACTCCGCCCCCGAGCCGACCGGCGTGGTGGCCGTGCTGGCGCCGACCGACGCGCCGTTGCTGGGGCTGGTCGCGGTGATCGCACCGGTGATCGCCGGGGGCAACGCCTGCGTCGTGGTCGCCGCCGAGACCGACCCGTGCGTGGCGGTCACCTTCGCGGAGGTGCTCGCGACCTCCGATGTCCCGGCCGGGGTGGTCAACCTGCTCACCGGTTCGGCGGCCGAGCTCGCCTCCGGACTGGCCGCGCACGCCGACGTGAACGCGCTCGACCTGACCGGCGCCCCGACCGCCCTGGTCACCGAGCTGGAGCGCGCCGCGGCCGGAACCGTGAAGCGGGTCTATCGACCCCGGGGCACCCCGGACTTCGCGGCCGCTCCGGGGACGGCCCGGTTGCGGGCCTTCCTGGAGATCAAGACCGTCTGGCACCCCGTCGGCGCGGTCTCCCTCACGGCGGGCAGCAGCTATTGAGGGCGCGGGCTCGCTCTGTCGTCCTGCTGGCGGGCGCGTCGGGCAGCGGGAAGACCCGGCTGGCCCGGCTGGCGGGTTGTCCCCGGCTGGCCCTGGACGATTTCTACCGCGACGGCGAAGAGCCCGGACTGCCACCGGCGCTGGGCATCGTCGACTGGGATGATCCGGCGAGCTGGGACGCCGATGCAGCACTGGCGACCATGATCACGCTCGGTCGGGACGGGGCCGCGGACGTCCCGGGATACGACCTCAGCACCAGCCGCCGGACCGGGTGGCACCGACTCGACCTCGGTGACCATCGGGGTTTCGTGGCCGAGGGGATCTTCGCCCCGGAGATGGTCCGGCGCGCTCGGGCGGCCGGGCTCGACGTGACCGCGATCTGGCTGGACCGACCACGGACCGCCACGCTGATCATGCGGCTGGCCCGCGACCTGATCGAGCATCGCAAACCACCGGTCGTGCTGCTGCGCCGTGGCGCGGCCCTCTGGCGGACCGAGCCGGTCGTCCGGGCTCGAGCGGTGTCGGCGGGCTGCCGCCCGATGGTGCTGCGCACCGCTGTGACCGTCGTCCGCGCGCTCACCTCTCCCCCGAACCCGCCATTTTGCGCACAGTGACCCCATC
>JBPCRP010000159.1:0-25663 GCA_050996715.1 Propionibacteriaceae bacterium
CGGTAGGCCTCGACCGCGCGGATACCGGTCATCGTCTCGACGAACTGGACGATGACCAGGGCCGAGTTCTCCCGCACCCGGCGGTAGATCGTGGCCGAGGACTTCGAGAACCAGCGGGTCAGCAGCAGCAGCGGCGGGAAGCACAGCAGGCAGACCAGGCCCAGCTTCAGGTCCAGGGTCAGCATCAAGATCGCCACCCCGACCATGGTCAGCACCGCACTGACCAACCCGTCGAAGCCGTTGGCCAGCAGCTCCATGATCGCGTCCACGTCGCTGGTCAGCCGCGAGACCACCCGACCGGTGGTGTAGCGGTCGTGGAAGGCCACGTCGAGCTGCTGGAAGTGGGTGAACACCCGCCGCCGCAGCTCCAGCAGCACGTCAGCACCGATCCGGCCCGAGCGTCGCAGGAAGAGCATCCGGCTGATCGCCTGGACGGTCACCGCGCCGAGCATGAGCGCGACGATCTCGTAGAGCACCGTGCCCGAGCGCCCCGCGAGCAACGGCGGGATGCCGTGGTCGATACCCAGCTGGACCAGCCGCGGGATGCTCAGCCGAGCCGCGTTCTCGGCCACCACGGCGATGATCATCACGATCACGGCTCGCCGGTACGGCCGGAGCAGGCTGCCGAGCAGGGCTCGGCTGCGCTCCTTGAGGAAGCCGCTGCCGCGCTCGGCCAGCTCTTCGTCGTTCTCCGCCGCGACCCCGCGCCATTCCTGCAGCGGATCGGTTCGCTCGGCCGGACGCGCCGTCGTCGTCGTCATGACGCCAGCTCGGCATCGAGGTCGGAGGTGTCGCCCGACAGCAGATCCCGGTACGCCGGCACCGTGGCCAGCAGCTCGGAATGCGTCCCGACGTGGGCGATGGTGCCGTTGGCGAGCATGGCGACCCGGTCGGCGAGCAGCACGGTCGAGGCGCGATGGGCCACCACGATGCCGGTGACCCCTTGGAGCACGTCCCGCAGGGCGCGCTCGACCAGCTCCTCGGTGTGGATGTCGAGCGCGGAAAGCGTGTCGTCCAGCACCAGCACCCGCGGCTGGGCCAGCACCGCGCGGGCCAGCGCCAACCGCTGCCGCTGCCCACCGGACAGGCTCATCCCCTGCTCGCCGATCCGGGTGTCCAATCCCCAGGGCAGGTCGTAGACGAAATGGGCCTGGGCCACGTCGATCGCTTCCTCGACCTCGGCCTGGGTGGCTCCGGGCCGGCCCAGGGTGAGGTTTTCCCGGGCCGACATCGAGAACAGGGTCGGTTCCTCGAACGCCGTAGCTACCACCGATCGCAACTGGTCGAGCCGATACTCGCGGACGTCGACGTCGTCGATGGTCACCCGCCCCCCGGTGACGTCGTACAGCCGAGGCACGAGCGCGGTCAGCGCCGTCTTGCCGGAGCCGGTGGCACCGACGATCGCCACGGTCTCGCCCGCGGCGATGTCGAGGTTCACGTCGCGCAGCACCTCGGCGCTGCAGCCCTCGGCGGAGTCCGCGAATCGGAACGAGGCGTGTTCGAACCGGATCCGACCCCGCGGCTGCGACACCACCACCTCGCCGTCGGTGATGTCGTTGTGGCTGTCGAAGATCTCGCAGATCCGGTCCGCGGCGGTCATCGACTCCTGGGCGTTGGCCAGCAGGAAACCGAGCGAGGAGACCGGCCAGACCAGCGACAACATCAAGGTGATGAAGGCAACCAGGGTGCCCAGGCTCACCTGCCCGCGACCGGCCGCCACCGCGCCCAACCCGAGCACGATGATCAGCGCAACGCTGGGGATGATGTCGAGGAAGGTCCAGAACCGCGCGCTCAGGTTGACCCGCTCGACCGAGGTGGTGCGCAGCGCCACGCTGCGGGCGTCGAAGGTGCCGAAGATCGTATCGGCCCGCCCGAACGCCTTGATAACGCGCAGGCCGTACGCCCCTTCTTCCACGGTCGAGGCGACGTCCCCGGTCTGGTCCTGGATCGTGCGCGACAGCCGGGTGTAGGACTTCTGCACCCGCAGGCACTGGGCCGCCACGGGCACCGTCGAGATGAGCACGACCAGGCCGAGGGGCCAGTACATGTTGAGCAGCAGGAGCGTGACGACCAGGATCTGCGCGATGTTCACGACCAGGAAGATCAGCCCGAAACCAAGGAAGCGGCGCACCGTGTTGAGGTCGTTCATGATCCGTGACAGCAGCTGGCCGGACTGCCAGCGGCCGTGAAAGCTCATCGGCAGGTGTTGGAGGCGCGCGTAGAGGTCGGTACGGATGGCCGTCTCGACCCCGAGGGTGCCCCGCGCGACGATCCAGCGCCGGACGAACATCAAGATCGCCTCGACCATGCCGAGGCCGATGGCCAGCGCGCCGAGCGCCCACAGGCCCTGGTGGTCGCCCTGGGCGACGGGCCCGTCGACGACCGCCTTGGTGACCAGCGGGACGACGATGGTCGCGCCGACCCCGATCACCGACGCCACCGCCATCACCACGAACCGGGCGCGGTACGGCACCAGGTAACGCCGCAGCCGCAGAATCGAGGTGCTGGCGCGCCGCCGCTGACCCGGAGCGGGCGGCGGGAGGATCGCGGCCTGCCGGTCGAGCGCCGTCGGCTCCGAGGGGGGGTGCGCCGACGACATGGACGGGCGTACCGACAGACCGGTGGTCATCAGGTGGTTCCTCGCGGTGGGAGCGGTCGAGACTTCAGGCACAGGACCGCGAAATCGTTTCAGCCGAAATCGTTTCAACAGCCCCACTATGCAACCTCAACCCGTGGACCGGTCAACATCATTCCCCCCCGTGCCCGCCGAAGGGTTGCTGGTTGACTTCTCCCGCACCTCTTGCGGCGACTCCTCACCGATACCCTCGACGCATGTCGCAACAGGTCCAAGGGGTCATCGCCCGCAGCAAGGGAGCACCCGTCGAGCTCGTCACCGTGAACATCCCCGACCCGGGCCCGGGTGAGGCCGTGGTGGAGATCCAGGCCTGCGGGGTGTGCCACACCGACCTGCACTACCGCGAGGGCGGGATCGGCGACGACTTCCCCTACCTGCTCGGGCACGAGGCGGCGGGGCTAATCGAGTCCGTGGGCGAGGGCGTCACCGACGTCGCGCCCGGCGACTACGTGATCCTCAACTGGCGGGCCGTCTGCGGCGCGTGCCGAGCGTGCAAGCGGGGCCGGCCCTGGTACTGCTTCGCCACCCACAACGCCACCCAGAAGATGACCCTGGAGGACGGCACCGAGCTCTCCGCCGCCCTGGGCATCGGCTCGTTCGCCGACAAGACGCTGGTCGCCGCGGGTCAGTGCACCAAGGTCGACCCGCGCGCCCGGCCGGCGGCCGCCGGTCTGCTCGGTTGCGGGATCATGGCCGGCCTCGGCGCCGCCCTCAACACGGGCAACGTCGGTCGCGGCGACTCGGTCGCGGTCATCGGCTGCGGGGGGGTGGGCGCGGCGGCGCTCGCCGGGGCCCGGCTCGCCGGTGCGGGCACGATCATCGCCATCGACGTGGACGACCGGAAGCTCGAGACCGCCACGACGCTCGGGGCGACCCACACGATCAACGCCAAGGACACCGATCCGGTCGCAGGGATGCAGGAGCTGACCGGGGGCTTCGGCCCCGACGTGGTCATCGACGCGGTCGGTCGGCCCGAGACGTGGAAGCAGGCCTTCTACGGTCGTGACCTCGCCGGCACCGTCGTCCTGGTCGGCGTACCGACCCCCGAGATGACCGTCGAGCTCCCGCTGCTCGACGTCTTCGGCCGCGGCGGCTCGCTCAAGTCGAGCTGGTACGGCGATTGCTTGCCCGAGCGCGACTTCCCCCTGCTGATCGACCTCTACCTCCAGGACCGGTTGCCGCTGGACGCCTTCGTGACCGAGGAGATCGGGATCGGCGACGTCGAGCCCGCGTTCGACAAGATGCACGGTGGCACTGTGCTGCGCTCGGTGGTCGTGTTCTGATGGCCGCACCCCGAGCCACCAGGATCGACCACACGGTCACCTCCGGGACGTTCTCCCTCGACGGGCAGACCTTCGACGTCGACAACAACGTCTGGGTGGTCGGCGACGACCTCGAATGTGTGATCATCGATGCCCCCCACGACGTGCACGCCATCACCGAGCTGGTCGGGGACCGCAAAGTCGTGGCCATCGTGTGCACCCACGGCCACGACGACCACGTCCGCGTGGCCCCCGAGCTGGGCGCGGCCGTCGGCGCGCCGATCCTGCTGCATCCCGACGACCTCCCGGTCTGGTCTCTGACTCACCAGACCCCGCCCGACGCCGAGCTGTCCGACGGCCAGGAGATCCCGATCGGCCAGATCACGCTGCAGGTCATCCACACCCCGGGCCACGCGCCGGGGGCGGTCTGCTTCTACGCCCCCGAGCTCGGCACGGTGTTCACCGGCGACACTCTTTTCCAGGGCGGGCCCGGCGCCACCGGCCGCAGCTTCAGCGACGCGGACCTGATCAAAGTCTCGATCCGCGAGCGGTTGTTCGGGCTCCCCGACGACACGGTGGTCAAGACGGGGCACGGCGACGACACCACCATCGGCGCGGAGAAGGCCAACCTCTAGCGGACCTCGAACAGCTCATACTCCCTCGAACACCCCTAACTCCCTCGAACACCCGTTACTCCCTCGAACACCGCATATATCCGGTGTTCGAAGGAGGAAAAGGTGTTCGAGCCTCAGGCGAGCAGCAGGTGCATGATCAGCACCCGTCGGACGTCCGCCGCGCGTTCCGGGTCGAGCCCACGCCGGACGAGCAGCGCGTCCATCACCCGACCCAGCTCCTGGGCGTGCGGTCCTCGCGACCCCTGCCGGGCGAGGTAGAGCGGTACGAGGGTGGGCCGGGCCAGCAGGGTGTCGTTGGTCGCTGTCAGCACGGCGCGCAAACCCGTGAGCGGATGCACGTCGGCGTCGGGCGCGGCCACCCCCGCCACGGGTCTCAACGAGGCCGGGACCCTGGTCGACCTGCAGACCGTCGCGGGGATGGCGCCCGCGTTGGCCGCGGATTCCGGTGCGGATCCCGCGCCCCAGACCCCCCCACGCGGTGACCGTGGACCGGCTCGTCGTGGACTGGTTCGCCACGCATCTCCCGGCGGGGCGCTGCGGCTGACCTGAGCGGGATGGCGTCGTCGTGACGGTGCGACAATCCGCACGAAGGGGGACGCGATGGAGCTGTGCTGGATCGACGAGGGCGGCATGCACCCCGCCGAGCTGAGCGAGCTGGCGGCGCTGCGGGCCCGGACCGACGGCTTCCTCTGGCTCGACGTACCCGTGTGGACCGACCAGGCCGAGACGGTGCTCCGCCAGGAGTTCGGCTTCCACCCGATGGCTGTCCTGGGTTGTCGCCAGCGCAACCACGTGCCCCGAATCCACGGCTACCCCGACCACCTGTTCGTGGTGGTGCACGCGCCCGAGATCGGCACCGGGGGCCATGTGCACTACCTCGAGCTCGACCAGTTCATCGGCGCCCACTTCCTGGTTACCGTGCACGGACCGCTCAACCCCAACGTGTCGGTGGACGTCGCGCTGCGCGAGACCCGCCAGGTGCGGGCCCGGATCGGCGCCGGCCGGTTGCGTCCCACCTCACCCCTCGGCCTCATTTACGCAATTGTCTCCACCATCGCCCGGAACGAGGCGGCGCTGGTCGACGACATCGCGCGTCAGGTCGGGTTGCTCGAGCAGCGGGTGATGGCGGCGACCGACGAGGAGCCCCAGACCTTCCTCACCGAGCTGTTCACCGCCCGGCACGAGCTGCTGACCATCAAGACCATGGCCGCCCAGGGCGGCGAGATCTACCGGCGGGCCCTGAGCCTGACCACCTTCGCGCCGCCCGAGGGCCTCGACCTGGTGCGCGACCTGCTCGACCAGTACCAGCGGGTCGCCCGGATCAGCGAGAGCCAGCTGGACTTCCTGACCGGGGTGACCGAATTCTTCCGGGCCCGCACCGACACCAAGATGACCGTGGCTGCGGAACGGTTGGCGGTGATCGCGGCTGTCACCCTGCCCATCACGGCCATCTCCTCGGTGATGGGCATGAACGTCATCGTCAACCAGTCGACCCACTGGGTGCTGCTGACCATCCTGCTGGCGGTCATGCTGGCCCTCGGCCTGCTGCTGCTGCGCTGGGCCAAGCGCCAGGGGTGGTGGTGACCGGAGTCGCTCGGCCCACGCGGGCATCCCCGCCACCACCCCGCTGCGGACGGCGCCCGACCTCACCCGACGGGCCACGTCAGTCGAGGAGGAGGTCGTCGCCGTGGAGGCCCTCGGCGCGTTCCACCTGCTGGAGCTGCCGGCATTCCTCGAACGGCTGGATGACCGTGGCCGACAGCGCGGGCGAGGACGCCTGACCCAACCTCGACCGCGTGGTCAGGTGAGCGCCACCCCGATCAGGCGAAACCCGCGTTCTCCCGGAGGGTGTAACCCTCCTCGAGCCGGGTGACCTCCTCCTCGCTCAGCTCGACGTCCAGCGAGGCGATGGCGTCCTCGAGGTGCCCCGGTTTGGAGGCGCCGATGATCGGGGCGGTGACGGCTGGGTGCCGGCGGACCCAGGCCAGGGCGACGGCGGCCGGGGCGACCCCGCGCTCCTGCGCCACGTCCAGGACCGCTGCCACGATCTTCGCGTCACCGGGCGCGTACAGCGACTTGCCGAACTCGTCGGTCTCGGAGCGATCCGTCGAGGTGTCCCAGGGCCGGGTCAGCTTGCCGCGAGCCAGCGGACTCCACGGGATGACCCCCACGCCGGCGTCGAGGCAGTAGGGCAGCATCTCCCGTTCTTCCTCACGCGCCAGCAGGTTGTAGTGGTCCTGCATGGTGACGAAGCGGGTCCAGCCGCCGAGGTCGGCGGTGTACTGCATCGTGGTGAACTGCCAGGCATGCATCGACGACGCCCCGAGATAGCGCGCCTTGCCCGCCTTGACCACGTCGTGCAACGCCTCCATCGTCTCCTCGACCGGCACGTTCGGGTCGAAGCGGTGGATCTGGTACAGGTCGACGTAATCGGTCCCCAGCCGACGCAGGGAGGCGTCGATCGCGGTCATGATCGCTTTGCGCGACAGGCCGGCGCCGTTGGGCCCGGGGCTCATCCGGCCGTTCACCTTGGTCGCGATGACCACCTCGTCACGCCGGGTCAGCTCCCCCAGCGCGCGCCCGGTGATCTCCTCGCTCGTCCCGGCGGAGTAGACGTTCGCCGTGTCGAAGAAGTTGATCCCCGCGTCGAGCGCGGTGGCGAAGAACGGCTTGGCCTGGTCGTAGGGCAGCGACCACGGGTGGGTTCCGCTGTCCGGCTCGCCATAGGTCATGCACCCCAAGCAGATGGGGCTGACTTCCAGCCCGGTGGATCCCAGTCGTCGGTAGTCCATGATCAGATCTCCTGTCTCCATGAGTGCTGCGGGTCGAACCCCAGCAGTCGGCGGGCCTTGTCGATGCACAACGGCGACTCCTGGGCGCCGAGCTCCCGCGTCCGGGGCACGTCGCCGAACCGCTCCACGATCAGTTCGTTCACGTCGCCGTCCAGCACGATGTCCGGGGAAGCGATCACGAAGACCTCGGCCCCGGGCACGTCGTAGGCCAGCGCCCGCTCCACCGCCAACGCCCCGTCCCGGGCGTCGATGTAGGACCACAGGTTGAACCGCCGCTGCTCCTCGGTGAAGGCGGGGAAGGCGGCGTAGTCCTCGACCCGCATCACGTTGGAGAACCGCAGCCCGATCATCGACAGGTCCGGGTTCCACCGACAGAACTGCTCGGCCATCCGCTCCTCGAGGCTCTTCACCAGCGAGTAGGTCGAATTGGGTGCCATCACGTCCTCGTCGACCGGGACGTACGGCGGGGCCTGGTCGAACGGCAGCCCCAGCACCGTCTCGCTCGAGGCCCAGACGATCTTGGTGATCCCCGCGAGCTTGGCCGCCTGGTAGACGTGGAAGCTCGCCGCGCTGTTGTTGGCGAAGGTCGCGGCGTTGCCGGTCAGGCCCGGAGCGGGGACAGCGGCGAGGTGGACGACGGCGTCGACGTGGTCGTATGC
Source organism: Propionibacteriaceae bacterium (assembly GCA_050996715.1). GTDB lineage: Bacteria > Actinomycetota > Actinomycetes > Propionibacteriales > Propionibacteriaceae > Microlunatus. The sequence continues at coordinate 7,984 of JBPCRP010000159.1, forward strand.
GTCGTCGATCCCGGTCAGGGCCTCGACCACCTGGCCGTAGTCGGTGAGATCGATCCTGAGGAAACGGGCGGGCGAGTCGGGTACGGGGCGCTGGTCGAGGTTGGTGACCTGGTGGCCGGCGGCCATCAGGTGCTCCACCACGACGGCGCCGAGCTTGCCGCTCCCGCCGGTGACGATGATATGCATGTCGACGACTCTAGAAGTCAGGGTCCAACCGGGGACGACCCCCTGGTCCTGGACCGATCCGGTGGCACCATCGGACCATGAGGTTTTTTCTTCGGTTGCTCGCGAACGCGGGCGCGCTGGCGGTCGCCACGCTCCTGCTCGCCAATATCACCCTCGACGCCTCGACCACCGGTCAGCAGGTGCTCGTCCTGCTCGTGGTCGCCCTCGTCTTCGGCATCGTGAACGCGATCGTGAAGCCGATCTTCACCCTGGTCACCATCCCCTTCGTGCTGCTGACCCTGGGTCTGTTCCTGATCGTGATCAACGCGGTGATGCTGCTGGTCACGTCGTGGGTCTCGGGGCTGTTCGACCTGGGTTGGCACGTGGAGGGCTTCGGTACGGCGTTGCTCGGATCGATCATCGTCTCGGTCGTCAGCTTCGTGCTGAGCGCCTTCGTCCCCGACCGGCACCTAACGCGAGCGCGCGCCTGACTCGACGCGAACGTGTCAGACATCCCATGGGTTGAGATGTCAAGCCCCGACCGCACCGACTGTCGGCGACGTGCGGCCTGGCTCGTTGACCGAACGCCGCGCGAGCTCGACGGCACGCTTTCATCAGCGCTCGGTCACCGTGCGGGTCGCCATCAGCCTCCATGCAGCGACGCTATCGGGGCAGCCCGTACGGGTTTGTGGGCGATGATGGCGACGGCGGTGAGGTTCTTGCGGTGGGTACGGAACGTCTTTCGCATCACCCGTAGCCGGCTCCGGGCGTCCGGGTGGGTGAGCAGGTTGCGGGCGAACCGTAGTGCTCCACCGAGCCCTTCGTCGCAGATGAGCCGGCCCGGTTGCAGCAGTGCCATGGGTGCGGTCTCGACGCGGTCGATAACCAGGCCGTGATCGGTGAGGAGTTGCTGCCACTCGGCCAGGGTGAGGGGTCGGGCGTTGACCTTGATGGAGCGGGCCAGCCCTTGACGAACATCGGTCTTGACCTGCTCGGGCAGATGGTCGGGCGTCAGACCGAGTTCATGGATCGCGTACCGCCCACCAGGGCGCAGCAGTCGTACTGCTTCGCCGACGATCGTGGCCTTGGCCTTGTCGCCCTGCATGGTGAGCATCGCCTCGCCTATGACGACATCTGCACTCGCGGCGGGCAGCCCGGTTTCGGCTGCGTCGGCGGTCCGCACATCGCCGAACGTGGCGACGATCGGCGCGACGGCGTGGACCGCCTCAGGGTCGCGGTCGACACCGCGATAGGAGTGCGGCTTGTAGTCGATGATCTCGGCCGCGGTGCGGCCCAGGCCGGGTGCCAGTTCGACGACATCAGCATCGGTCAGATGGGCATGCCGGAGCAGGGTCCGGGTCAGTTCGACACCGCCGGGCCGTAGCACCCTCTTACCGAGGCGTGCGAGCAACCGGTGGCCTTGCACCGACGCATCATCACGACCGGCGAAGGGCAGCTGCCCGTCGTTGTCCCTCATCGGGGAGCTCGCGCTCTGCTGGTGTCCAGTACGAGTGCTTGGCGGCGTTGGTGCACAGTCAGATAACGCAGTCCTTGGTCGCTGGCGGTGAACTGGCGACGCGATCGGCGCGGCATCCACAGCAGCGCGCCGGGAGTGAGGTCGATCGTGTCGAGTTCGGTGACCAACTGGCCACTGCCGGCCAGCACATGGATCAGCACGTCAAGGTCGGGCCAGGTATGGGCATCAATCTTTCCACCAGGTGGCAGCGCGATGATGTTGGAGTCCAGGTCCCGTTCGCGGGCTTGGAGTTTCCAGGCCACTTCGATGACGTTGGCCGCTGTCGTGTCTGCGGTGATCGTCGTGGTATCGACCACGACTCGAGGCAGTGGAGTGCTGGCCAGTTTGGTGATCTTGATCCGCCAGTCGCGCATCTCGCGGTTGAGATACTCCCAGTCATAGCTACCGGGATGGTCGGCCTCGAACTCCTCGTGCAGATGCTGCGGGTCGTGGTCGTTGACCACCACGAACGCACCACCGACGGGCAGGTCGGTGTACGTGGCGAAGATCGTGGGGTGCTTGTCCGGCTTGCGCATCCCGCGCACATCCAACTCGTGGACTTCCTGAGCGTTCGTGGTCTCTGATGGCATCGCGATGCTCCCGCCTTGGGTTTTTACAATATGAAGTTGTGTAAACTCTAGGGCATGACGTACGTTATCGCCCAGCCGTGTGGATGTGATGGATCGTGCGGGCGTGGATCAGTGCCCGGTGGACTGCATCGACAAGGGTGGCCATCCTGACGAGTAGGTGGATTGCGGCGCGTGAGCCGGTGTGTCCAGTGGAGGAGAACTGCTACGAGGACGACCTGCCCAGCCAGTGGGTGCCGTACCTGGCCGACACGAGGCGTTCTTCGCGCTGGCTCTCCCCGGCCGCGAGGACGCGTTGAGGTCGCCCGGGGGTGCTGCCAAACTCGGTCCTCTCGGGGCGGACCCACCGTGGTGGCGGACTTGCCGTCGCAGGGTGACCAGGAAGGAACCGGATGAGCAAGTCACCACGAGGCCCACAGCCGGTAGGCCGCCGCGCCCAGGTGCTTCACGTCCTGCGGGATGGCACCGAGCCGGTAAGTATCGCCGAGATTGCCGAGCGGCTCGGCGTTCACGCCAACACCGTTCGCTTTCACCTCGACACGCTGGTCGCCAATGGCCAGGTCGAATGTAGGAGGGCCGAGCCCGGCACGCCGGGCCGTCCACGGCAGCTGTTCCAAGCGGTGCGGGGCATGGACCCGATGGGACCTAGGCATTATCGGGTTCTCGCCGAGGCCCTCGCCGCCACCCTGGCTACCGACCCCGACCCGAGCCGCCGAGCAACAGAGGCCGGACGCGTCTGGGGACGCCTGCAAGCATCTGCGCCCCCTAATAGGGCGAGTAGCGACGGGCCCGGCAGCGCCGCTGACGCCGTCGAATCGGTGGACCTGTTGACCCAGATGCTCGATGAATTGGGCTTCGCGCCCGAGCAGGCCGGCGGTGGGCGATCGCAGATCGGGCTGCGGAACTGTCCGTTCCTCGAGCTCGCAATCGACCGATCCGAGGTCGTGTGTCCCGTCCACCTGGGCCTGATGCAGGGCGCCATGCAGACCTGGGCCTCGCCGGTCACGGTCGATCGGCTCGACCCGTTTGTCGAACCAGACCTGTGCATGGTCCACCTGGGTGCGGTAGGAGCATCGTGATGGACATCGTGTCGTTGACCACCGTGGCCGATGAGCAGCTTGCGCAGAGGTGACGGGCTCAGGTGGCGAGGAAGGCGCCCAGCACCACCAGGGCGACGCTGAGCAAGCCAAGCAGCCCACGCAGACCACCGGCGGCCCGCGCACCGCGACGCACCTGTTCGCTCAGCCTCGTGTCGTCAGGTGATGCGAGCAGCCTGCGGCGTAGGCGAGTCATCCGCCGGGCCTGCACCACCGCGACAGCCAAACTCACCAGCAGCACCGCCGCGACCACGACCGTTGCGATCAGCAGACCGTCCCAGCCCAGGTCACGGGCCAGCACTCCACCGGTCACCAGGGCCACGATCAGAGCGGACATGCCGACCCGCAGGTAGGAGCGGCCCAACGAGCGGAAGAACGCGACCCGGGCACCCTGATCAAGGGTTGCGGTAGCGGTGCGGGCGACCACGACAATCGCAACGTAGCCACCGACCCAGACGCTCGTCGCCAGGACGAACACCGCCAGCACGACTGCCTTAGTCGTATCAGACATCGTCACGTTCTCCGTTCGTCTCGGGGGCGGATCGAATAAGAGCGCTGTTTCCGCCTGCGGTGGGCGTTCGACGGTCGACCCGCGGCACATGAGGCTCGAGCAACAGCCACTGCTCATCGGTCACGTCAATGACGATCATGCACGTGGCAGGCTGGGCGCGTGCCTGACCGACCACTTCCCGACCGTGAGCTCAGCGTCGTCTTCGTCTGCTGGGGCAACATCTGCCGGTCCCCGATCGCCGAGCAGGTTGCGCGCTCCCGTCTTGCCGACGCCGGACTCCTGCGCCGGGTCCGGGTGGACAGCGCCGCCACCAGCACCGAGGAGCTCGGCGAACCGCTCGACCCCCGGGCCGCTGCGGTGCTGGAGAAGCACGGTTACGACCCCGGTGACCACCGGGCCCACCAGATCACCGCCGCCGAGCTCGTGGCCACCGACCTGGTGATCGCCATGGAGCCGTTGCACGTCGATCGGCTGCGCCGCATCGCCGGCCCGGGCGCCACCCTCGACCAGGTCCGGCTGCTCACCGACTTCGACCCGGACGCGCCGCCGGGCAGCGGCGTGCCCGACCCGTGGTACGGACCGGACGCGGCCTTCGAGGACACCCTCGCCGCGGTCGAGGCGGCCATGCCGGGCATCCTCGCTGCCGTACGCGAGCGACTCGGCGCCTGAGCGTCGGGCCCGCTGGGGGACCTTGACATGGCAGGCTGTCGCCATGCACATCCTGGTCGTGGACGATGATCAAGCGGTACGGGACTCGCTGCGACGCTCCCTGGAGTACAGCTCCTACGAGGTGAGCACGGCCTCCGACGGTCTCGAGGCGCTGGCCCGACTCGGCGCGGTCCGGCCCGACGCAGTGATCATGGACGTGATGATGCCCCGCCTCGACGGCCTCGAGACCACCCGGATGCTGCGGTCGGCCGGCAACGACGTCCCCATCCTGGTGCTGACCGCCCGGGACGCGGTCAACGACCGGGTGGACGGACTCGACGCGGGGGCCGACGACTACCTGGTCAAGCCCTTCGCGCTCGACGAGCTGCTGGCCCGGCTGCGGGCGCTGGTCCGGCGCGCCGGCACGGGGGCGGACTCGGCCGACCCGACCGCACACAGCCTGAGCTTCTCCGACCTGGTGCTGAACACCCATACCCGTGAGGTGCTTCGCGGTTCCCGCTCGATGAACCTGACCCGCACCGAGTTCTCCTTATTGCAGGCCTTCATGGAGCACCCCCGTCGCGTCCTGGAACGCAGCTGGCTGCTCAACGAGGTCTGGGGCTTCGACTTCCCGACCACGGCCAACTCGCTCGAGGTCTACATCGGCTATCTCCGCCGCAAGACCGAGCAGGACAACGAGCCGAGGCTCCTCCACACCGTGCGCGGGGTCGGCTACGTGCTGCGCGAAACACCCCCGTGATCTGCACCGATCGACGATGACCCCCGCACGCGATCGACCGCCCATGATCGGCTTCTCGTGACCGACGTCCCGCACCGTCGCTGGCTGTCGGCCGCCCGGCTGCACCGCAGCCTGCTTCCCACGGTCGGCACCCCGCCGTTGCAGCGACGGATCGCGCTGCTGACCGCCTTCGCCGTCGCCCTGGCGGTCGCGATGACCGGTTTCGCGGCCTACCTCACCACCCGGCACACCCTCTATCGTGAGCTCGACCGCGAGTTGGTCGGCGCCGCCACCGTCGCCGCGAAGCGCATCACCCCCGACACCGGCAACATCGACGACTACTCCGGTGTCGACCTGCAGCTGGGCAACGTGCTGGTGATGCTCATCCGCGCCGACGGCCAGCAGACCCGGCCCGCCCAGGAGCAGGCCTCGCTGTTGCTCGCTCCCCAGGAGCTCGCAGTAGCCCGCAAGGGCACCGACGACTCGGTTCGCTCCGGCCGGTCGAGCGACGGCCAGGCCTTCCGGATCGCCGCCGTGCCGGTGTCCGGCCAGCCCGGGTACGCGCTCGTGCTCGGCCGACCCCTCGCCGCCACCGAGCGGGTGCTCGCCTCGTTGTTCGTGGTGTTGTTGATCTTCGGCGCGGCCGGTGTCTTCTGGGCGAGCGTGGCGGGGCTCACCGTGGCCCGCTCCAGCCTCGCCCCCGTCCGTCGGCTGACCCAGGCGGTGGAGGGCGTCGCCCGGACCAACCAGCTCGCGCCGGTCGAGGTCACCGGCACCGATGAGCTGAGCCGGCTCGCGGCCGCGTTCAACCGGATGCTGCGCTCGCTGTCGACCTCCCGCGAGCGCCAACAGCGACTGATCGCCGACGCCGGGCACGAGCTACGGACCCCGCTGACCAGCCTCCGCACCAACATCGAACTGCTGGCCGCCGACGAGAGGTCCCACCTGCTTCCGTCGGACGCCCGGGTCGAGATCATGCACGACGTGACCGCGCAGCTGATGGAGTTCGCCGCGCTGATCGGAGACCTGGTGCAGCTGGCCCGCGACGACCGGGTCGCCGCGGCGCCCGAGCCGATCGACCTGCGGACCGTGATCGAGGCGGCCGTCGCCCGCGCACAACGTCGCGGTCCCGGCCTGACCTTCGACGTCGAGCTCAACCCGTTGTGGGTGGTGGGGGAGCCCGACAGCCTCGAGCGGGCGATCACCAACCTGCTCGACAACGCGGTCAAGTTCAGCCCCCCCGGCGGCACGGTCTACGTCCACCTCGAGGGCGACCGGCTGCGGATCGCCGACCAGGGGCCCGGTATCGCCGAGGAGGACCGACCGTTCGTCTTCGACCGGTTCTTCCGCTCCGAGCGTTCCCGCAACACCCCCGGCACCGGGCTGGGGCTGTCGATCGTGGCTCAGACCGTGGCCCGGCACGGCGGCTGGGTAAAGGTCGGGCGCTCGGCACAGGGTGGGGCCGAGTTCACCGCCCGGCTGCCCGGTTCGACCAGCCTGGAGGGATTGTCGGAGGTTCCCCCCACTTTGGACGACGACCTGTGACCCCCCCGGCCTCCTCCCGCTGGGCCTGGCCCGTCCTCGCGGTCGGTGTCGTCGGGCTCGCGCTGGCGTCGCGACTGATTCCCCTGCTCCGCGGCGGAGGGCTGCTGGGTCTCGGCAACTACGACGACGGCGTGCACTACGCGTCGGCGGCCGGCCTGGTCCGCGGCCTGCTGCCCTACCGCGACTTCTTGCTGTTGCAGCCGCCCGGGATCTCGGTGCTGCTGGCCCCCTTCGCCCTGCTCGGCCGGGTCGCGGGTGACCCGGTCGGGTTCGCCGTGGCCCGGTTGGCCTTCGTGGCCGTGGGCAGCCTCACCGCGGCGCTGGTGGCGCGCTGGCTGCGCCCGCTCGGCCTGATGGCCGCTGCCGTCGGTGGAAGCTTCTACGCGTTGTTCCTGCCCGCCGCCTACGTCGACCGCTCGACCCTGCTCGAAGGTCCCGGCAACACCTTGGTGATCATTGCCCTGCTGCTGATCAGCCGTTCCCACAGCCGACGAAGCCGGCAGACCCTGCTGTTGAGCCTGGCCGGCGTCGCCCTCGGTCTCTCGGTGGCGATCAAGATCTGGGCGATCGTCGCGGTGCTGATCATCGTCGGCTGGCTGTGGCTGGTGCGGTCCTGGCGCCCGGCGCTGCGGGTGCTGGTCTGTGCTGGGGCCACCGGTGCGGTGATCGCACTCCCCTTCCTGGTCCTCGCGCCCCGGCCGATGTGGCAGATGGTGGTGACCGACCAGCTCGGGCGCCGCCGTACCGGTGGCCTGACCGGCCGGTTGGTCAACCTGACCGGGCTCTCCCGCTGGGACCTGACCACCGACCGCACCATGCCGCTGGTCCTCACCGTGGCCGGTCTGGTCGTCGCCCTCGTACTCGCCGTCACCGTCGTCCGGGCCCGGCTGCCCGCCCTGCTGCTCGTCGCCGACGCGGTCATCCTGCTCATGGCGCCCTCGGCCTTCCTGCACTACGGCGCGCTGGTGGCGGGTCCGGCCGCACTGGTCGTCGGCGCCGGTACGGCGCGGCTCGTGGCGGTGACGACCGTGCGAACGCGCACGGTGGGAGGCCGGCGGATCGTGGCCGGCGCGTTGACGGCGCTGCTGCTGGCCGGGATGGCCGTCTGGGGTTCCTCGGGTCTCGCCGACCGCTGGGGCCGTCGTTTCCCGGCGGCGGCGCTGCGGCCGGCGGCGGCCGCGGTCCACGGGTGCATCGCCACCGACGACCCGGGCACCCTGATCCTGCTCGACGTGCTGGACCGCGACGTCGCCGACGGCTGCCCGTTCGTGATCGATCTGGGCGGCCACTCCTACCATCCTCCGTTGCTCGCCCCGGGCGCCCGGGACCGCAACCAGGGCTGGCAACGGTTCGCCCTGAGCTACCTCCGCGACGCCGACCTGGTGATCATCGTGCGGTTCCGCAGCAACTTCGGCTTCGACCGGCAGACCGCCCGCGAGGTCAACCGCTGGCCGGTGGTCGCCGAGTCGGGTCGCTACCGGCTCCGTGCCCCACGACCGGGGGGCGGCTGATCGGCGAGGCATGATCGGCCCATGACGAGCACCCAGCGCCCACCGCTGCTGATCGCGCTGCAGAGCGAGGCGACTGTCCTGATGTCGCTGGCCATCGGCCAGGCGGGGTTGGCCGCCGGCTTCCTCGACGGGCGCAAGGGGCTCAAGGAGGTGCACGGGCTCACCGCCTACCTAATCGCGGCGGTCACCATCGCCCTGCTGATCACCGCGGTGGTCCACCGGCGGCGCGGCGGGGTGAGCTGGCCGGTGTTCGGCGCGGCGATCTTGCTCGTGGTCGAGGCCGCCCAGATCACCATGGGGAGTGTGGAGATCAAGGGGCCGCACATCTTCCTCGGGGTGATCTTCACCGTGCTGGCCACGCTGCTGACCTCCTACCTCTTCCGACCCGGCTTCACCCCCGCTACCGGCCGCTGAGGGCGTCCGCCCGCACCGAGCCGACCGACGCCGAACCGATCACCACCGTGCTGTCCTCCTCATCGCTGACCACCTGGCTCGCCAGGCCCCGGTCGCGCACCAGATCGGCCACCACCTCGGCCTGGTGCGCACTGGTTTCGACCACCAGCCGACCGTCGGTGTTCAGCCAGCCGGGGGCCGCCGCGATCAGCCGGCGGTAGACGACGAGGCCGTCAGGGCCGCCGTCCAGGGCCTGCCGCGGTTCGTGCAGCCGGGCCTCGGGGGGCAGCAGCGCAATGGCGTCGGTCGGGACGTACGGCGCGCTCGCCACCACCAGATCGACCCGGCCCCGCAACGTCGACGGCAGCGGGGCGAACAGGTCGCCGCACCAGACGGTGCCGCGCCCCGCGAGGTTCCGGCGCGCCCAGCCCGCCGCGACCGGATCGAGATCGGCGGCGTACAGCTCGACGTCGGGGACCGCGGCGGCGACGGCGGCCGCGACGGCACCCGTGCCGCAGCAGAGGTCGACCACCACGGGCCGACCCGACACGGCGCGCAGCCGGTCCAGGGCGACCCGGACGAGCAGCTCGGTCCGGCGCCGGGGCACGAACACCCCGGCACCCACCTGCACGTGCAGGCCACAGAATTCGGCCCAGCCGAGAACGTGCTCCAACGGCGACCCCGCCACCCGCCGCGCCACCAGGACCTCGAGGTCGGCGCCGGGGTCGACGGCCCGGGCGGCGAGTAGCAGCTCGGCCTCCGCCTCGGCGAACACGCAGCCGGCGGCACGCAGGGTGGCGACGAGCTCGGTCCGCCGGTCGTCAGCTGCGGCCACCGGTCGCGTACGGCGTGTGGGTGGGCAAGGTCATCCGGGGCGCCCGACGGGGTGGTCGCAACCCGGCCAGCCCCAGCAGGACCTGCACCCGGTAGCGGTGCCCCCGGTAGGGCTCCAGCAGCTCGGTGCAGGCGTCGTCGTCCAGCTGCTCGCCGGTCAGCGCCCAGGTGATCCCCCGACCGACGTGGTAGTCACCGATGCTCCAGGCGTCCGCGTCGCCGTGCGCCCGCTGTCGGACCTCGGCCGACGTCCAGGGACCGATCCCCGGCAGGCTCTGCAGGGCGCGGTCGGAGGTGGCGGAGTCCAGCCGCAGCGTCCGTTCCAGCGCTGCGGCCCGCGGTGCCGCCCGCACCAGGGTCCGGCTGCGTCGCTCCTCGACCCCGGCGGCGAGGAACCGCCAGCTCGGGATCCGGGCCCATGCGGTCGGCGACGGGGGCAGGAACATCCCGTAGGCCACCGAGCCGGGGTCCTGCGCGGGACCGGGCGCGGGCTCACCGAACTCGCGGGTCAAGAGCCGGAAGGCGCGGAAGGCCTCCTTACCGGTCACCACCTGCTCCAGGCAGGCCGGGGCCAGCGCCTCGACCACGGCGTCGCTGCGGCCGACGCGGAACGAACCGAACCGGCGCCAGGCCTGCACCAGCGGCTCGTGCTCGGGGAGGGGGACGAAGTCGATCGGGTCGTCGTGGCGCCCCAGCAAGGCCGGCAGCTGGTCGCAGGCCCAGTCACCACCCGGGCCCCAGGCGCTGGCGCGCACCGTGGTGCCCACCGGGTCGAGTTTGAGCAGCACCGCACCGGCTGGTGTCCGGGTCGCCCGCAGCCAGCTGCGACCGAGTCGGCGGTGGGTCGGACCACCGGGTCCGCGCCGATGCGAGCCGATCAGCACCCCCAGCAGCGGCGGGCGACCGAGCTCGACCACGCGACTGACCGGTGCGGCCGCGAGGTCCGGGCCGGTCATCGCGGACGTCGGACGACGTAGCGCAGCTCGCCGGCCCCGGTCGGGTCGACGAGGCGGAACCCGCAGCCCTGCAGCACGTGCTGAGACGCGAGGTTGTCGGGGGCCGCCTCGGCCTGCACCTGGTCGGCCCCGTGCCGCCAGGCCAGGTCGAGCACCATCCGGCAGGCGGCGCTCGCGACGCCCTGACCTCGCCGCGCGGGGACGACGGTGTAGCCGATCTCCACGCTGACCGGGTCCTGCGCGGACCGGGACCCGGGCGGGCCGTGGAAGCCGATGTCCCCCACTACCCCGCCGTCGAGCACGACCCAGAAGATGCCCCACGGGCCCGGGTCGACCACCGCCGCCGTCTGCAGGAACATGCCGGCCGCGTCCAGGCTCCCGGCGAGCGGATACTCCGGGTGCCAACTCCGGTGGCGACGACCCGCGCACAAGTCGGTGGCGGCGGCGGCGCTGATGGGCCGCAGCCGAACCCGGGGGCTGCTCACCTGGTCACCACGCCGGTCACCACGTCGAGGGCCCAACCGGATCGGCCGAGGTCGACGAGCTCGCAGGGCATCCGCGTCCCGACCACCTCGGCCACGGCGCCCACGCTGCGCACCGAGCCCGCCTCCAGCAGCCAACGGGCGACCAGACCCCGGGTGTGCTTGGCGTGGTGGGACACCACCGTGCGCGCCCCGGCGGTCTCGGTCCACACCCGGACGGCGACCGTCCGGCGGGCCACGTCGCCGCTCGGACGCCAGGCGGCGGCGTAGGTCGAGGACCGGCAGTCGACCACGACCTGGTGACCGACCACGGTCGGCATCAGCCCGTCGAGCACGGCCCGCCAGTACCCGGCGAGCGGACCGAGGCCGGGCAGGCTCACCCCCATCGACAACCGGTACGGCGCGATCCGGTCCGCGACCGACACCGGCCCCCAGAGCGCGCTCTGGACCAGTACGGTCCGCGAGGCGCGGGCGCGGACCGGCGCGGGCAGCGAGGCGAGGTCGAGTGCGTCGTAGAGGACCCCGGTGTAGACCGCGGCCGCCGGAGCCGCCGGAGTCCGAGCCAGCGTCAGGTTGGCGGCGACCTCAGCCGCTTGACCGGCCCCCACCTTGAGCACCGTCGCCGCGTCCGGCCGGGCGCTGGCGCCGACGAGCGCGCTGAGCACCCGACGTCGCGCGTCGCGCAGCTCCGGCAGCGTGAGCCGGTCGAGCCGGACGGGGGTGCCGCGCCGACGGGCGGTGGCCTTGCCCTCCGAGGGGGGAAGCAGCACGATCATGATCAGTCGCGATCGGGCGCGGGCCAGGGGTTGGACCGGCACGACCCGACACCCTTGGTCTGCTGCATCATCACCGGGGCGCGCTTGCCCGGAGCGGGGCAGCCGACGTGGCCGTAGCCGAGGTAGTGGCCGAACTCGTGGTTGACCAGGTAGGTCCGGTAGCCCAGCAGGTCGTCACCGTAGGCCTTCGCCCCGTGAGCCCAGCGGGTCGCGTTCAGCACGACGTTGTTGCCGTTCTGGCAGGAGACCTGCCCACGGGTGAGCAGGGGGAAGCATTTGTGATTGGTGGTGGTCCGGCTGACGATCCAGGCGTGCAACTCGGCCTCGTCGGCATCGTCGACCAGCTGGAACCGCCACCTGCCGCTGCCGGTCCAGCTCCGGTCGTCGTTCAGCACCGAGGCGACGAACCGGGCCGTGTCCTCGGGGTCGAACGGCATCCCCCTCTCCACCCGCAAGTCGAACCTGATCAGTCGACCCGTGGTGTGAGACGCCGTGACCGACGTCTTTGCTCGCCGGTAACCGCCCTGGCCCGTCGTCGGGACCGTCACCTGCGCCCGTTCTTTGCGAGGTGGCGCCGAGGGGTGCTGACGGCTCCTCGGCGTCGTCACCACCGGCACGGTCGTCGGGGGGCTGGTGCTCAGGGGACTGGTTGGGGGACTGGTCGTCGGGGGGCTGGTCGCGGTGTCCAGCATCGGCGCCAGCCGTACGCTCGGAGCCTGCAGACCGGCCGCTCCGACCACCAGCAGGCCCACGACGACCCCGAGCACCGCCAGCACCGCCCGGGACCGCGGCGCACGGCGAGGGGTCCCGGGCTCGGCGGAGCCCGCCGGGGCGGGACTGCGGTTACGGTTTCCCTGTCCATCCCCGTCCGGGTCGCTCGACGTCGGCCCAGTCATGACGACCAAGAGTAGGCGAGCCCGTGTCCCATCCTCACCACCCCGCGGGCGGCGCTGAGACCCTGCTCACCGCCGAAGGCTCCGCGCGTCACCTCAAGGCGCTCCGGATGCTGGTGGTCATTCTCATCCCGGTTGCCGTCTGGACCATCGCCGGGCTCGTCGTGCTCTGGCCCGACGACCTGCAGAGCCACATCCGACCGGACCTCTCGACCTACACGGTGGCAGGAGTGACCCTGCCCAAGGCCGAGATCACCGAGGTCAACCCGGTCGCCTGCGACGGGCAGCCGGGCTCCACGCCCGGCCAGACCTCGTTGGACTGCGCCGACGTCAAAGTCAAGCTGCTGCAGGGACCCGACAAGGACCACGTCGTGGATGTGGCGCTGAACAGCGCCGTCTTCTCCTCCGGCGCCGAGGTCGGGCAGCAGGTACGGGTGTTCCGGCTCCCGGCCCAGGACGGGACGGCGGCCTACCAGTTCGCCGACTTCGAGCGCGGGCTCCCGCTCCTCGTCTTCGGGCTGATCTTCGTGGTGGTGGTCTGTGCGGTCGCCCGCTGGCGGGGGTTCGCGGCCCTGGTCGGACTCGCCTTCGCCGGCTTCATCCTGGTCGCGTTCATGTTCCCCGCCCTGGTAGCGGGTTCGAACCCACTCGCGGTGGGGCTCTTCGGCTCCACGGCGATCATGTTCGTGGTGCTCTACGCGGCACACGGGTTCAGCGCCCGGACCACCACGGCGCTGGTGGGCACGTTGTTCGGGCTGCTGCTGACGGCCGGCTTGGGCTGGGTCGCCACCACCTGGGCCCATCTCACCGGCGTGGCCTCCGACGACGACTTCGTGCTCGCTGCGACGGCTCCCGACCTCAAGCTGACCTCGGTGGTGATCTGCGGCATCATCCTGGCCGGTCTCGGCGTGCTGAACGACGTGACCATCACGCAGGCCTCGGCGGTCTGGGAGCTCGCCGACTCCGACAAGGACCTCGAGGGCCGGGACCTGTTCTCCCGGGCCATGCGGATCGGCCGCGACCACATCGCCTCGACCGTCTACACGATCGCGTTCGCGACCGCCGGCACCTCGCTGGGGGTGCTGCTGCTGATCGCGATCTACGACCGGCCGCTGCTCGAGGTGCTGCAGACCGAGATGTTCGCCGCCGAGGTGCTGAGCATCCTGGTGGGCTCGATCGGGCTGGTGCTCGCCGTCCCGTTGACCACCGCCATCGGGGTAGCCGTGGTCAGAGCCAGCACCGGGGCGACCAGAAAGGCCAAGCCGAGCGTGATCTCCGGCGTCGACGAGACCCCGGCGGGTGCCGCGGCCACCGCGAGCGGGTCCGGTGGGGGTCACGGCACGGATCAGGGTGGAGATCAGGGTCGGGATCAGGGTGGAACAGCCGAAGAGGACACGCAGACCCTGCGCCGGGTTCCGGCGAACGTAGGTACGGAGTCGGTCGAATCGGTCGGTTCGGTCGCGCCCACACCCGCCGGAACGGGGACGACGGAGGTGCCGCCGGCCGATGCTGCCCCGCGTTCGCGCCGGTTCCGTCGGGCGCGGAGCGACGACGACTTCGGCTTCGCCGACCTGCATGACCCCGACCCACCGCCCCGCCGTCCAAGCGACGACTGAGCCGAGGATCGTCACACCAGGCACCATGGGCCTATGGCTGTTCCGCTGACCGAGTTCCTCCTCACCCTGCTCGTGGCCCTCGGGACCGCGTTGGTGCTGATCGTGATCGTCCACGTCGTCGTCTGGGCGTCGACCCGACGATGGCCGACCCTGGCGACCCTGTCCGAACACGCCACCGTGCCGTTCCGGCTCTTCGTGGTCGTGCTGGTCGTCGGCGCGGTCTGCGGGTCGGCGCGTCCAGACCCGGTCTCCCCGTCTTGGTGGGACGGGATCCAGCTCGCCGTCCGACTGGCGGCCATCGGCACCGGGGCCTGGCTGCTCGCCGCCGTGCTGCTGTTCTTCGAAGATCTCGGACTGCGTCGCTACCGAACCGACGTGGCGGACAACCGGACCGCGCGTCGGCTGCGGACCCAGGTGCTGGTCATCCGGCGGTTGACCGTGGCGTTGGTTGTGCTGATCGCGCTCGGCGCCGCCCTGCTCAGCTTCCCGGGAGTGAAGGCGGTCGGCGCGAGCCTGCTCGCCTCGGCCGGTCTGATCTCGGTGGTGGCCGCGGTGGCCGCCCAGTCCACGTTGGCCAACCTGTTCGCCGGCGTCCAGCTCGCGTTCAGCGACGCCATCCGGATCGACGACGTGGTCGTGGTCGAGCAGCTGTGGGGCCGGATCGAGGAGATCACGCTCAGCTACGTCGTCGTGCACATCTGGGACGACCGCCGGCTCGTGCTGCCCTCGACCTACTTCACCAGCCAGCCCTTCGAGAACTGGACTCGACGCAGCTCCGAGCTGGTCGGCGCCGTGGAGATCGACCTCGACTGGCGCGTGGATCTCGAGGCCCTGCGAGAACGTCTCGCCGAGATCGTCGCGGTCACTCCGCTGTGGGACGGCCGCAAGCAGGTGGTGCAGGTGACCGACGCCGTGGGCGGCCTGGTACGAGTTCGGGCGGTGATGACCGCGGTCGACGCCCCGACGCTGTTCGACCTGCGTTGTCACGTCCGCGAGCACCTGATCGTGTGGGCGCGCGAGCACGCCGACGCCACCGCCGTGCCCCGGCAACGGGTGGAGCTGGTTCGCGGTCCGACCGCCAACAAAGATCAACACCGTTGACGCAGATCGCGGCGATCCTCAACCAGGAAAGGGATCTGGCGTGCCCCATGATCAATTTGGTCAAACGCCGCAACCAGACGTACATCGCTGGCGGCATCATTTGTGAAGTTCGTCGGCCCTTGCGAGCCGCTTTGCGGCCGGTAGGACGCCGACTCTTGCCCTGACCGTCAGCCCATGGACCGCTTGACGCCCGACCTAAAATCGATTCCGAGGCATGGTTCTCCCCGAGGTTCTGACTCAAAATCGATTTGTAGGAAGACCCTCAACCACCTTTGCTCCTCCTTGTAGGTTCTCGCGCATCGTGTCGGTTCTCATTATCTTATCGGCGACGTGTCGGTTACTCATTAACTTGTCGGTCTGCCATGCTACTTGAGTGGGCTGGCTCGGACATCCCCGACACAGTGGGGAAGGGGTCGAAGCTACTATTCGCCGCTGAGATTGGCGACTACGACACCGACCGCTGCCTCCTGTCGATGACCCCGGTCGCCACCCGAGCCAGGTGACCCGAAATCAGCCACACCTGTCCAGGCCGTACCGGGGCTTAGCCCAGGGCTAGAGACACGCGGTCTCGGCCAACTGGCCGACGATCGCGACGAGCCGGGCGCGCCGCTGCTGTTTCAACGTCACCGTGCCACTCATGCCCGTGGCTCAGGTCTGACGGGACGCATTCGAGTGCCAGCGCCGGCAGTGAGGAAGATCCGCTCGCTCAGCTCGTGCACGACTTGACGGTGCCACACGCCCCGGGGCACGAGGCAGGCCTGTCCGGGGCGCAACTCGATGGTGCGCTCTCCGGTGCCCCCTTCATCGACGACGATCGCCATCGCACCTGTCACCAAAAGGAATACACACTCACCCTCCGGGTGCAGGTCCCAAGAGCTCGTATCCTCCGTGCGGGAACCACCTCCCAACAGCCAGGTCCCGCGGGGGCCGGTGCCACCGACGAGGTTCGGCCAGAAGTCCGCAGTGACCTCCTGGGTGGCGGCCGTCCCATTCCCGTCGAGCCAGACGTGCGTAGTGTCCAGACTGAACGCGCGTGCTCTCTGGTCCGTCAACGGATTCCCCTTCTCGTGGCGTGCGCCGCGTGGCGCGGCGGCAGTGGACTCCCCCTTTTTTCGCTCCTTTGGTCGATCTCCAGAAAAGAGGGCGCGCCCCCTCATCCGCCGCGGGTTAGAGCGGATGATGATGACGTCTTTGACGAGGCGGACCTCGCTTGATACTCGCTGGACCCGAGGGAGAACGGTTCTCAGTCACGGTCAGCACGGTTGGAACCAGTACGGTCAACCGCGGTCGATGATCGAGCTTGTTCGACCGAGCATGCACAGCAGGGACTTCCTCTGAGAATCTGGACCAGTCACATCGTCATCGGCCGGCTGGGGCCCTCTCGTGCGAGCCGAAGGTTTCGTTACACGAGGTGTTGGCGACGTTCACCTGACCAGCGCTCACCAGTCGTTCCAACATTCGCCGGCCCGCGCCCGCAATGCGACTCACAACGATGCCGTCCGGTGAGCGATCCAGCGTGCTCCGCACGACGATCGGCTTACGAACGGGTCCAGATCGTCGGCCGGAGCCTTTGCGGGAGGCTGGAACTGACGCAATGCGTCAGTGTCCGTCGAGGTCTTCGACGGTCGTCGCTGGACGGACGGCTTGCGGCACGGGTCTGGGGTTGGCCCGGCCGGTCGCGAACTTCGCCTCGACGATCCGGCTGTGTCGTCCTCCGTATGGACGTTGCAGAGGGTCAGCGGATCACGGGGAACACGAGGCATTCCCGGGTTGGTGGATGTGAAGCGTCCGGGCCGGCCGCGCAAGGTGGACCATGTCAAGGTCATCTCGGCGACGCTGAAGGCGCCGCCGAAGAGTCTGGGGGTGACGCACTGGTCGTCGCGACTCCTCGCGGCACGGCTGGGGGTGCACCATTCCACGATCGCGGCTGCGTGGAAGGACTACGGGGTCAAAGCGTGGAAGTCGGAGACGTTCAAGTTCTCCACCGACCCGGAGCTGGTCGCCAAGGTCACCGATGTAATCGGTCTGTACATAAACCCCCCGGAGAACGCGATCGTGTTGTCGGTGGACGAGTTGGGTCGGGATGAGGCGCGTTGACGCCTTTGCAGGCGTTACGTTTCCTCATCCCGCCCTCCGAACCGGACGTGCGTGTCTCCACGCATCCGGCTCTCCACGAGCCCGTATCGTTGGGCTATGCGGCTGTTCCTGATGATCTTGTCGGCCAGGGCGATCGGATGTTCGCAGCCCGGTAGCGGTAACGGCTGACCGTCATCGCTTGGGGCTGGAACAGCTCCACGCCGTCCTCGACGG